>JAUSEB010000272.1 GCA_030650495.1 Armatimonadota bacterium | reverse complement strand
TCGGCTGGGCGTCGAGGTAGTCGAAGCCGGTGTAGCCGTTGCTGAATTTGAATTCGCAAGCCTGGCGGACGATCTCCGGGCCGACTCCGCATCGCGGATAGCCTTCGGAAACTGTGATAACCCTGCCGGTCTTGCGGATGGAATTGGCCAGAGTCTCGACATCCAGCGGCTGTAAGGTTCTAGGGTCAACGACCTCCGCGCTAATTCCCATCTTTTCCAGCTCCAAAGCCGCGTCTAAAGCAAAGTGTACCATGCGGCTGTAGGCGATGATAGTAACGTCAGTTCCCTCGCGCTTGATGTCGGCGACGCCGAGCGGGATGATATAGTCCTCGGAAGGAACCGGCCCGACAACTCCTGAATAGAGCACTTTGTGCTCTATGAAGATGACTGGGTTGTCGTCGCGAATAGACGCTTTGAGCAGACCTTTGGCGTCGTACGGGGTTGACGGCATAACGACGTAAAGTCCGGGAATGTGCATGAACCAGGCTTCAAGACTTTCCGAGTGGTGGGCGGCGATACACCGGCCAACGCCGCCTTCTGTTCGTATAACGCACGGAACTTTGGTCTTGCCGCCGAACATATATCTATTATAAGCAATGTTGTGGATGATCTGGTCGGATGAGATAGTGGCGAAATCGACGTACATAATTTCCGCCACGGGACGGATTCCGCGCATCGCGGCGCCGCCGGCTGCTCCGGCGATTGCCATTTCGGAAATAGCGGTGTCCATAACGCGCTTCGTGCCGAACTCGTCGAGGAGTCCGCGTGTAGCGGCGTAAGCGCCGCCGTAGATGCCGACATCTTCACCCATTATCACAACTGACTCATCGCGCTTCATCTCCTCACGATGGGCTTCGACAATAGCCTGCCCGTAGCTGATGATCGGAACGCCATACTTGTCATGCACGGCCTTGGTCGCGTCAGCCTTGAGTTTTGGCAAAGCGGCTTTGGGATTTGCTCCCGAAACTTCACGGGCCATGGCGCGAACCTCGTCCTCAATAACTCTGACTTTAGACCGTACAACAACCTCGGCGGCCTTGTCGGACTCCAGCTTTTGCGCGTCAACGGGAACGTATATATCGTTATACAGATCAGCGACGTCAGGATAAGGGCTGTCCAGCGCGAACTGGGTGGCGATTTCGATGGTCTGCTCGGCCTTCGCCTGAATCGCGTCAAGCTCCGCCTCAGTGGCAACCCCCGCCTTAAGCATCTTGCCGCGAAGGACGGTTATCGGACAGCGGTCGTGCCACTCTTTCTCCTCTTCCCTGGTGCGGTAAACGCGCTGATCGCTGGAGGAGTGGCCGTACCATCGGTAGGTCTTACATTCTATGAGAGTTGGTACGCTCTCCGTCCTGGCGCGCTCGACGGCTATTTCAATGGCTGCTTTGACCGCAAGGACATCCATCCCATCAACGACCTCACCCGGCATTGCATAAGCTTTGGCCCGGACGGCAATGTCTTCTACATTTGACGCCTGGCCCGCGCAATCAACGGATTTGTTATGGAACGGCACGGACATGCCGTATAGATTGTTCTCGCAGATATATACGATTGGGAGTCCGCAAAGAAGCGTAGAACCCATATTCAAAGATTCGTGGAAAGCGCCGGTGTTGGTCGCGCCGTCACCGAAGAAACAGAGAACGACGGCTCCCTCACCTTTCAACTTCTCGGCAAGCGCGGCGCCGGTTCCGATTGGGATATTTCCTCCGACGATACCCGTGGAGCCCAAATTCCCCTTTTCGACATCAGCGATATGCATCGACCCGCCCCGGCCTTTGCAGTAGCCGGTCTGCTTGCCCATCAACTCCGCCATCATCTTGTTCCAGTGGTCCTGGCGATCTTTTTCCGTCCTGGCATGCTTGCGCCCCATAGCGCCGCAGTGACCGTGGCCTCTGTGCGTGCTTGCGATAACGTCGCGGTCTTCTATTGCCGAAATCGCGCCGACCGCGACCGCCTCCTGTCCCGCGTATAGATGTGAAGCTCCTTTAATCGTTCCTTCCCGGAGGAGGCTGTAGACCTTGTCTTCAAAGAAACGTATCTCGCACATTTGCCGCAGGAAATCCAGAAGAGTTTCCTTGGTTTCGCCTAAAGATGTGAGTTTTGCGCTATCCGGGGAAGCTACGCTTGCTTTTGCCATTACTTTCTTGCTCCTTAACTATGCCGGGGCCAAATTGCCCTAAAGGTATATCGCATACCTATTGTTTTATCGTCCGCCTCCTATTTTAACCCGGCTGGACAAGAATCGTCAACGCGTGGGCGAAGTTGAGGGTTGAGGGAAAGCTGTCAGCTGTCAGCTGACAGCTGACAGCTTCCAATCTAGCGCCGGTCGGTGTTTCGGGATTTGAATGGAGCGCAGCGGAATGGAAATCCCGAAACAAGCCTTATGTATGTATCGGGACAAGCTCCCCCTCCCTTGAGGTTCGGGGTAATGGAGTCTTTCAGCAAATCATCTAAGAATAATAATGTCCGACTGGCGTCGGGGCCGCAATAGGCGTTGAGGAGTCCCATCGCGCATCTCGACTGAGCTTACACCGGTGACCGACACGAAATTGCCGACAACAGGCGGTGTAAGCCCGCCTAAGGCTACGCCTACTTCAAAGGACGGCTCGATTCTCATATAGAACTTGTCGGGTTCGAGGGAGGTAACTTCTCCCCAACTTGTGACGAGCAGTCCGACGTTATTAAGCCCGACTGCCTGCGACAGACCCGGAGAACCGTTGGAATTCCCTCCAACCAGCAAATGAGCGCTTATCCCAAGAGGAAGGGGAACGGCCTGGCGCTGAACCACAATCTTAACATTGGAAGCGTTTATCTGTCGTTCGCCATTGACCGTCGAGAGTATCCCGGTAACTTCCACCTTGTCGCCTTCCACCACGGGCCATGGTCCGCCCACTACCTTCAGGCCGCTTGTCCTGCCAGCCTCTTCGATATAGAAATACGGGGAGCCGTCGTTACCCACGGCAATCACTATTTTGCCCCACGTTCGGACTACGTTTCCATCCGAGTTGCCGCCTTTAATCGCCGCCAAGGGATCGAGAGCCGGGGAGATTGCGTTTTCCACGGCTGGCAATATGTTCAGCTTGCCGTATCCCCAAGACTCATTTGGCACATCGCCTGTGTATGTATCCGTCGAAGCGCAGCCGGAAATCAGCTCCGACACTTCATAGGCGGTGAGATTTGGATTTGCTTGTAGTAACAGAGCCGCCGCGCCGGCCAAGTGAGCAGCCCCGGCGCTGGTTCCTCCAAAAGCTATATATGACCCGATAGGATTCAGCGCGTCTTTTGATGCGAGTGTGAATACATCGCTGTTTCCGGGAGCGCAGAGATCAACGGCCTGGTCGGTTGAAGAGATCATTGGGCCTATGCTGCTGTAAGCGCTGCGAGCGCCCACGGGCACGGTTACGCCTCTTGTGGAAAATGAGCCTGCGCTTAACGTCTTATCAGCGGTGGCGGGCCATGTTACGGTTTTGGCGGTCGAGATGTTGCCTGAGAATACGGTTCCTCCCGACCAGACTGCTAAATTGTCCGACACGAATCCATTGAACTGTATGGCGCTGGACGAGTTGTTCGTAATGACGATCTTCCAATTGCCGGTGGTGACGCCGGACGAGCGGGAGATGGTGATGTCGTATCTTTTTGTATGTCTCGATGACTCTAGTATCCCATTCGACCAATACGAATTGCCGGACGGGTCGGTCCTGAAGGTCGAATCTCCGAATAAATCATACGTGGCTCCCGCAGGGTTAGTCAGCTTGAACGCAACCTGGCTGGATTGGCGAGTCCAGATAACGGACGCGTAAACAGCGGTGATGCCTCGCCCGGATGGAACGTTCATCGTCAGATCTTTCGTGGCTCCGGGACCAACGGAGACCGAGGTATGCTTCTTAACATTGGCCAGGTTGCCCGCTGGGGTGATTTGAACGATTCCCTTCGCGGCTTCCGCGGTTATCATCTGTTCGAGAGTAGATGAGCCGTCCATAAATTGAAAAGTCCATGCGCCGAATTCATATATCATAACCTTTGCGCCTCGCTGTTCGGCCCAAGGGATATAGTTTGTATACGAATTCGCGTATCTGTCGGCCACGAGAAGCTCCGCGCCGGGAGCTATCCCCACATACTTCCTCATCGCTGGTGTTTCGCCGCAAATAATGCCGCACACGGAAGTTCCATGGCCAAGCGTATCCGCCGGGGTTGAGATGAGGTTTACGCCGCGCGTCCGCGTTACACCGCCGGAGCCTAGAGTAGCCAATACTTTGGATGTTTTTAACTCGACCAGCTTTTCGCCAACATCGATAGAACCGTTGCCGTTAGAATCTTGTAGTAAATAAATCCGCTCCCCATAAGTGGGGGCGGCTTCACCGAAGCTCAGGCCGTAATCACGAACGCCATTAGCATTTGCGTCGTTATACAGCCAGTCTTGAGCAGCCACATAAGGACCGGAAGCATTCGAGACCTGGCCGAGCCAGTTCAGCGCCGATCCCTTGGAATAGTTTAACAATTCCCCTGGATCAGCGGAGCCGCTGCCGTTCATATCAACGGTGTCTATGCCATTGTCGAATACGCCATTGGAATTAACATCTATCCAGTCTCGGACAGGCCCATCAGGTTTCCAAAGGCCGGGGTGGTAAACATCCACGCCTGTATCGAAAGACGCAACGATTATGCCTTGCCCGGTTATGAGGCTGCCCACCTGGTCAAGTGTAGACCAAACCGTTTTGGCCCCGGTTTGCTGCGCGCTAACATCGAGGCAGGAGACTACGCTGGGACTCCAATCGGAGCTAATGAAATCGACAAAGTCCAGATCGGCCAGCTTATCGATAGACTGCCACGGAATGTGAGAATGACCGCCGCCGGACAAGTGGGAGTTTCGACGAAGATGGACGCCAAGGCCCTTGAGGAGCTTATCTTCCGAACTATTCAGGGGGCGGCGTGAAGTTATGATCCCCGCTATGCCCTGCTCGTCCGCCAAACGGCGCAGATCATCGGGAATATCCTCGGGACGCTGCTTGTAGAAGCTGTACGCCAGGGCAAGAGAGGAATCGATCTTGCCCTGCCGGGCGTTAGCGGATTTTGCGGCAGCAGGCAGTAAGGGAATACAAGCAACTACCACAAGAACTACAAGCAACAATGGCCGGCACAACCGCTCGCGAACCAACACTCCAATCGCTCCTGCAAATACAATTGCCGGTGGCTAATCGGGCGCGTGTCAAATGTGGGGAAATCGTAGGGGCGAAGCATCTGCCCTACGACTCCGCACACTGTATCAGAAACGAGCGCAGATGCTTCGCCCCTACAAACGCTCCCCATAGATGACATACACCCGGGCTGATCGGGCGCGGTGGTATTATTGCGCCCGATCAAAGTGGTCCGAAATCAATTCATATTGGCTGTGGATAAGGGGCTGCCGGCCTTCCCACGAGCCGGCAGCCCTTGATATGTTTAGTTTAGTTGGGCAAAATACACCCTACCAAAGGATTGGGTCAGCATGTCCCGTTCCGCTATATTGTCCTTTGAACGGTACGCCGCGCATACCGCGAGCGCCGTCGATCGCGAAGTCCTTGAAGTTCTCCGGCGTGCCCGCATGGTCGCGGTTGTCGAAATCGCTCCAGTCATCGCCACCGATAGGTTTCACGCCAAGCGCGTTATAATCGCTTGTGAACTGGGTGTAGACGGACGCCGCCCACTTCCAGTCAACTTTCGCACCAGGCGTATCGGTGTAGAACTGCCCGGACCATTTGACCGGGTTGATACCCTTAGGCAAGTTAGCGGGAACCTGGAACGCCAGGCCTGACTGGAACATCTTCATCTGGTGAAGAGCGGGAACAGTTGTCACCCATATCTGCCCTGCATTATCGTATTGAGTTGTGGCCGTTGTGCAATTCGGATCGAACACAACAGCAGAATCAGGCACGGGTAGATTGTACTTCACGCCGTTCGCCTGGAACTCAATCATTTGATTTACGAACCAGATCGTGACAGGTGTATTCTCAATTTTGTCCCTCTTCAATTTGAGGACGCTGTTGAACCATATCCAATTACCCGCCGCAATCTCTTTATTGTTAAAGTGAGACTTGATCGTGGAAATTGGAGCGGACTTGTTGATGTTGACAACCTGTTGAGACGCAACGCCCTGGTTGCTCGCGTTGTCAATCGAACGAGCCCTTACAGTCGTTATGCCGTGCTCGCTGAGCGTGAACGGAGTGGTGTATGGCCGCCAGTTGTCGTCATTGAGGTCATATTCGGTCCGCAGAACGCCGCTGCCGTCCTGATTGTCAGTAGAATTCAGCGTGACCACTACGTCACTTATATAGTAGCCATGCCGGAAATCACCATTCAAGCTGAACGCGGTCGTTGGCGCGATCTTGTCGATCTTAACCAACTGCTGGACAGGAACGGACTGATTATCGGCATTGTCGATCGCGCGAGATCTGACGATTGTCGATCCATTGTTACTCAGTGTGAACGGCTCGGTGTAGACAAGCCAGTTATCGTCATTGAGATCGTACTCGATTCTCTTAATACCACTGCCGCCTTCGTTATCGACGGGAGTTATTGTCACCACCACATCGGTGTTATACCAACCGCTCTGCTGGGTTCCGCTCAGACTGATGGCAGTTGACGGCGGCGCTTTGTCTATCTTGATCTCTTGCTGAACTACCACGGACTGGTTGTTCGCGTTGTCTTTTGCTCGCGCTCTGACGTTGGTAATGCCATCTTGGGAGACAGTGAACGGGCCAATATACGGCTGCCAATTCTCGTCATTGAAGTCATACTCAACCGTCTGAAGCCCACTTCCGCCGTCGTTATCCGTTGTTGTCACGGTAACCACGACATTGCTGTTATACCATTCACCCAGAAGTCCGCCTTCAAGGCTGATCGAGACAACTGGAGGAGTTTTATCTATCTTGACTTCTTGTTGAACAGCGGCCTCTTCATTGTTCGCGTTGTCTATTGAGAGAGCACGGACTATCGTCACTCCCTCCTGGCTGATCACGAATGAGCCGGTGTAAGGCTGCCAGTTACTGTCGTTGAAATCGAATAGCACGGTTTGGAGGCCACTGCCGCCTTCATTGTCAAGCGCCGTTAGGGTAACTGTCGCGTCACCCACATACCAGTTGTTTTGCAAATCACCGGTCAATCCGATGCTTGTGATAGGAGCGGTCTTGTCGATCAACATATCCTGCTGGACGGGCAAGCCCTGGTTATAGGCGTTATCAGTAGCCCTTGCTCTGATGACAGCCGGGCCTTCTTGAGTCAAAGTAATCGGGCCGAGGTAAGGCATCCAGTTGCCGTCTCCTAAGTCATATTCAAGCATCCAGACTCCGCTGCCGCCCTCATTGTCCATTGCTCCAATAGTAGCTACAACGTCGGTGTTAAACCAGCCGTTTTGCTGATTGCCCGCCAGGCTGATGATCGCTATCGGCGGCAAGTTGTCTATATTAACAGCCTGAAGAACTGGCTCTTCCTGATTACCGGCGTTGTCTTTTGAACGCACTCTAAACACCGTTATGCCGCTCTGGTTTATCGTGAACGGCTGGGTATACGGCCTCCAGAGATTGTCGTTCATATCATATTCCGTGGATTCGACACCGCTGCCGCCTTCGCTATCAACAGCGCTAAGAGTGACCACCACATCGCCCTTATACCAACCGTTCTGCTGGTTGCCGCTAATACTTGCGGCGCTGGTTGGGGCAAGTTTATCTATCTTTACCTCATGTTCGTGAGGGAATTCTTCGTTATCCGAAGTATCAATCGAGTAGACCGTAGCGACCTTGCTCTCAGTCAATGTAAACGGAGCGGCGTAGTCGTTCCAAGCGGCTCCGCCATCTAAGCTGTATTTTGTGGCCGCAACGCCGTGATTGTCCATTGCAGTAAGAGTAACTATGACGTCGGTTCTAAACCAGCCATTTGAATCCTCGCCCGCAAGAGACACTTCGGTTATAGGAAGGATATTATCAGGAGGGGGAGGGGGAGGACCTAGCGTGACCGCCACTACATTGGACGACGCGCCCTCGATTCCCGCAACGACCGCGCTAACTTTATAATAATAGGTTCCGTTGGCCAAACTGCCATCGAAATAGCTGCCCTGGGCCGGGCTGGCAATCAGCTCAAACGGACCGATGTCGCTAGCGCTTCGGTAAAGCCGATAAGACGCATAATCCTGCGTAGTCCAAGATAGAGCGGCGCCCGTTTCCTGAGATACACCTTGAAGGACTGGAATATTGATCTTCCGAATGCGCAGAATTCTGGCGTATTGGCCGGAGCCGCGAGCCTCAAGGCCGCTGATTCCGACGATTTCCATCAAATAATCGCCCACGGCGGGGGCGGCGGCGGTTGTGCCATCAGCTGCCCAAACGACCTTCACACCTATCGGGCCGTCACCATTGGTATGGGCGGCGCCGTCGTCAACATACATAATCTGGGAAGGCTTATCCACGCTGGTGACTCTTCCCCAGGTCTTTACAAGACTCCCCACATTATACAAACCCGCGGCTTCAGACGGGACATTGACGCCAGGCGTGCGGACATTGAAGGATTGTCCACCAAGACTATACATATTTATACCTAGTGGCATAGGAGCCTGGCCTGACGGAGATGTTATATTAACGCTATTCGCCAATATCTCTCTTTCGCCGTCCGCAGCTGTGTTCATGTTTCCCGTGACATCCATGGTGGCGCCGATAGCTATTGTTTCTGCGCCAGTGTAGACAACACGGATTCCGGAGCCTCGGTTAGGATCTTCGACGTAAAAAGCATTGGTCGATAAATCTTTTTCAGATATTGCAATCTTGCCGGTGATGGTGACGGACGCTTCATCGAGTAAAGTCCTTGCAAAACCAATATTCCCGTACACAACCGGCTGAATGTTTCCACGATATGCTTGTGGATCATATCCTGGACCGCTATCAACGCACAAGACTATGCTGCTTCCCACAGTCCTTATTTGGCCGACGATTATATTTACACGATCCGTCGCGTTTACGCCTTGAGAATAGTAAGCTTTGAGTGTTTCAGGCGAACTATCTTCGCCGAGAATCATGTATTTACCATACGTCGCGTCTGTTCCGACAGAAACGACTCTCTTACATTGAAGTGATATTCCAAGACCGTCATTTGCTCCGGGCGGATTATCTGCAAGAAGGTCTGCGATCGTGCTGTAAAAACCTGGCGGTGGCAGTGGATCAGGAGTTGGGGTAGGAAATGTCCCCGCATCCAACGGCGACGCGGAGAGGGAACTAACGCCTGCGCCTCCTCCTAGCTCCGCTTTATACTGCCATGGCGTGGGACCGCTATATCCTTTTCGTACCGGCCCACTAAGGATCAAGCTGCCGATGCTGTCGAAATAACCGATGATCTTTACATTCTCGATTGAGCGTACTCCATTCGAGAGTGTTCCTAAGACGCCTTCGATATCGACAGTCTGGCCCATTCTGAGAGCGCTTGGAGCATCAGCTTTTACTACGATCCTGCTGTTAAAATCCCATACCTCGTGAATAACGAAATATGGAGGTTCCTGCTGCGCCTTGATTTTGTCAACGATTACGGCGTCAAGCTGAACAGCCGTTCCGTCGGGTTGTAACAAGGCATGTTTGATCGTCCCCGTACGTGATAGATAACCAGGGATTGCGGAAACCGGCGCTGAAATGACAGACATTGTGATTGCCAACGCCACTAGGGGTACTACTCTCCTGTAATTCATCCTTTCCCATCTCCTTTTCTGTTTTGGGTGAGCCTGGCGCGGAATAATTTTGCTGTTTCCGACGGTGGAACATACCAAATTGGCAGGAAGTTCGCGGATTGAATCAGCGTTTTCAATCGTGGTCGCTAGTCCTGTGCGGGGCAGCGTGCAAGCTTAGCGGCGATTTGCTTCCCCCGAAACCATCTGTCCGGCTCGTTAAAGAGTCAGCAATCTTGTTTGGTACTTTGTGTCGGATAATACTAAGGCAGCTTTATTACGAAGGGGCAAACCGGCATGAAGACAAAAAGCCGGCGACATCCTTTTCTCCTTCCCCCGGCGCATCCTTTCGCCGCCGCTATCCGCGCGCCTACGTGATATGCGGCTTAGGCGCTGGAGACAACAGTATGAATTCTGCCGCCACCAACAAAGTTAATTTACCTCGTTGTCTAATCAAAGTCAATAGAAGTTGTAAAAACTGGTATTTATACTAGCTGAGTTGAGAGATAGGTTGATCGGGCGCAATTTGCATTCGCGACCATCATGGCTTAAACAAACGGAGTCAAGACTACCAATGCTGAGGCCGCGAAAACTATGCCTACCGTACCCAATAGCCCCGCGTCAGGAGAATAATATCCGCCGGTGATGTGTTTGGGGCCATCCACGGTGCATGTAATCAATCCACCGTCGTATATTCTTCCTGCGCATGGCAGCCCAAATACCGACGATGCGGCGAAGTTCCAACCGATGTGAAGGCCAATGGGCATCCATAACGCGCCCGTGGCAAGACGGCTCTGCGCCGCCAGAATGCCAAAGAAAAAAGCGTTGATGGTGAACAGCAGCGGCAAGCGGGTGTGCTTCACTAGATGGAAGAGCGAGAAAATTGCGGCGGAGCCGATCACCGCATGAGATGGGCCGAGTCTACTGTATAGAATTGAGAACACGTAACCGCGCATTATAAGCTCTTCAAAAATCGAAGCAGTGGCAAACTCCGTAATACCGCCACATACCGTTGGAAGGGATTTGTGGAAATTTCCGGATATCCTGGAAGAGTAGACACGTATCCAACCGGAATAGTAGCCTATCAGGAAAATTAGCGCAACGCTGATGAAAGCGATAGTCGCTCCACCTGCGACATAGGTTCCCGGTTTGAGGTCAAAACGAAGTCCCAGCGTTTCAAGCGACTCTTTATCCACGAAAACGCAGAATGAGAAAGTTACTCCACAGGCGATCAATAAAGGAAGGTTTGCCGCAAGCGATATAACAAAGGATTTGTAGAAGACGCTAAGCGGCGCGCGGCCGGCCCATTTGCTGATGAACCAGTAGATTCGATGAGCGTATTCGAGGCATACCCCAACGACAATGAGGTATCCCACAACCCTGGCCCAGGGTTCGAGTTGTGCCGTCATAATAGAGTTCCCAATCCCTAACAACTTTGCGAGTTATGATTGGTATTCCATACGATATGGCGTGTTATGGCTGGTAACTATACTGGGAAATGGGATTTAGCTGTCAGCTGTCAGCTGACAGCTGACTACCGACCTATTTCTGCCCGTATTCCTCCATATACCGCTTGTGCCCGCGCGCGACTTCTTCCGGGGGTATTGGGATCGGTTCGCCGATGAGCATCGCCAAATGGACGGTCTTGGCTACGTCTTCGAGCATAACAGCCGCTTTGAGCGCAGCCTGGGGAGTCGGGCCTATGGTGAATACTCCATGGTTCTGCAGCAGAATAGCGGGACTGGAGCCTATGTAGTCGACAACCGCCTTACCGATCTCTTCCTCACCTATTTGGCAATACGGGCCGCACGGGATTGGGCCGCCGAATTCATCCGCGATGGCGGTAAGACAAGCTGGAATCGGCTGGCCGAGGGCCGCGAAGCTTGTCGCGTAGTTGGAATGAGTGTGCGCGATGCCGTTTACATCCTGGCGATTACGGTATATATAAAGATGCGTCGGTGTGTCGACAGAGGCTTTCATTTCGCCTTCGATCACATTGCCTTGCAAATCGACCACGACCATAAGCTCCGGTCGCAGCGCCTCAAAGCTGACGCCGCTCGGCTTAATCACAACATAGCCGGTTTCAAAATCCCTGCCGCTAACGTTACCGCTGGTCATAGTCACCAAGTGGTTTTTTGTCAGTTCCAGGTTCATTTCACAGACGGTTTTTTTAAGGTTTTCTAGCACGATTAGCGCCTTTCCGATTTACATATTTATTTGAGTTTCGGGACAAGGTCAGGCTGTCTCAAAATCCTGCACAGCAGCAATATTGTTGATATGATCGGCGGGTTTGACCAGGTCTCATCTGGACGAACCGACCGATCAAGCAAAAAAGTAAAACATTAGCAACTATTGAAGCCGCGATATAGGCCCGCG
>JAUSEB010000211.1 GCA_030650495.1 Armatimonadota bacterium | reverse complement strand
ATCCCAAGCTGCGGTTTCCGGGAAAGACCCAGATGGATTCCGGCGAAGCCCCGATCAGCGCGCAGGCTGAGCCGGTTATCGATTCGATGAACCCCCTGACGTGGTTCGCCGCAAGCCGACGCATCAATGAGTTTCAACCTGATATGGTAGTCGTGCAATGGTGGCATCCGTTCTTCGCGCCGCCATTTGCGACAATAGCGCGAAAATGCCGCAAATCTGCAAAGGTAGTTTTTCTCTGCCATAACGTGATCCCGCATGAGTCGTCAGGTCCATCACGATTTCTCACACAGGCGGCTTTTTCCAACGCTCATTCTTTTATAGCGCATTCGGAAGAAGACAGGCGAAACCTTCTGGACATGCTTCCCAGCGCCGAGGTCATCAAGTCGCCGCATCCGACATACGATGTGTTCAACTCAGGTATATGGGACCAGGAAGAATGTAGGCGGGAGATCGGCATAGACGGTAATGTCATTCTGTTTTTCGGTCTTATCCGGCGTTATAAGGGGCTGGAATATCTCATCGAAGCCATGCCGCTGATCTTAGAGAAAATAGACGCAAAGCTGCTGATTGTGGGGGAATTTTACGAAGATAAGACCCCATATATAGACCGCATAAGGAGTCTTGGAATAGAAAACAGGGTAATAGTCATTGACCGTTATGTCCCTAATGAGGAGGTTGGCAGGTATTTCACGGCGGCGGACGTTGTCGCTTTGCCTTACGTTTCGGCCACGCAGAGCGGCATCATTCAGATCGCGTTCGGATTTGGAAAACCGGTGATTGCCACTGCAGTAGGCGGCCTGCCGGAGACTGTCGCCGATGGCGAGACGGGTTATTTGGTTCCGCCGCAAAATCCGGAGGCTCTGGCCTGCGCCATCATCAAGTATTTCCGCGAGTCGAAAGGTTCAGAGTTCGCGGCGAATATTTCTCGCGTTATGGATGATTTCTCTTGGCGGAAAATGGTTGGGGTTATCGAGTCGTTGGCGCCCAGGGATGGAACGATATGCGAGTCCTAGTAGCCGGAGCGTCGGGTTTTATAGGATTTCATCTTGTTTGTCGTTTGAAGAGCGACGGATATGAAGTCAGGGCGTTGGCGCGCCAAACCAGCGACACATCGGCTTTGGACAAGTTGGGGGTTGAGGTTTGTAAGGCGGACTTTTCAGAACTCAAAAGCCTGATTTCTCCATGCTCCGGCATCGATGTCGCGTTCAATCTAATAGGCCGGATCGGCGGCTGGGGGGTGTCAGAGAGCGACCTGCGGCTGGCGAATGTCACGACAGTGAAAAACCTTCTGGAGGCTTGCCGGGACGCCGGCGTAGCTCATTTTATCCACTGCAGCACTCCGGGCGTGGTCGGAATGAGCGGTGTGGCTCCCGAATCACTGCCATATCACCCGACCGGGAAATATGAACAAACGAAATACGAGGGGGAGAAAGTCGCCCTGGGCGCTCAGATTACCGGCTCGATTCCCGTCACCATAGTTCGACCTGATTTTGTCTATGGACCAGGCGATCTTCATAAACTAAAGTTGTTCCGGGCGATCCGGGATGGAAGGTTCCCGTTAATCGGCGATGGCCGAAGTTTGCTGCACCCGACTTATATTGAAGATGTGATAGATGGAATGATGCTCGTCGCGCGAAACGAAGCGGCGTTTGGCCAGATATTCAACCTGGCCGGGCCGGAACCGGTTACTGTAGATCGCATGGTGAGAGTCATCGCTCAAGAACTCGGCATTCCCGCGCCGCGTATGCGAATTCCGGTAACCGTGGCTAAATCCGTGGCTATGTTGGCCGAGGCCGGCGCGATAATGACACATTCTGAACCATTACTGACCAAATACCAGGTCAAGTTTTTTACTTGCGATCATGCTTCGGATGTGTCCAAGGCGAGGTTGGCGTTGGGCTATAAACCCAAGGTCAGCATCGAGCGAGGCGTGGAACTCACGATCAAATGGTATAAAGAGCAGAAATTATTATAGTTTATGGATTAACCTCCCCCAACCCCTCCTTCGTAAGGAGGGGAGAACACCGTCCCCCTTACGAAGGGGGACTACAGGGGGTTACTAGGAGGCTGCACATTGTCTGTATATTTAAGCCGGGTCAGCCAATATGATGTCCCGAAAATCGAAGAGGCGTTCCAATCCGGTATCGACAATCTCAGTATAGATTTGGCTGGGAAGAAGTCCGCTGTCATAAAGGTCAATATCGTCCAGCCTCGCGCGCCGGAAAGCGGCGTGGTTACGCATCCGGCTGTCGCGGAGGCGATAATCAACAAGCTTCGAGCGCACGGCGTGGAGCGTATTACAATCGCTGAGGGGCCTGCCCTGGGCGTTGACGCTCGGAAGGCTTTTCGCGAGTCCGGTTATGAAGAATTGGCTAAACGGCTTAGAGTCAAGCTGGTCAATCTGTTCGATGAGCCTCGGACCAAGCTGGATGTGGGCTATGGTTATAAAGACCTGCCAAACGTTTATCGGGATGAAGACCTTCAGAACTATTACTGCGGCTATTTGCCGATTCCGAATATCTTTCTGGAATCCGATATATACATAAGCGTTCCCAAACTCAAGACCCACAACAGGACAACAGTATCATTGTCCTTGAAGCATCAGTGGGGGCTGCTGCCGTTCAAAGAGCGGCAGACATATCACAGGGTCGGCCTGCACGAGCCTATAGTCCATTTGGCGCGGGCGGTCAAACCTCACATCGTAGTGATAGACGGCATTACCGGGCTTGAGGGAAACGGGCCTGTCCTTGGCAAACCGCGCCGGTCGGAAGTCATCGCAATAGGTACGGATATGCTGGAGACGGATATTGTCGGCGCGGAATTGATGAAGCAGGAGCCACGGAATATAACTCATTTCAACTACGCCGTGGAGAAGGGCGTGGGGACGTGGGATACGAATGTGATCGGGACTCCCGTCGCGGAGTTGGCCCAGCCGTTCGAGCCGGCGCCTCAAGGGCTGAAAAAGAACCTGAATTTCTATGTATGGCGCAATCACCGCGCCTGCCATCTCGACGATGAATCTTTCAAAGAGGCGTTTAAGATAGTCAAACGCACGCCGAAGTACTGGTTTACTTTCGTCCCCAAGTTCGCTTATTACGTGTTGTTAAAGCGGATCGATGTTGTCAAAGGGCGTGGGGCCGTGATGCCGGACGTGAATAATGGCGGCAAGATTCTTCTAAGCGGCGAGTGCGTGCGGGATTTGATTGAGAATATGGAGGAGACTCCTCCCAATGTAGTGTTCGTGCCGGGATGTCCGCCGGACCCGGAGGGTATTATTAAGGCGATAATCGGGATGTAGCAGTAAAAGGGAGTCGCAAGAGTCGAGGGAGTAGTTCCCCCTCCTTTTTATGCTGCGGGAACGGTGTGTTTGAATAGAGCTTTGGATTAAGAAAAGGGCAGTTCCCGCAGCGATCACGTCTGCATAAGCTGCGGGAATTGTGGTCGATTTAGCGCGTCAGTCTCTGCTGCAAGGCCATTCCCGCAGCATATCAACCGTCAACCTATCATGGAGTATGCGGTTAATGAAAGTTTTAGTGACCGGCGGGGCCGGTTTCATAGGCAGGCATCTAATAAGCGTCCTGCTCAAGGAGGGGCACAGCGTTCGCTGTTTGACTCATTCCAACTCGGCAATTGACCTGCAAGCTCAGGGAGTGGAGATAGTCAAAGGCGACATCACTGATCCCGACTCCATACGCAACATAGCCGATTCCATTGATGTGGTCTATCACCTGGCTTCATCAGGCCATGTTGGAGCCAATACTGATGCGGCTTACAAAGAATTCCGTCATGTCAACGTCATCGGATTGCGGAACCTCATCGATGAGGTTGTTGAACGAAGCCGCATTTCCAGGCTGGTTCACTTCAGCAGCACAGCCGCCATGGGTTTGATAGAAGGGGAGGCCAATGAAGAGTCCGTTTGCCGGCCCCAGACGCCTTATCAGCGCACCAAATACGAGGCTGAAGAAATCCTACGCAGAAAATTTCACAGAGACGGCCTGCCGGTCGTCATACTGCGCCCATCTATGGTGTATGGTCCTGGAGATAGAAACCAAGAGTTTTTAGCGATGTGTAAGATGGTGAAGAAGGGAAGGTTTCCGCTCTCCTCTACTTCGGAAGGCCTGACGCCACTAGTGCATGTGGATGATGTAGCGCAGGCCGCTATGTTGGCTAAAACCCGTGGACGTGAAGGGCAAACTTATATCATCACCGCGGATCGTTCTTATTCTATACATGAGTTAATTGACGTAATTGCGTCCACCCTAGGCGTGAGCAGAGGAGGGATCGAAATCCCCAATTGGACCATGGAGGTTGCGGCGGTAGTGTGCGAGATCGGTTCAAAAGCATTCGGCTCCCAGCCGGCGCTGACACGGCGCAGATTGAAATCTATACTAGCCGACAGGTCGTTCGACATATCCAAGGCCGTCAAGGAGTTAGGCTATGCTCCGCGTACGTCGCTGCGCGATGGCGTCGCTGATGTAATAAGTTGGTATAAAAGCCAGGGGCGCCTCTAAAATGGCCGGCGTGTCTATTGTGGTCCCATCCTATAACTCCCGCGAAACAATAGAGTCCTGTCTGAAAAGCTTGCTTGCCCAGAAACACGAGTTGGATTGCGAAGTTATTCTGGTTGACAGTTCCAGTGATGGAACCGCTGAGTTTGTCTCCAAGACCTTCCCCCAGGTCAAGCTCATTGCGATGCCGGAGCGGGTTCTATCGGGAAAAGCCAGAAACATTGGCGTCAGCGCATCCGTCGGTGAATATATATTGTTTATTGACTCCGATTGTGTTGCCGGGAATTCCTGGGTAGAAGATATGCTTGCCGCTCACAGCCAGGGGGATTTTGCCGCCGTTGGCGGCTCCGTGCTGAACGCAAATCCCGAAAGTCTTGTAGCATGGGCGAGTTACATAACGGAATTTAGCGAGTATATGCCCGTTGGCCCTGTCAGGGAAAGAATCAGCGCTCCGACCTGCAATATCTGCTACAGGCGCAGGGTATTTGAAAAGCATGCCGGTTTTGACGAGACCCTCAGGATGTACGTGGATTACGAGTTCAACAGCCGCCTGCGAAGTTATGGAGAGCGACTGCTTTTTGTCCCGCATATCAGGGTGCGCCACCATCATCGAACATCGATCGGCTCATACGCGAAACACGAATTGCAGCGGGGCCGCGCCGCTGTGATGCTGCGCAGGTCGGGCTTGCTGCCGGGCGGATGGGCCGTGCGGTCGCGTTTACTCTGTTCGTTAGTTGCTCCCGCAATGATGGCGCGCCGGGCGATGGCGGATATTGGGCGTTTTGTATCTTCAGGTATGGTCCCCACAGGCAAGTTGGCCGCCGTGGCTCCATCATTTGCAATCGGGACAATATGCTGGGGCGCCGGTTTCCTGATCGAGGGATTAAAACCGGATTATTTACGAATAGATCGAAATCACCGCGGACCGTCATTCCGAACGAAGTGAGGAATCTGCTTTTTGGCTTGAAGATGATTCTGGATTTCGGTTAGATCGAGGCTGTCTGGTATGTTAAGACAAAACCCCAAAATATCGGAACGAATTCGTTTCGGCATTTGAAATGCCGAAACACCGGGGCAAGATTAACTACCCAGCCTTCGCCAACTGAGCGTTGTGATGGTGGTGGAGGTTGTTCCTTTTGGCAGGCCACCAGGCAGGTATTGTGATAGGGCGGGCACCTGATATATCTTTGGCACATTGCTTCCGAGATCGAAATAGCCTGCTACGAAGCTGCCGGCGATCTCGTTCTGCTTAGTGCTGACTACTTTATTCTGAGCGTAGAAAGCTCCCGTCATGTTCACCTGTGACTCTCCACCTCCGGTTGCAAGGTACATTATCTTGCTTGTCATTACGCCTAATGAGTCCACGGTTGGGAAGGTGGATCGTGAAAGGAGGTCGGAGTGCACGCGAACGTCGCCATCTGAAAATAGCGTCCCGTTTCCAGTGTAAGTGACGGTGTTGTTCTTCTTACCGAGATCGAGGTCAACGTTCATACGCACTATACCGTCTATGGTAAGCAATCCCTCAGATTTGTCCCAGGATATGCTGCCGAAAGCATTTGAGGCCGAAAAGTCGTCCGTCTCTGATGAAATTACGA
>JAUSEB010000197.1 GCA_030650495.1 Armatimonadota bacterium | reverse complement strand
GTTCCCAGTCGTACTTATAGGGGTCACCGTCAGGGTAGTCGCCACTTAATGGCGCGCTATCATCTGTTGCTTCAACAACCACATCATTATTGCCCCATTCGGAAGGCACACCGTATAGTATGGCTGTAACCTGTCCTTGGGTATTTGTGGTACTGCTGGGAGTGTAGCTGTGAACGATGGAGCCACTAGAAAACGATCCTTTGTTTGTCCTGAACCTAACCGTGATGCCCTGAATCGGACTGTGGTTCGCGCCGAGCGCCGTTGCGGTGAGAGTCACCCTGTCGTTAGGCGGTGAACAGGGATAAAGAGGGTCATAAGAATTGGTTGTGAGATACAGCTTCCTCAGCCTTGTAAGGTAGAGATTGCGAGTGGAGTCGGGAGCAATTTGGGTGTATGTGCGGGTTTTGAAGCCTACGCACTGGGCGGACACGAGATAAGCCGGCGATTCGTCATAAGAGGAATATTGGCCCGTAACATGCACGACTTTAGGAACATTGGAAATTGTGTATTCCCCGCTACCGGAGTTGTCGGAGCCGCGCGTAACGGTGAGAGTAACCATTTGGCCGGAGCTGCAGCAGACTTTGACCTTCTCCGAAGGGTTCGGCATGTCATAGAGCTTGACGACGCCGGATATTTCTCCCCACTGGGTCGTATTCCTTTTAGGATATAGGAGGGAAGCATCCCCCATCTGAATAGCCCGGTAAGTGTCGGAAGATCCGTTCGGCTTCCACACCGAGCTTATGCCTTCCACTGTAGCATCGTTACCTGAGCTTACCGGCGTGTAACCGAACACCAAAACACCGGTATTTGAGTGGGACCCTCCAAGTGGGTCCGTTACTGTAAACCCACTTCCGCCTGTTGGCGTATTAGAGCCGTCGTCAATGACCATGTACGACAATCCATTGTAATTTCCACGCTCGATGACTTTGCCGAATATACGAACGCGTGAGCCTATGTTATAGACGCCGCTGCCTCCGGTGACGCTTGGATTATTTCCATTCTGAGCCCCACCAAGGGTCCGATGGTTCATGGCTACAGGCTTGATGTTTGGAAAACCTTCAACATCGGACCATACGTGGACTTTTGTTTCTATGGAATCAGAATCGTTGATTACACCCAGAATACGCTCGCCGTCTTTTGTGTCGAGTTTGGCCATTACATCAATTACAGCGCCTTGATAGTAATCGGCATTTGCCCATACGCGAATGCCGGGTAGTCGATCCACTCCCTGGATATAATTGATCCAAACCTCCTGGTCAGGGGCCATATCACATGACCAGTAACTTCCTTGCGCGGTCACCACCTGTCCGGTAAGATATACCCAGCTTCCATCGTTAAATCCGCCTCCGACACTCATTATTCCACTCGAATCCGGCCCCGCGGATGATGAGTATGTGGGGTCTGTCGTTGTCGGATCACTCAAGGTTGCAGCATAAGCCGTCGTCCCGGGGCTTGCCGCTCTCACTTCTCCGATGAATCCCTGCGGATCGAAATATGGCGATGGCCCGTTATCAGCGTAAAGCACAGTGGCGCCGTTTTCAGTGTGCGCGGCGCCGGTGACGCTTATGATTCTGTCCGTTGGATCGACCTTTGTGTTAGAGTAGACTTTCAACATCGCCCCTCCACTGTCGTCACCGAGCATAACAAAACCAGAGCCAACATCGGCCACTCGTATGCATTCAAGTTTCACTTTCAGACCAACAGGCGCCGAAAACGCAAGCAGGTCCGCTATGGTGTTGAACCGTCTTGGAGCCTCTTCAGGAGATGTAGTAACTTCGGCTGCCCTTAGCGAAGTTTCACTTGGATCGGATGGAGGAACCGCCGATGTGGGGGACAATAACGCTTCTTTACGCGCCCAGGGATTAAAATGAGATATGGGCGGCGTCATGGATATCTTACCGTCACTGTCTAAATAGCCAAAGACGGTGGGGCTTTGCACACATCGCTGTCCATTCGGGAGTGTGCCAAGGATACCTTTGACGTCTATTGTTTGACCTATCTTCAAGCCTTCCGGCGGCCTGGTTATAACGGCTATGCTGTCTTTCCCATACCAGTCACGCACGACGAAATACGCAGGGGTTTTTCTTGCGGACATTTTGGTAACAAGGACTCTTTCGAGAGTAATATCTGAGCCATCGAGCGATAAGCGAGCGCTCTTGACGGAGTTCGAGCTTTCCCATGGCGAAAACACTGAGGCTTGAGCGACAACGCTCAAGAATAATGTAAATAGACAGACGAATAAGAACGTTCTATGGGGGGGGGGTATGACGGAATATACGCATAACGGTTATGCCTTACCTTTCCAGTTGAATTTTCGATCAAGTTCTACATGCTCTAAACAAGCAGGCAACTATAGTATATTCTATCAACTAAATGTCAGGCAGGCAATAACCCAGAAGAGTTATTTTTTCTAATACTTTCGTATTAGACGCTGATTAAGAGGAACTCTTGATATAATTTGCGCCGGGTTTGGAGAACCCGGCGCAAATCTCAAATATGCGCCTTTTCCGGCTCGGCGTGATGCTCGTGGTGTTCGTGCCGCAGCTGGTCCTCGATCTGGAAAGCAATGCTCGTGTCCACATGCCACTCAGTAATCTTGCCGTCTTCAACAACACAGTTGAAGTTTCCGACGCTGACGGACTGGATGTTGCGAATGGTCTTTGACGCCTCCCGGACGGCGGCCTCCACGGCCTTTTCCCAGCTTTCGTTAGATATGCCAACAAGCTCGATGACTTTTATAACCGGCATTGGGGAACCTCCTCACGGTCTGGATTTCGCGTGGACAGTGTACCCATCGCCGGTAGCGGCGAAACTGAAACAGTAATCAGTCCAGCCGATTGAGCTTGGGATCGCGCATTCGTTCTTCGCGAGTTTCTGCGCGGCGGTTTATCTCCTCGATTATCTCAGGCTGGAAGGAGTAAGGGGCAAATCCCGACTCATTTCTTTCAATCCCAAACCGTTCGGCTAATTCGTCTTCCGTCTGGAATGAGTCATCCATACTTGACAGCCAGTTTCCCAGTTCCTTTTCCATTTCCGAACGAAGGCCATCTGAGGCGGAATCTGAGATGAGGTTATTCATCTGATATGGATCGGAGATGTCGTCGTAGAGAATCCAAGGCTCATTCTTATACCGGGCATAGGTATATCGCTCAGTCACCACTCCCCGCCACTCGGAAACCGACTTCTTTGTGGCCCTTACATAATAAGAAATAGGCGTGGACTGCGGCCTGGGGCCGTTTTCGCCCAGCAGCATTTGAGGATAGGCAATTCCTTCCATTTCGTTTGGAATGTCAGCGCTGCAAAGACTTAGAAGTGTTGGCGTGACATTCACCAAACCAAATGGGGCGGTCTCCACATGACCTGCGGGAATTTGCCCCGGCCAGCGGGCTATGAACGGCACGTTTACGGACTCCCGCCACGGCTTGCATTTCCAACCCCGGTCTTGACTGAAGAGCATGTCGCCATGGTCGCTGGTGAAGACGACCAGAGTGTTTTCCGCCAGGCCGAACTCATCAAGCGCAGACATCAGACGACCGTAATTCCAGTCCAAAGCCGTTATGTGGGCGTAATAGTTTGCGATAATGCGGCGGTCGGGATTGACCGTATTTGGCCTGACCGCCAGGGTGTCCGGGAAATACATATCTTTGAACCGGGATGGAACGTGGCCATAAGGGCAGTGCGGAGGCCCCCAGGACAGGAAAAGACAAAACGGATCGGAGCCTGCCCCTCGCAGGTAATTGATGGCGATGTCCGTCTGCTCGGTTGGCTCATAGCCTTCGTTCCAGATCGGCTCCGGCGTGTCGCGATAGTAATAAGACTCGTAATAATGGTGGTTGCAGTTGTGGACGGCCCAGAAATCGTCGAACCCCTGCCGCCTTGGGCCAGGCGGGATGAAGCACGTTCTGTCCGGCAGGTCGAGATGCCATTTGCCGATGTAGCCGGTCTTATAGCCGCCGGCTTTGAGGGACTTTGCTATTGTCGGGAGATCCTCCCGCAGCGGAATATCGTTACATAGAATGCCATGCGTAAGCGGATGAGTCCCGGTCAATAGCGAAGCTCGCATCGGGCAGCAAAGAGGAGTGTTGGCAATGGCACGCGTGAACCTTACACCCTGCCGCGCAAAAGCGTCCAGATTGGGCGTGATAACCGGTTCCTCTCCAACATGGCCCAGTGATGAACCTCTTAGCTGATCGGCGAATATAAAAAGGATATTGGGTTTATTTGTCGGCATAGTTTTTGGTTAAGCGGGAGTTTTTTCATGCTTACCCTATTGTCCAACTATGTATAAGATTAACTCTTTAACTAAGACATCCAGTGTGTATT
>JAUSEB010000189.1 GCA_030650495.1 Armatimonadota bacterium | reverse complement strand
CGCTGATAAGCGCGGATAAACACAGATGATAAAGGGAATCGAGGGAGGAGCATTATCGATAAAATTCTGTAAGCGCCGGCAGCCCAATTATTCTCCGCGCTTCTTCATGAGTGGCGGGTTCTCTTCCCTCTCCCTAGGGGAGGGCTGGGGTGGGGTCTTCCCTCGACTCTTGCGACTCTCTCGACTCCCTTTGCCATCTGCGTTCAATTGTCTAATGCAACAAGAAGAAAAACTGGCGGAGAGAGTGGGATTCGAACCCACGGTGACGGCTAGCGCCACAACGGTTTTCGAGACCGCCCCCTTAAACCGCTCAGGCATCTCTCCGGTTTAGAGGTTAGATGTTGGAGGTTAGAAGTTAGAAGTCTTATTCTAACTTCTAACTTCTAACTTCTAACTTCTAGTATGGCGCCCTCGGAGGGAATCGAACCCCCTACGCCCTCCTTAGGACGGAGGCGCTCTATCCAATGAGCTACGAGGGCGTGCTGGAAAGCAAAGTAACTATCGTTTTTGGGAAATGGTGCGCTTGAAGGGATTCGAACCCCCGACCTAAAGGTCCGCAACCTTTCGCTCTATCCCCTGAGCTACAAGCGCACCGTTCGACAGGTGTAAGTATAGCGCCGCCAAGTAGGAGTGTCAACCAGACTTGCAGCTTGGTTGAGGGTTGAGGAGGGAGTCGAGCGAGTCGAGGGAATGACCCCACCCATACGAACGACGCACGACGAACTCATCGCTGGCTTCCCCTTCTCTAAACTCTAAACTCTCAACCCTCAACTTACGTATTGCGGCTCATCAGCCTTGCTACTATAATGATGACTATGGAAACAAGCCCTGTAACGCCGGACTGGGAGAAGGTCGCCGCAAGCCTGCGACGGCAGCTCCTAATCGAACGGCTTCTGATACTCCTCATTCTGCTCTTCGTACTTGGCAAATGGGGTTACACGTATTTATCCTCATCATCTTGCGTGGTTCTGGCAAACGGCGCGCCCATTGTTACCGTGGAGAACAGAGGCGTCGCCAATGAACTGCTTGATGAGGTTCTGAATTCCGCCGCCGGCGACAACGCGGAGGACGCGGAGTTTGCCCAGACCATCGAGCTGCGCCGAAAACCGTCCGCAAGCCCTCTCGACCGTGAGTCCGCCCTGGCTATTCTGAAAATGAAGCTCATAGTATGGGCCGACAAATGGGCGGTTTTGATTGACGGCAAGCCGCACGCGGCGCTCGATACCAAAGAGCAGGCCGGTGAAACGCTCGAACTTGCCAGGCAGCGATACGGCAAACTGGCGCCAAACCTGCTGGATGAGCCGTCCTTCAAGCAGAATGTTACCGTGCAGCTTCAGAAGGTCGATATGCGAAAGTGGAGAAAGACTCCGATAGAGGCTGCTGAACTACTTTTCAGTTCAGATGGCAAGCCTGCAATACACGTCGTGAAGAAAGGTGAAGTAGCATCGGTTATTGCGGAGCGATACGATATGCCTCTTGCGGAGATGCGAAAGCTGAACCCCGGCAGGTCCCTGGACAGGCTGCAAATTGGCGATAAGTTAAAGGTTGGCCGTGGCAACACTCCTCTAACTGTGGTGGTGCACGACTTGATAACCCGCACCGAATCCATCCCGCCCCCCGTGCAATCGGTCACCAGCGTTCAGATGTTCGCCGGCAAGACGACAGTGTTGACCCCGGGCCGGTCTGGGAAGCGAATAGCGAAATTCCAGGTCAACTACGAAAATGGAGTCCAAACCGGCAGGGAATTGCTGGAAGAGACCATTATCCGCCAGCCATCTCCGAGACGAATCGCCGTAGGCGTCAAACCGAGACGGTAGAAGGTAAGAGCGTTACTGCCCGTATCTACTCTTGTAGAACTCCAATATCTTTTCCCTGTCCTCCTTGCTCATGCCGGACTTCCATTTATGATACTCCGCGCGGAGGACTTCCTCTGTAACGCCTTTCTTAAGCTCTTCGGCTTCCGGCAGAAGCTCGTTGTAGAATCTATTCGCGACCTCAAAGAACCCGTGCCACTGCGTGTAGTCAGGTCCCATCATCGACGCGCCGTGTCTGGCGCGCCTTCCTTCGTGGTGCCACATCAAGTAATATGTCCATTCGATCTTCTCGTCGAACGGCGTGTCCGTGAGCAGTTTTTCCGCGTATAATTTATCCATAATCGACTTGGCGGGTTTACCGAACTTCTCGTTGTAGAGGTTCACGGCTCCATCGAATTGACTGTAGAAGTTGTTTACATACGAGCCGGAATGACAATTCGAGCACACTTCCTTCATGTTATCGCGCTTCGCCTCCCAGTTCTCCAGCTTGAACGAAACAGCCGGACGCAGCGTCCAACTGATCCGCGCGCCGATGTCATGCGTAACGGGCTGCTTCGATGTTGCGGACATGTGGCAGGTTGCGCATACCGGAGCCGCGGTGTAGTCCTCACCCACAACCCACTTATGCTTATCCATGTTCATCTTGTTGCGATATGCCTTGAAAGCGATTCCGTGCTTCGACTCGTTGTAGATCTCGATCTGCGGATGGTCAGGACCCATATGGCACTTCCCGCAAATATCAGGCTCGCGGACTTGCGCAATTGAGAACGTGTGGCGCATGTGACATGCCGAACAAGCTCCCTCAGACCCGTCAGGGTTGACCCTCCCTATGCCGGAGTTCGGCCAAGTAGTAGGGTCGAGTTTGCCGTCCTTATCTATTATTACCGTGCTCCCATGGCACTGTTTGCACCCGGAGTTCGCGGCGGGACTACCTTCGATTATTTCGCCCAGCACGTTGTCCAGCGACCCGATGAACTTCGCCGCCTTTGAATGGTGGCTGGCCGTGAACTCCTTCTGCTCATTAGGGTGGCATTTACCGCATACATTGGGACTGACTATAGGGGACACATAGCCCTGCCCCATGTGCTCGCGCGCTCCCGGAGCGCCTTTCTTCGCAACATGGCAATCAACGCAATTAATGCCGTGCTTGGCGTGCTGGCTTTCCCGCCATTGCCCGACTATTGATTTGGTGGAACTGCCGTGACAAGTCACACACGCATTATCCTTCGTCTCAGCGTACGCCGTTACGCCTGACAACATCAGCGCCACACCAGCCAGCACAGCCGGCAGCGCGCGCATAATCTTTAATACTTTCCCATCCAATGCTTTTGCCTCCCGCAAATGAGATCGGCATACAGGTTTCAAGTATATAAGCAAACGAGCCTGACAACAATTGACTTAGGTCAAATTTCCCACTTAGGTATCATAATATTCAGTGTTTACTATCAACGCCATTAGAGGTATCAGCGTTGCCGGCAGCGAAATAATGCGTAATTTGTAATCCGGGAGGGTGGGGACTATGAAGCTGGTCATCGAATGGGTCTGGAACGGCCCATGGTGGACACCGCTGGTAGGCGCGATCTACGCCTCGGTAATCATCGCAATAGTGACTGGACCGCTGCAGACGTTCAAACCACGGCGTTAGCTGTAAGAATTCACTCTTGATGAGTACGATTTAACCTCCCCCAACCCCTCCTTCGTAAGGAGGGGAGCTTACGGCGCTTCCCCTTTAGAAGGGGGAGCTTCGGCGCTTCCCCTTTAGAAAGGGGAGCTACGGCGCTTCCCCCCTTTAGAAGGGGGGATTGAGGGGGGTATTGCTCACCAACTCTGAACACTTACCGTTAGCCTCGCTCCGCCGCGCGCCAATCTTCAACTCGAATATCGCGCACGGAGCGAAAATCCGGGTCGGATGAGAGTACCACAAGCCGCCGCTGCCTGGCGATTGCGGAAACCTCGGCGGCTGGTCGCGAGATTGGAACTCCAAGGGAGCCGTGCTCCAGAAGTATCTCGCCGACGATCTCGGCTGCGCCGCGGTCCATATCGAATACGGGTAACTCCGCGACTAACTCCGTGAGACAAGCAGTGTTCGTGTCCATTTGCGCCGTGGACTTGGCAAACCAATAAAGCTCACCCAACACAGTGACGCAAATGCTGAACCGGTCGCCCGCCTTAACGGATTTACGCAGGCGGTCGATAATCGGCTTCTCTGAACCGATAAGGCCAATGAGATGATCGGTGTCCAATAGATAATTGGTCATCTTCCACCGCCCCTCATCCGCCGCAATTCGTCGAGCAATCTCGCCCGTTCGCCTTCGTTGAAACTCCACTTGTTCTGTTGCTCGAGTAGCTTTTCGGGCCTCCCTAATTCCACACTCTCATGCCTTTGCGCGACTAAACTATATATAAAATTTAGCGTCTTCTCGACTTCATCCGGCATCAGCCTGCGCAACTCGCCGCAAGCCTGGTCAACCTGCCCTGGAACCACATCCATATGCTTCAGTCCCGCCATATCAAGTTTCCTCCGCTGTCTGCCTGGCGCTTATGCAATATACCACCAAATGCAGTTATATCCAAACAAAGTGGTTGATAGTTGAGGGTTGAGGGAAAGCTGTCAGCTGTCAGCTGACAGCTACCAATCTTGTTGCTTCGGTAGCCTGCTGCCGAAGCCGGCGCCAAAGGCGCCGAAATCCCATCACCCTCGACTCACTTTCCTATGGATGCGCAAGATTGCCGAAAGTACGGGTTCCCATCGGCGCCCAGCGAGGATTCTTGGAAGACATATCAACAGTGTAGAGAGGATAGGACAATCGTCCGGGGTCAAGGCCGAGGTATTCGAGAATGTATCTGGAAATCCACTTTTCCAGCTTCAGCACGGTCAACTTGCGCCGCAAGCGCCCCTGCATATCCCGGTTGAGAATACAGGGCAGGGTGTTTGTTGTCACAATCTCGTCGAGGTCGGGCGTGTTCAAGGCTTCGCGCACCTCCGATGATGAGTAGAAATGCGTGACGAAGAAAACCACGCGGCCAGCTCCCGCTTCTTTCAACATCCGGCAGCATTCCTTGATAGTGTTGCCCGTCCGCACCATATCATCGAAGACTATGACGTCTTTCCCCGCTACGCCTTCCAGCGAGCACGGAGATTCAGGATCGATAAAGCTGGAAACGCTGCGTTCACCCAGCCGCTGCTTGGCGATATACAGCAAATCCGCCGACGGAACCCCCAGTTGCGAGTGAACTTCCATGGCAAACCCACGCGCTCCCTTATCCGGCGCGCAGACCAATAGACCCTTGCCTGAATGCAGGCTCGGAGTTACATCGGAGTTCAGGGTATAATCGGCGAAGACTTCCGCCGGACTGAGATTTACAAATTCGCCGGGCATGATGTCACTGAACAGCTTTCCGACCGACACGGAGTGGTTGTGGACCGTTATCGTCGTATCCACGCCTGCCAGAGCCAACGCTTCGGCGTAAAACCGGCTTGTGAAAGGCTGCCCGTCGAATTTCTTGAAGTCCTCGATATCACGCTTGACGCCCACTTCGCCATGTTCCGGCAGCGGACCCCGGTCTTGCGCGCTGAAAAAGAGGTCGGGTTCGACCAGCACGACCTTTTGCGCTCCATTATCCTTGGCCGCGCGCGCCACCAGCACATTTCGCCAGGCCATCTCATTACGGCTCAGACTGTTGGACACAGATGAAACGATTACCACGGTAATGCCGCGCAGCTTCCCGCCGATGTCCTGCAAGTCCTTCTCATCGCTGATAAAGCGCGGGCAAAACTCGCTGTTGGCGAATGTCTTGAGAGAGAGCACATCGGAGATGTCTGTCTCTTGTCCGCAGAATACGCCTATATCAATCGCAAATGGATTGTCGGATTCAGTTCCGGTTACAAGGATGGGCGAGTCCCAGGGCATAAACCAGTTCCTTTCGAGCGTTTTAGCAGCCGAGTGATGGAAACGGGCCTACTTGACCCAAAAAACAAGTGTGGCGGCCATCGGCCACACCTGAGATTATACCGCATCTACGGCTGTCTGTTCAATCCCTGAAGGTCAGGAATGCGGAAATCGATTCACACTTAACCTCACATCCCTTTCAACCAGGAAAAATATTTGTTAGCGGAGTGTTATGGTTATGTAGAATGCGGTATATACAAACCTGACTGGCATCGAGATTGACTGAACCGGAGTCCAATTGTGCGGAATGTGCCTCCGTATTTCAGGTAGACCTGACCGCTTAGATTGGCCCTATGGCCACGAGATGCCGATCTGTAGACTACGTTTGGGAAGCAAATGGTCTTCCCGGAAAGAAGGAGCGCATTGAGCACGAAATCACTGTATGTGGGAAACTTATCGTACTCCACGACGGAGGACGATCTCCGTAATCTCTTTGAACCCTATGGGCCGGTCACTGAGGTTAGAATCATCGAGAACAGAGGCTTCGGGTTTGTGGACGTGCCCGAGGAGAGAATGGAAGAGGCCATTGCGGCGGTCAGTGGCAAAGAAGTGGCAGGCCGCACATTGACTGTCAATGAAGCCCGCCCTAAGGCCGACACGCGCGGCGGCGGCGGCAGGGGCTTTGGCGGAGGCGGCGGCGGAGGCCGGGGAGGCTTCGGTGGCGGTGGCGGTGGCGGTCGAGGCGGTGGCGGCGGCGGCCGTCGCGGCTGGTAATCCGCCAGTAAGTAAGCTGACGTCGTAGTTTCGGGAACAAGATTCCCGAATTAACCAAAATAGGCTGTCAGTTGTCAGCTATCAGCTTTCGGCTGATAGCTGACGGCTGATAGCTATTCCCAAAAGCAGATTTCTCGACTTCGCTCGAAATGACGTAGGTTGCATATAACAGCTATTGCGAAGGGAGGCAGGTAACTGCCTCCCTTTTTGCTTGCAGGACGCAGCGAGCCACATGATTAACAAGATAATCAGAGACGATCGACAGGAGAATCATGTGGCTCGACCAAAGGTTTCAATCCGCAAAGCGGACCGCCCCATCAGTGAAAAGACTATTGACCTCGCCGTACGCCGCGCTGCCGAATTGGCAGGCGTAACTGGTGCTGACTTTAATGGCAAGAGCGTCGTCATCAAACCGAATGTCTTTTGCCCAAGACCTGCCCCGACGACGACCGACCCGAGGGTTGTCGCGGCTCTGATCCGTTTGGCGAAAGACGCCGGAGCGAGGAGCGTCACTGTAGCCGAAGGCCGCAGCGTTTCCACGGCCAGGTTTCGCAAAGGGCAAACAACCACACGTGCCTGCTTTGAAGCTGTAGGTATGAGGGAGGCCGTTGAGAAAGCCGGAGCAAAGATCGTGTATCTTGAGGAGGATGAGCCTGTTCATATCGAGCTTCCCGGCGCTGAAATCCTGAAGCATGCAACGGTCCCAAGGACGATTCTCGAAGCCGAAGCTTTCATAAACGCCCCTGTTCTGAAAAACCACTCGCTTGCCCTCATCACTATGGGAATCAAGAACCTACACGGGATAATATCGGACGCCGACAAGCTGTTCGGGCACAACTACCGGCAGCTCCCTCAGAAATTGGCGGACCTCCTGCGTATTCGCAAGCCGGATTTGACGGTGATCGACGGTATAACCGGGCAGGAGCGCGACCATGCTGAAGAAGGCGCGCCGGTCGATATGGGGATCATCATCGCGGGCCGGGACACCGTGGCCGTTGACGCGGTGGCTTCGTCTATTATCGGACTTGATCCGCTGGAAGTCGAAACAACCAAAGCCGCGCAAGACTCCGGCCTCGGCGTGGCGAATTTGGCGCAAATAGACGTAGTTGGCGAGACGATTGAATCAGTCCTAAGGCCGTTTGCCCGCCCGGACATAGAACTATCGGAATCGAGATTCCCAGGCCTGCGAATAATCAGCGGCGACTACTGCCGGTCTTGCGAGTATTATATCCGCCGCGGAGTCGATAAACTGGTTGAAAACGGGCTGCTTGATCCGAACGATAAGATCACTCTCATCTTAGGCAAAGAGCCGGAGGTCCCCGATAAGATCGACGGCAGGACGATTATACTAGGCGACTGCGCTATCGCGTCCGAGTCGATCAAACGGCTCAGAAACAACCTCTTTCTTGAAGGCAGGCTGCGGGTCGTATTCACCTGCCCGCCAATGGCGTTTCGGATGACCGCTCCGGAACTTGTAGCGGGTAATGGGTGATGGGTGTTGGGTGATGGGCACAGAACTCCCTCGACTCCTATGCTTCGGCTCGTTCTTTGGAGCCGAAGTTAACATAACTCCTGGCGCTTAGTTGCGCCGTTGGGATAGCTTTGGAGGGTAAACCTACATTGGACGAGCGCCAAAAGGCTTTGGATAAGAAGCATTATACTCAGGCTCTAATGCTGCGAGACGACGAGGTGGAGCGTTTTTTGCCCCGGCGGTTCTTGATGGGAAGCAGGCTGTTCATCAGGCGAAAAGCCACGAACGAGGGATTTTTTCAGGACAGCGAAGAGATACGCCCGACCGTGCATGAGTGGGGATTGGGATGGATTTCGTATTCCAATGCATCCGTCACCTGGCAGCACAGCGCGCAGCCGGCCAATCTCAGAATCAAAGACGGCAGGGGGGATCTCGTAGGTCCTGAAGACAGGCCGATACATGAGACATGGTCGCCCGCCGGTTACAAGGCGGATTGGCGGACGCGGAACGGGCTTACGCTCACCGAAGAACTCAGCCTGCGGGATGATGTTTTCGTCAACATCATCAGAATTCGGAACAACAACTCCGGTCCGCAAGATATAAACCTTTCGCTGATGGGGTTCCTGCCAGGGCATACAAGCCTGGAGCGCAAAGACAGAGCATGGCAGGTCGAATGGGATAGTGACAGGCATATCCTGCGCCTGGACGTAAATAAACTGGGAGAAAGGGAGGAAAGCCATGACGCGGGCCGCGCCTCGGCTAGCCTACTGTCCATGCATGGAGATTTCGACGCGGGCGACCCGCGATTCGCACCCTCAAGAATAGACCTTCAGGATGGACGCGGGCGAGATAGCTTCGATAACGATCTGCCGGACGAGCACAACGAATGGGCATATGATATACCTCTATCTGGAAGAATCGAGGCCGGAGAGACAAAGACGTTGACTCTTGCTTACACCGTCTACCCGCGGAATGATATGGCTTCGTCATCTCTCAAGCGCATCTTGAAGAACGCCGGCAAATCTTATGCCCTGGCGGAGAAAGAATGGGATGAATATCTTGCAAACGAAGTCCCAACCCTCAAATGCGATAACCCGGACTATGTGAAGCTGTACTATTGGAACTGGTACGCCGACCGCGCGAATATGGTCGAGTATATCGATCATCCGGCCATATCAAAACCGATAGTCGTGGATGACAAGATCAGGTATATGAATTTCCAGTGCGTGGGGTGCTATTCCCGGCGGCTGCAAATGGAAAGATGGCTGAAAAACGATATGTGCCGCAACGGCCTGGAGACGCTTCTTGCCGGCCAGACTTCGGAAGGCAATTGCGGGATAGTGGTCGATCAATCCGGTAAAAACAAGCAAATGCTGACCGAGATGCCGCTGCTTACAGCCGCCGTTTGGGCGCATTTCGAGGTGACTTGGGACAAGGAGTTCCTCCGCCGCGCTCTGCCAACGCTGGTTAAATATGACGATTTCTTCCGCAAATATAGAGACGCGGACGGTGACGGGCTGATCGAAGTCAAGGGGATGGGCGAGATCGGGACTTACGATGATTCCCCCCGATGTTATGAGATGGGGGCAACCAGATGGTTTGACTGGACCTTCGGCAATCAACCCGCTGAGCCGATAGATGTAAACAGCGTGATATATCTGCAGAGGACTTTGATAGCCCGCATGGCCGGCCTGCTGGGTGACAAAAACCTTCAGAAGGAATTTGAGAGCAGGGCCGCGGAGTTGAAGCAAAAAATAGATAAGGTTATGTGGGACGCTGACCGGAGCTTGTACACGGATGTTTACGGGCCGGACCACACAAAAGTCCAAACTAAGACTCCTGCGATGTTCGTTCCGCTGCGGGTGGGATTGGCCGATGAAAAACGCGCTCGCCATCTGATTCAAGACCACTTGTTGAACCCCAAAGAGTTCTGGAGCGAGCGACCTATACCTTCTCTATCTTATGATGATAAGAACTACAAGCTGCGGGTCTTAATGGCCTGCCAATCGCACGGTGATATTTCCATCGACCTGGTCTGGGACGCGATAACCGGTCTTGCCAACTACGGCCACACAAAGAAAGCCTCGGAGTTGACCGATACGACCGTCAAGTTGATGGTGAAAGACGGTATCCCGACATCCGGCGAGCGCTACGCGCCGAACGGGAGGCCGATCGGGGGGCAGCTATACGGGTGGTCGAATCTCATCAACGACGCCATAATCACGAGGATTTTCGGCATAAGCTCCGACCCGGAAAAGGAATTGATCATCTTCGATCCAAAGCTCCCTGCGAGCATTCACAATTTCTCGTTAAGCGGAGTAAAGATAGCCGGTGGTGATCTCACCTTTTCCTGCGTAGAGAAAAAAGGTGTAATGTCCTTGACTGTGAGGAACAACGGCAACGAGGCGCGCCGAGTTCGGCTGGGAACGACCCAGGCGCTGCTGGAAGCAGGCAAGGAGATCACCATCGGGAGTCGAGAGAGTCGAGAGAGTCAAGGTTCAAGGTTGGGATTCTAACTCCTAACTCCTAACTTCTAACTCCTAACTCCTAACTTCTAACTTCTAACTTCTAACTTCTAACTCGGGGGAGGTCTCCCTCAACCAACAATCAAAAAGTCATATCTGTGGATAAAACTATGTAAGCAAAAAAGGCGCCCCGATAATAACCGGGACGCCTTGTTGGCTTCTAAAGCCGATTATCAGCGTCGTCCGCCGCCACCGCCGCGGCTGCCGCCCTCGGTGCGCTCAGTGCGCGGGCGAGCCTCGTTGACTGTAAGCGTTCTGCCGCCGAACTCCTTGCCGTTTATGGCTTCAATAGCTGCTGCCATATTCTCTTCGGGGACCTCGATAAACGCGAAACCCTTGTCTCCGATGATCCTGACATCCGCTATTGGGCCATACGGCTCGAACATAGTGCGGAGATCGTCCTCGCTTGCGCTGTAGGGCATGTTGCCTACGTAGAGTGATTTGTTGGCCAATTCCTGCCTTCTTTCCGGGATATACCCAAACAATTTCAACGGGGGCACGTGGCAGAACTGCCACAAACGGAATTCGATCAGTCGCAGAAGGTAAGAGCAATCCACAGATTGACCATGACGCCGATGCGCCTACGTTGATTCTGAGTGAGTATACAACGAAACGTTAAAATGCGCAAATAAAATCAGGTGTCGGTTGATGGTTCTATTTCACGCACGATGGCAGATCGCGCGGGATCAAGAGAAAAGACTCATCACTCGTTACTCATCGCTCATCGCTGATTCCTCCTCCAGCTTCAGCGACGCGGAGTTCGTGCAATACCGCAGGCCGGTTGGATTGGGACCGTCGTCGAAAACATGGCCCAGGTGTGCTTCACACCGGCTGCAGAGTATTTCCGTTCGACTCATCCCGTGGCTGGTATCGGGAGCGGTTTCAACGCTGTCAGGATCAATCGGCTCATAGAAACTCGGCCAGCCGGTTCCTGACTCATATTTTGTTTGAGATCTGAACAGAGGTTGGCCGCAAGCGGCGCATTTATATACACCCTTATGCTTCTCTTTCCAGTATTTGCCCTTAAACGCCGGCTCGGTTCCCTTTTGCCGCATGATTTTATATTCATCTTCAGTGAGCTGCTCGCGCCACTCCTCGTCGGATTTGATGACTTTTTCTTTCATAAGCATTTCTCCATAATATATCGAACTGATTACAGTATACCCTCGCTCGCGCCGTAGGAACAAAAGGAGCTTAAAGTGAAGTCTGCGTACATATACCTACAAAAAGATCGGCTATTATGCATTCGCATTGCATAATAGCCGATACTCACAGCCGTTAACGTGCTTTTTCCGTTTATTTTGCATTGCCTATTGACAAGATATTACATATTGGCATATCATAACTCGCAGTAATCTTTAAGCTGAGTTATTGGCTTGCGCGGGCAATGCCCGCGAGTCGGCTTTCCCGGGCCGCGGAGCGGCAAGAAACGCCCTCCTTGCTTCCGCCGTCCACCTGTATTTTCCTTTATTACTGCGCCTATAGGCGTAAGCCTGGCCGATAAATTGCTTTTATAGCCTGGTAATAATACCGGGCGCTTGGTCTCCATTTCTGACGATAATCTATATTAGGAATTAGCTATGTCGGATTCGGAAATCCGACGGAAATTTTGGGATGGCGGTTCGGAAACCACCACCCAGCAGGTAAGAGTTCAGGATTGGTGAGTACCACGTCATGCTGAACTTGATTCAGCATCTATTCTACGAAGGGATAGACCCTGAAACAAGTTCAGGGTGACGTTTAATTCTCATTAAGAGTGAACTGTTACCCCAGCAGGAATTATGGACAATCGGATTTTCATAAGGGTGAGGCCTTTGCGGCAGGGAATCAGCAAAGCAACCGTTCTATTATTAACAATATTAGCCCTCTTGACCGCCTCCCAAGCGTTTGCGGCGGCTCCATCGGGCGCAACTATTGTTATTGGGAGCAGGCAGGTTAAAATCGGCGCTTCTCCCGCTGCGATCGATGGCGCGATTTATGTTCCACTGGAAGTAGTGAGCGCGTTGGGGGCTTCTTACGTCAGCCAACAGGGAGGGCGTACGATAACAATTAAGCGCGCCGACGGCCAATCGATCGATCTCCCAGTCACTCAGCACAAAGGCTCCACACTGGTCCCACTGGTCGAATTAACCAAAGCAGTCGGCGTGGCGGCTCGTTGGGAACCGGCAACCCGCACTCTTCGCCTGATTCCTCAAATTACTAATGTCGAGTACGCCAACGGCAATCTATATATCCGGTCAAACTACCCGATTCGCTTCACCTCTCGCCTGTTTGAAGGGCTAAACGTCTTTGCCATAGACGTGTCTCCCGCCAAGATAGACGGCCAGACGAAGGAAGTCCGGATTTGGGACGGGGACGCCATACGCGCCCGTGTTGGGCAATTTAGCCCCGAAGTGGTCAGGATCGCGGTTGATTTGACCAAGCCTGTCGCGCTGGTTCCCGCCATCGGCAAAAAAACGAATGAGATTATCATTCCCATCTCTCGCAAGCCGGTTGTCGTAAAGCCGCCGGTTATTCCCGTGAAGCCGGGAACGCAACCCTCAACATTGCCGGCTACTGGGCAGCAAGCCGTAGAAGTGAAAGGCGTGAAGTTCCAGTCCGTGGACAATGAGAAGTGCAAGGTCATAGTTGCGACCACCGGGCGCGTGATCACACAGGCGAGAATGCTTCAAGACCCGCTGCGTCTATTCGTGGATATACAGTCTGCAAGGTTAGCCAAAGATGTGATACCTGAAACCGCGACCGGGCATCCGGTCGTGCAGTCGGTCAGGGTAGGGCAATTCCAGGAGAACCCCGACATCGTGCGCGTCGTACTCGATTTGACTAGGCAGACTACTTTCAGTATCATGCAGACGGCGAACTCTGAAGTAATCATCGACGTTGGCGGAATTGCGGCTCAACCGGGATTCAAAGGGGCGACCATAGTCGTTGACCCCGGCCACGGCGGGAGCCAGACAGGGGCCATTAGCCCCGACGGCAGCTATTACGAAAAGAATTTAAATCTCGCGATAGCGCGACGATTGTCGGATTTGCTTCAGTCAGCAGGCGCATACGCCATTATGACGCGCTATTCCGATACCGCGGTCGGTCTTGTCGACCGCCCCAGGCTGGCTTCGGACATGGGCGCCGATATGTTCGTGAGCCTGCACTGCAATTCCATAGGCGTTCCGGATAAAACGTCTGGAATTGAAACTTACTATCATATGAAGGACGAGGTCTGCCGCGGTTTGGCGACGACGGTGCAGAAGGCCGTAGTGCAAGCCACTGGTATGAAAGATAACGGTTTCAGGTCTGATTCCGTAATCTGGCCGAGGAGCGGTTTCAGCGTTTTACGAAACGCAACGGTCCCCGCGATACTCGTCGAAATGGGCTATCTGGATAGTTCGTCCGATCTCAAGAAGCTGGTTAGCCCGGAATACCAGCAGAAGTTAGCGCAAGGCGTCTTCGAAGGCATCAAGGCGTTCTTGGAAGGTGAAAGAGTTGTCTCGATCAACGAGAACATCGAAGTCAGCCCTTACTAAGCTGAAAGTTGTTTTATTCATAATCGCCGTTTGTGCAGGCGCGTACTGGGGAATGCAGACCCTGGCGTCCAGCAAATGGGGCGAGCCTATTCGCGCCATCAGCAAGCCCGCGCCGCCGGTAAATTCTCGCACAGTGACCGCTTCGAGCGCGGAAACGCTCTCGGTCAAGATTTATAATACGATTAAAGTCACGGAACGTAACACTTATCTCGTCCCTTCGACTCATTTCATCCGTAGAGACGTTGATCCCAAAGAGGCCGCGCTGAACAAACTGTTTTATCTAAGTAGGCAGAGTGGTGAAGCGGCCCTTATTCCTCAGGGAACCCGCGTATTGGGCATTCACGTTGACCGCGGAATTGCTACGCTCGACCTGAGCCACGAGTTCGTCGATAACTTCCACGGCGGATCGCTTCAGGAGTCTCTAACGCTGGAGTCTATCGTTCGCACACTGGGGCAGTTCAGGGATGTGGACCGTGTGCGGATATTGGTGGAAGGCCGCGCGGTGGACACGCTTGGTGGACACTTCGGCCTTGCAGAGCCTCTATACTACAAATCAGGCATTCAGACCGGAGGGACGGAGTGAATCCGTCTCCCATTGGTGTGTTCGACTCCGGGCTTGGCGGTCTGACTGTCGCCGCGCAAATCCTCAAGAAACTACCAAATGAACCCATCATCTATCTTGCCGATACGGCGCACGTTCCTTATGGCGAGCGCCCTCTGGAAGAGATACAGGGTTTTGCGCTTGACATAACGCGATTCCTGCGAAGTCTTGGCTGCAAGATGGTGGTCATGGCCTGCAATATGTCATCGGCAGTCGCCTTGCATCCGGCGAAAGAAGCATTTACGGATATTCCTGTTTTGGGTGTAATCGAGCCTGGCGTGCGCGCGGCGGTGCGTCTCGCGGGAGACAGGCCGATAGGGGTTATGGCGACAACCGGAACGGTTTCGAGCCATGCTTATTCCAAAGCGATTCATGCGGCGAGTCCTGATATTGATGTATACGAGCAGGCGTGTCCCGCGTTTGTCCCATTGGTGGAATCCGGCAAACAGGACAGTCCCCAAGCTTACTCCGCTGCCCGCGAATACGCGCAGATTCTTTTAGACGGAAATGTGGGAACCATCATACTTGGCTGCACCCACTATCCGTTTCTATTTCCGGCAATCGCTGAAGCGGCGGGGCCGGCTGTTACCTTGGTGGATCCGGCGGAGGAAACAGTTATAGAAATCGAGAAAACCCTGGTTGAGAATGATATTCAATGCCCCGAAGGCCGCGCTTCCGATCACAGGTTCTTCTGCACCGGCGATCCGGCTGGATTCGCCGAACTCGGCAGCCGTTTCCTGCGCAGCCGGATTGACCGCGTAGAACAAGCCGTTTGGGGAGTAGATATTGGAAAGGTTTTGGCATGACTCGCGCCGATGGAAGAGCTAACGACCAGATTCGTCCGGTCAGTATCACTCGCAACTATATAAAATACGCCGAAGGCTCCTGCCTTGTCCAAATCGGCGACACCAAAGTTATTTGCACCGCCTCGATTGAAGAGAAGGTTCCGCCGTTTATCAAAGGCACAGGATCGGGATGGGTCACGGCGGAATATGCTATGCTACCCAGGTCATGCAAAACCCGGACTCCTCGTGACGCGGGAAAGATGAGCGTCAGCGGCAGAACGCAGGAGATACAGCGGCTGGTCGGGAGATCGCTGCGGTCGATAGTGGACCTTCATGCCATGGGCGAGCGCACGATCTGGCTGGATTGCGACGTCATACAAGCCGACGGCGGCACGCGGACGGCGTCCGTCACCGGCGCTTTCGTAGCCCTTGCGGATGCTTTGAACGTCCTGAAAACGCAAGGCGCGGTAAAAAAGATTCCGATCAACGATCCCCTCGCTGCTATCAGTGTCGGCGTTATTTCCAGCGAAGAGTGTCTCGACCTGAACTATCAAGAAGACTCTAACGCGGCGGTTGATATGAACGTCGTTATGACGGCGAGCGGCCGCTTTGTGGAAGTGCAGGGGACAGCGGAGATAATGCCGTTTTCGCGAAACCGCCTGAACCGGCTTCTCGACCTGGCCGAAAAAGGCATCGGCGAGATCATTGGCATCGTTAAGGATAGCCTGGCCGACGTCCTGTGAAAACCCTAGTAATCGCCACGACAAACCCTGGAAAAGTCAAGGAAATCAGCCGTCTTCTCGCCGGTCTTTCCCTTAATATACTCTCACTCGCCGACTTCCCCGCGATTCCCCAAGTCGAGGAAACAGGCTCCACTTTCACCGAAAACGCCATCATAAAAGCTCGACATGCCGCCAAATATACAGGCGAGATGTCTTTGGCTGACGACAGCGGCCTGGAGGTCGATGCTCTGGACGGTAAGCCGGGAATACAATCAAGCCGATTCGCGGGCCCCGGCGCAACTGACGCCCAGCGCAATAAATTGCTCCTAAGTTTGCTGAAAGACACCCCGGATGAGAAGCGGACAGCCCGGTTTCATTGCGTAGTTGCGATAGCATCTCCATCGGGCGAAACTCAAATATTCGATGGTGTATGCGAAGGTCTTATCACAAGAGAGCCGCGCGGCGCGCATGGCTTCGGTTATGATCCCGTGTTTTTCGTCCCCGAATACGGCAAAACCATGGCCGAGCTGCCGCCGGAAGTAAAGAACGAGATCAGCCACAGGGCAAAAGCGGTCAAGGCTTCCCTATGCTTCGGCTCGTTCTTTGGAGCCGAAGCCGACAGTAGATGACTGAAAGCTGACAGCTATCTACGTGTTAGCATCCCCCGAACCAAATTCCGAATGCTCTTTCCTATGAAAATAGCAGCTCGCTCAAAAGGCAGGGAACGCGCTATTGCCGCTTCATCTTCTGCCGTCAACAACGCTGGCGACATCCTCTTCTTTAACAGCAGGGTCGCGAACAAATCCGCCCGTTGAAATTCTCGAAAAATGAACCTGATAAATGGATTCAGCCCTCTTCCACGAAAGACGCAAGAGGCGAAGTCGATGATATTCGGCTTGCCGTCCTTATCTACCAGGACATTTGTGCCGGTGCGGAGATCGCAATGCGCGACGCCTGCGGCGTGCATACGGCTAACGAGGTCTTCGAGCTGGTCATAAAACTCCAATCCCATCGCGTTTAACTCTAAATCGCGCAATGGGACGCCATCGACATGCGACATAAGCAGCGCATGGCGGTCGATCATTCCACATAGCTCAGGAATCCCATCTACTTCAGCGAGCTTTTGCAGCGCGCCATACTCACGGCGAATTAGAATCGGGCCGACAATCGCGCGGAACCATGGATCACTATGATGAAAGTCTTTTAAGACGGTTTTACTTCCATCCAAATCGATTAGCTTCAGGTCCGGCCTGGTTCCTTTGGCGGTCCTGAAACTTCCGATGCAACGCTCATCCAGATAGTCTCTGCTAAATTTCTCCATCGTGTGAATACCAGAGACTACTTATTGCGGTCGAATCACTTTCCCTCTCAAGCCGCGGAGTTTAGTCAGTGATTAGTGATCAGTGGCTAGTATTTCACTAGCCACAAGCCACTAATCACTAACCACTCTTTCCCATTTCGTGTTTTAATTCTTTAGTGCTTTCGTGATTAAAAGCTTTCCGTGCAATTAGCATCTGATCGCCGCTCTTTGCCTGGAGGCCGCCGTCTGATATAATAACGCGGTTATGAACAAGCAAGATGAACGAAAAATAATTACCGCCAACCGCAAAGCGCGGCACGAATATAGCATAGAGGAAACCTACACCGCCGGGATAGCTCTGGCCGGCACGGAGGTGAAATCCATTCGCGCCGGACGGGTGAACCTACAGGACAGCTTCGTGCGCATCGAAGGGGGCGAGGCGTGGGTCTATAACATTCACATAAGCCCTTATGAACAGGGGAACCGGTGGAATGTCGATCCAGAGCGGCGCAGAAAGCTCCTTCTGCATCGTCAAGAGATCAACCGCTTGATGGGTAAATACCAAGAGCGGGGTCTGGCGATAATACCGCTTTCCATATTTATCGAACGAGGCTACGTGAAGCTGGAGATCGGCGTTGGCCGGGGCAAGAAGCTTTATGACCGCCGGGAGGCCATCACTGAGCGTGAGATTGAGCGCGACCGCCAGCGGCAGTTGGCCGGGCGAGAGTGAGTGGGGGCTTTTTAACCACAGATAAACACAGATGGACACGGGTTAAAGCTGTCAGCTGACAGCTGACAGCTGACAGCTTTTCCATCTGCGTTCTTCTCTGACATCAACTAAGAAGAAGGAGCTTTGAATTGGCAAGGGGCAAGTTGAAACGCGGTTTGGTGCAAGTGTACACCGGCGATGGCAAAGGGAAGACCAGCGCGGCTCTTGGAGTAACATTCCGCGCCCTGGGCTGGGGGCTTCGCGTGTGCGTCGTGCAGTTCATCAAAGGCTATCTTGAGACCGGCGAGATGAAGATGGCCGAGCGGTTTCCTTCGCAGTACGTCATCCGGCAATTCGCCACCGACCCAAGCTGCTATATAGACGAAACCAAGGCAAAACAGCGAAAAGAAGAGTGCGAGCAGGCGATGGCTTACGCTGAGGAGGTCGTCAATAGCGGGGAATTCGATCTGGTCGTTCTCGATGAAATCAACAACGCTATGGGATACAAACTGCTCGATATAGATCGGGTACTTGACTTAATCCACTCGAAACCAAAACATGTCGAGCTTATACTGACAGGCCGCCGCGCTCCAAAAGAGATCATAGACGCCGCCGATTTGGCGACCGATATGCGGCTTATAAAGCACCCGTTCGAGAAGAGAATATCCGCAAGAGCGGGAGTGGACTATTAGGAGGGAGTCGAAGGATAGTTGAAGGTTGAATGTTGAAGGTTTAATGCATTGGTTCCGCCGCGCTCTACTTCAACATTAAACATTGAACAGGCTGAAAGCCATCGGCTTCCCTCAACCCTCAACACATTCCGGTGTGTATTTTACCAACTCCACTATTGTGCCTGATGAGCTGAAGTAGAATTTCACTTCGTCCATCAGTACGCGCATGAAGTAGATTCCCCGTCCGCCTTCATCGAGAGCGTCAATCGGCGGAGGCTCGATTTCGTCCGGATTGAAGCACGGGCCATTGTCTTTGATTTGCACATTGAGTCTGGCGCCGTTATGGCTGCAGCGCACGACTATATTGTTACTCGACTCCGGACAGCCGTAACGCAGAGCGTTGGAGCTGGCTTCTCCCACGGCAAGCTTTATGTCCTCTATGTCCTGTTTTGAAAACGGTAGGGCTTGAGCGAATACGGCCACCTTATTTCGTATATCGGCTATCAGTTCCGTCTTTGGGGGAATCTCAAACTGGGTCACCTGCCAGGATGTGTGAGCCTGTGCGGTGACGCTCTTTGGCGCGCGCTTAGTTCGCGTCCCGTTATTTGGAGTTATCGAGAAGTAAGGCGCGAATCCGGATATAGTCAGGACGTGTATCAACTGCGCTCCGGGAGATAGGAGTTTGACATCTCCTCCCTGAGCCTTCGCCGCCTTTGCGGCATCCAACAGGGCCGAGAGACCGCTGCTGTCTATAAACTCCAGGTGTGACACATCTATCGTGAGATTGTATTTGCGCTTGCGCAGCAATTCGCTGACCGCTTCGCGAATGGCGCTCGCGCTGTGGAAATCTACTTCTCCGGATAGCTTAATCGTTGGGATTGGAGCGGAATCATTGACGCTTATATCAAGACCTTCACTGTGCAAAAGCTTTACTCCTTGCAGACAATAACTGACAGTTATTAGAAATATGATACCCTAGAGGCTGTATTGTCAAACTCAACAATAGCGTTGGAAGATAGGAAATATCGTAGGTTGTGATTGCAGCGCGGACTGCCGTGGAAACTAGCTCAACAATAGAGCTTGGGGAAATGGTTTGGCGGACTAGGAACCCAGCGAACGCGGAAGCCTTTGGTCCGTATGCCTGAGGTAGAAAATTGCTCGACACTTGGGCTAAACTCCGGCCAGAGCCCATGCGCGCAACTTGTGCGGTCATTTTTTCAAACAAACACGCTTTCCAACTGGTTAGGTACCACGAGTATAGCAACCGCATCAACAGTCGTCAATGCTTTCGTACAATATGCTTTCGTACAATATATTTAACGAAACAACGGGATTGGGCTTTTCGTCTAACACTTAGTTGCGCTGCGATCGCATCAGGAGGGTTTCCCCGATGTCTAAGCATTGTGTCTCACTTGCATTTGTGCTTATAGCCATTATGGCTGTAACAGGCTCCACGAGTTGGGCGTTAATCCAGGATTCTTCACCTGTCGTCATATCCGTGCCTGACGCTATCTGCGAAACACTGTACCAAGAGTATGTTATTCGAGGTGGCGATACCAAGAAAAATACGTCCGACATCCAGGCGGCCTGCGATCTCATCGCGTCGAGGGGGAGAAACAGGGGATTCTGGCAGGTTGTTCTCGATGGACTGGGAAAGGTCAAGGAAAACGAACAGCGGTGGCATCTTTCCATCCTTGGCCAGATGCTTCAGGAAGACGCCATCGATCGTGAGAACATGGCAAGGAAAGATGCGGGGATGATACAGCGAGCGGGCGCCCCGCAACTGCCGCCGGAAGTGGTGGCGGAACTTCTCAACAGGGCTGCAAAAGTCAGACGATTTACCCAGGAGTATTACGCCGTTGCGCTTGTGCGGGCGAGAGACCCCCGGACAAAAGATTTCTTTTCTAAGATTCTGAAAAGAGATGACCCAGCCGAGGAGAGTCTACAGTTTCATGCGGCTGTTGGGCTGGCAAATCTTGGAGACCCCGCCGGAGTGGAGTGGTTGATTGCGAATTGCGAAGGGGTTTCAACGACTGTCGGAGCCGCATGGCCGTTTCCGATTATGGACCGCAATCTTAGCTCCCGCTGCCAGACCGCGTTATGGGCGCTTGATGGAAAACGTAACTGGAAGCCTAGGACAAAGGCGGAATGGGAC
>JAUSEB010000271.1 GCA_030650495.1 Armatimonadota bacterium | reverse complement strand
AAGTTTCAGGAGCCGGTCACGGTTTACCACGCTTCACCTCGTCAAAGTCACTTTGGAAAGCCCACGCGGACGGTCGGGATCATAGCCTTTGGTCAGCGCGAGATGATACGCCAGCAATTGACCGGCGATTATGTAAACAAGCGGGCTGAAAAGCTCATCCATCTGAACGGGAATCGGAATCGGGACGGTCGCCTTTGATAAAATCTCTTGGTTGTTGGCGATTATTGCAAGTTCCGCGCCCTTCTCCTTGAGCTTGTCGGCGGTTTCAATCATCACGTCAAACGCTTTTCCATCCGGCGCGATAAGAAAACACGGAAAGCCTTCGTGAATGACTGCGATTGGGCCATGCATGAAGTCAGCCGCGGAGTACGGCTTGGCGCCGAGATAGCTCGTTTCGGACATCTTCAGCGCGGTCTCGGCTGCGGTCCCCTGGTTCAGGCCACGGGCGATTATGAAGCATTCCTCCATATAGCGATACCGCTCGCTGACGACGGCGATGCGGTCTTCGCACGATAACGCCTGCTGCATGAGGTCAGCCGTCTTACGCAGGCCATCAAGCAAATCCGTCCTGTCAGAGATAGCGGCGGCGAGCATATAGATAGAACCGAGCGTAGCGGTGTAGGTTTTCGTAGCGGCAATACCGCGCTCAACTCCGGCGTGGCATAAAAGCGTGTAATCCGCAATATTCGCCAAATCGGATTCCGGCTCGTTGGTAATCGCAGCCGTCAACGCGCCCATATTCTTCGCGCGATCCAGATATTCCACCACGTCCGTTGCCTTACCCGATTGGGAAATGCCGATAACGAGAGCTTTGTCCAGCCGTAATCTGGCCCCATATAGTGTGATGATGGAAGGAGCGGCAAGCGCGACGGGTATCCCGTTTACCATTTCGAAGATGTATTTGCCGAATGTAGCAGCGTTGTCCGACGTGCCTCTCGCAGCCAGGATCATAAGATTGATGTCCCGCTTACGCATCTCCGCCGCCAGCATACGGGCGTTACCACTATTGTGCTCAACCAGGTTTGCGATGACTTCCGGCTGCTGCCGAATCTCATCCAGCATATACGACATCTATTTACCTCTGTGTAGCTCTGTATAAGTTTTTACTCAAAACTAGAACTTGTCCGTTATCCAATACACGAACGGCTGAGAAGGAAATAACCTGTCCAAGAATTCCCTAGCATTATTAGACATGCTCGAATCCGCGCCTTCAACCTGACCGATGCCGAATATCAATCTGGCCAAATCGGGTTGAGTCAACTTCGCTTCATCCATCTGACTTGACGGATTTGCGATTTCAATCGTAGAACCATCAGCCTTGAGCGCGACACCGCCGATTTCCGTCTTGATCGCTACTGAACCATTAAGCCCGATGGCTTTTACCCGCCGGGCAAGCTCAGGAAGCAAGCGGCCAAATGTCCGCTCCAGATCAAAGAACATGACCATCCCGCCCGTCTGATGGCGTATTTCCAATTCATCGGCGATTCCGGCTGCAATGGCTGTCACCGCCGGGTGGGTTGCCGGTTCCAGGCTGACTTCCCTGGCCCCCTGGGAAATCGCATCACTGGCGTCTTGTTTCATCAGCAAGCTGAGCGCCGCTTCATGCCCTGGTGAGAATCCCAATTCGTCAAATATCAATGTGTCATTGTGTATCTTGCTAACGGTATATGCAACAATCCCTGAATCGTCTTCCGCCAGCATTATGCGCCACGGAGGATGGAATTTGTGCATGGTAAAATTTCGCCAGCGGAACTCGCTTCTCACCGCTGACATCAGCATCGCGCCGCTGAATTCCTCATATACTTTCAGCAGCGCCGGGGCATCCTCATCGGGATTGTAGACCCTGACGCCGTAACGCTCCTCATTCGCCGCGGCAACGGACTTTTCCAGCTTCCCAAAAAGATAAGGGACAGGAAGCGTCCTCCACCCCAGGCGGTCATAGAAGGCGTTTATCCCCGTATATAAAATGGAAAAGTCCATCTCATCTTCGTTCATAAATCGGGCTGAGTCTCGCAGGACTTCGGACGAATACCCCTTGCCTCTGTGATCCGGTTCCGTGCCGACATTCGCAAGACCGCCCATTACCAGACGAGAGAGGCCGACGCGCACCTCACGCCGGCAGATGTGCAACGAGCTGACAATCCGTCCATTCTCGGGATACACCCGGCAGTAGTCGTTCTTATAATCAGGATCGCCCTCGAAATAGCGCACGAAATAGCCGTTCGGAGTTCCATCAAATGCCCTGTCCAGCATTTCAAGACATTCTTCACGTTCAGAATCCAGTATTGCCCTCACGCTGTAACCATCAGCCACGTCTTGAAAACTCCTTCTTTACAACCGGTATCCGCGCAAGAGCCGCTTGAGCCAATTCGCTTGCGCCGTTCAGCCCGCACATATCCGACAGCGTTTGCGCAAAACCATGCTCCTTTATATAAGCCTGCACTTGTGGCGCGGTCGGGTCAGCCGGTTCATCATAGAGCAGCGCCGCAGCAATACCCTTGCATACGTTGTCAGGCGACACCCCCTGCTCCACGCAAATCTTAGCGCCGCCTATCAGCCTATCTTCCGGCCCAAGCTTCCTGAGCAGGTCTTTGCCGACGCGGGCCACTTGATCCCCCAACGCCTCGTTGCCGAAACGCTCCAACAGATCGTCCACGAACTCCTCGTGCTCCGCCGGATCGAATCCCCATTTGCGGATCATAGCCTGGCCGGTCTCCATCATCGCGCCCCGCGTGACCTTGAATATCTCAGGATCGCCAACAGACTGGTAGATATATTCGTACCCGCGCAGATAGCCCAAATACGCCGAAATTGCGTGGCCCATATTGTGCCCAAAGAGCTTGCGGTCAACGTATCCCTGGAAATTGTCCCGCGCCTGCACGCCGGCTATTTCAGGAATCTCCCCTATCCACGCCGCGCGGTCAATAGGCAGTTTCTTGAATGGCTCGACGACCACAAGCAGCGGGTCTTCGCGCTTCTGCTCCTCGGTCATAATGGGAACCATCCGGGCGACGACGGACTCGACAAATCCAACATTGCGGTCGAGATAGCCGTGATATTCCGCCGGAAGCGCTTCCTTTACCTTTTCGTGCAGGAATTCCGACGCGTGGGCCAAATTCTCGCAGATGATGATGTTAAGAGGTTTGTCGCCGAACTTGTCAGCGCGTTTCTGCACGCCGCGAGCGATGCCAGGGGCAACCGCCGGAAGCACGTTTACTCCAACGGCGGTGCAAAGGAGATCGGCGTCGGCGATTTCGTCCGAAACCACTTCCAAATCCCGCCCATTGACCGCCCGGACGTTGCGAATAGGGATGTTCTCCGGCGTTTTCTTTGCGTAACGTATCGTATACTCGCGGCGCTCGTTGAGAAGCGCCACTACTTCAGTGACTACATCAACGAAAACTACTTCGTAACCTGATTCAGTAAATAGCTGTCCGGTGAATCCTCGGCCAATATTGCCCGCGCCGAACTGAACGGCCTTCTTCACCGGCGAATCTCCTTCCGCTTCAGGACTTCTCTTGCCGCGTCGGCGATGTTCGCGCCGGTCATACAGTACTTACAGAGCAGTTCGTCGGATTTTCCCGACTCGCCGAAGCAGTCTTCCATGCCGACCCGACGCATGGGAACCGGATAATTTTCGCATAAAAGCTCCGCAACGGCTCCGCCCAATCCGCCGATTATGGTATGCTCCTCAGCGGTGACGACCGCCCGGGTCTTCCGCGCTGAAGCGACGATGGTTTCACTATCTAAGGGCTTTATTGTGCTGACGTTGACCACTTCCGCGGAGACGCCTATATCGGCAAGAGCCTCCGCCGCTTTTAGTGATTCGCTGACCATGCCGCCGCAAGCAAGCAGCGAAACGTCAGTCCCTTCCCGCAGAACGACGGCTTTGCCGATCTCGAACTTGTAGCTGTCGTCGAAAAGTATCGGCACATCCGCCCGCCCCAATCTTATATATGCCGGGCCATCATGCTCGACGGCCGCCTTCAAAGCCTTCTTGGTTTCGACTCCATCAGCGGGGACAAGCACGATGAAATTCGGGATGACCCGCATAATCGCAATATCTTCGTTAGCCTGGTGGCTTGCGCCGTCCTCGCCGACCGTTATCCCGGCGTGTGTCGCGGCTATCTTCACGTTCATTCTTGTATAGCCGATGGACATACGCGCCTGCTCCCAAGCGCGGCCCGTGGCGAATACCGCGAACGTGCTGGCAAACGGTATCTTGCCGCAGGCCGCAAGCCCGGCGGCGGTGGTCATCATGTTCGCCTCCGCAATCCCCATGTTGATAAACCTTTCGGGGAATTCTTTTGCAAACATATTCGTCATCGTCGATTTGGACAAATCGCAATCGAGAACGACGATATTCGGATTTTCTCTACCTAGCTCCACCAGCGCCTGGCCGTAAGCCTTTCTGGTGGCTAACATCTCCGGCATATCGAAACCTCCTGGTTGATGGTTGACGGTTGACAGTTGTCGGTTCTGTTTCGCACTCGATGACATATCGCGCGCGATCAAGTCTTGTTTGAGCTGTCAGCTGTCAGCTGACAGCTGACAGCTCTTACATCCGCGTTCTTCTCTGAACAAACCCCTACGCTGCGTCCAACTCGGCGATGGCTTGCTCGACTTCCTCCGGCTTAGGAGCTTTGCCGTGCCAGTCAACAGCGTTCTCCATAAAACTTACGCCCTTGCCCTTGGTCGTGCGAGCGATTATCATCGTAGGCTTGCCGGTTACAACGCTACTCGCGGAAAGCGCATTCAATATCTGATCGTAGTCATGCCCGTCAATCTCGATAACGTTCCAGCCAAAGGCGCGCCATTTGTCGGCAACAGGAGCGACTCCCATTACTTCCGCGTTCGGACCGTCGATCTGCAGGCCATTGTTGTCGAGTATGGCGGTCAAGTTATCCAATTTATAGTGCGCCGCCGCCATGGAGGCTTCCCAAATCCCGCCTTCCTGGGATTCGCCGTCACCGATCATAGCAAACACTCGATAGCCTTTTTTGTCCAGCTTTCCGGCGATAGCCATTCCGTTCGCGGCGCCCAACCCTTGGCCAAGGGAACCAGTGGAGAACTCCACGCCGGGCGTCTTCTTCATATCGGGATGCCCTTGAATTCTACTGTTGATCTTGCGGAAAGTCATCAACTCATCTTTCGGGAAGTATCCTGATTCGGCAAGCGCGGCGTAAAGCACGGGACATGCGTGTCCTTTGCTTAAAACGAAGCGGTCGCGCTCGGACCACGACGGATTTTGGGGATCGTGGCGCATCACGTGGCCGTACAGCGCGGCGAGTATATCAGCCGCGGAAAGCGATCCCCCCGGATGCCCGGATTTTGCGGCCCCAATCATACGCACAATGTCCTTGCGCATCTCTCTTGCCATTTGGCGAAGGCCGTTGATAAGCTCCGTGCGGTTGGCGGACGTTGGCGAATTAACTGTCATAGTGTCCGACATTCTCCTTCCAATCGACTCCTCTATTTCTTGAATTCAACAATTGTAGCCCCGGCTCCCCCTTGATTTCGCTCCGCCAGGCGATATGACTCAACCGCGGGGTGGTCATTCAGATACCCCCAGACGGCTTTCTTCAATGCCCCGGTTCCCATTCCATGTACAATCCGAACCTCTGAAAGCCCAGCGGCCATTGCTTCGTCCACATACTTCTCAAGGTTATACAACGCCGGTTCCACGCGCTGGGCGATTAGCTTTAATTCCGGTGAAACCGCCTGCGCTCTTGCGACTTCCGTCCCCATCGATTGAACAGGCTCCTGCTTTGGCTCAGGCGCCTTTTTCGCCGGTCTTAGCGCCGATAAGGGAACGGTCACCTTCATCACGCCGATCTGAACCGTCGCTTCCCCGCCAACGGCTTCGCTTAGTAGAATGCCTTCCTGATGAAGAGAGGCGATTCTGACAGTATCGCCCACGTTGAAAGTGTAATCGCCTTCCGGCTCCTCTTCAACGATAGGGACTTCCACCAATTCCTCTGTCATCTCTTCAAGAGCGGTTTCAGCATCCTTCTTCAACTTCCGGGCGCGAGTGGTCTCCGCACTCTGTTTGCTTAACTGCTCGAGCGCGCGGTCAAGACGTTTTGCATATTTTCGTATAACATTTTCAGCTTCAACTTTAACACTCTCGTGAGCCTTCAACCGAGTCGCTTCCGCTTTTTTAACCTGTTCTTCGTAACGCCTTCGCAAGTTTTCAGCGTCCGCAAGCTCTTTCTTGGTTTGCTTCCGATCTTCCATAGTCGCGCGCCGCGCTTCTTCGATGTGCCTGATTATCTCGGCGGAAGAATCGTCG
>JAUSEB010000175.1 GCA_030650495.1 Armatimonadota bacterium | reverse complement strand
CGAACAACGCGCCGGGCGAGCTAACGCTCTTTGTGCTTCTGTCTACATTTGTAGCCATTCTCATTCTCCTCTAATTTTGAGAGTATGGAGCGGAAATTAGGTATAGGTTATATATGCTGAGCTAGTATTCCTTCATAAGTTTATGCATCTTTGCTTTAAGTTTGAGGTTGCGCATTGGCCTGGTCGAAGTATTGCCTGGTTAATTTGACCAACGCCGGAAACTGCTCAGGATTCTCCATACGATTGCGCGGCACGATGATAGCCGAATCCGCAAAGATATGTATAAAGAGGTAATCCTTGTTTTCAATTATCTTCTCCACGATAATCCAGTCGAACTTCGCTTCATATCCCAGAAAACAAGCCTTTAAATAATCTTCTGTAAGTTCAAGATTATGCTCGCCAATTACCAATCTATTCTTGCCTTTATCAAACGATTGTATAGCGAATTCACGGATTCTTTTTCGCTGAAGACGAGGGTATATGATAATCCATAATGGGATGATAGCTCCAAGCGACACAAAGTAACCGATATTAAACTTATCCACAAGCCAAATCAGGAAAATTAAAACAGCGATGATGGAGGAAATTGAAGTTGTCCAGAAAATAAAAGTTTGCCTCATGTATTCGGCATAATAATGCTCTATGTAAGCCACCCAGTCATCTTGTTCAAATCGGTATTTGACTTTCATTGCTCCTCCACTGGTATTCAATAAATCCTCTTATAATCCCAACCTGTCGTATTGCTCCGGCGGGCAGCCGTCCACTTCGAGCTGCGTGCGAAGGCGTTTGCGCAGGCGCGCGGCGATGTCCGGGCGCTCCGCGATGATATTCTTCTCTTTGAACAGCGGATCGTCCCGCCTGCAAAGAATTGACGGGAAGTCGAATGGGAACTTCATCGGAATTCGCCAGACGGGGCAGTCCACGCCGGGTATGAATTTACCGGACTCGCAGTCCGAAAACGGAGTGCGCATCATAGCCGAATACCAATATAGTGGAGCTTCGCTGTTTGATCCCTGAAGCAGGATGTGTTCCCCGTCGGTGCAGCAGATGCCGTAGCCGTACATGCCCCAATAGTGGAATTCACGCCCGGTCCCCTGCCCCGCCAGAATCGGCAGGATGGAACGCCCGTGAGGACTCACCGAGCTATCCGCGCCCAGCGCCTCCAGTATGGTTGGATATATATCCACGGCGGTGGTCATTTGGTCGACACGCCTGCCGCCGCAAAGCATATCGGGATGCCAGACCATAAGCGGGATATTGGCGTTGCTCATATAATGCGGATGCTGCTTGGCGTAGGGAACTCGCCCCGTCGCGTCCCGGCCATCATCGGTAATCTGGCTGAGATCGGTTACCGCTTCGGCGAGTTCATGGCCATGGTCGGTGGTTAGAATAACCATCGTGTTGTCCCACAGTTTATACTTGTCCATAGCCGCCCAAATCCGCCCAAGCGCCGTATCCACCATCGTCAATTTGCCCTTATATTGCGCGCGGACGTATTCCAATTCGGCAAGTGTGGTGTTTCGGAAGAACTCCGTGCGATGCTCCTGCTGCTGATACGGCGGCCAGCAGGTGTAATCCGGGTTCAAATCCTGTGTATACATCGACCGGTAAGGCTCCGGCACGTGGAACGGCTCGTGCGTGTCGAAACTCTCTATTTTCAGGAAGAAACTATCCTGATTGTGGTTTGCGTCCAGCCATTCGGCGGCGGCCTTGAACACCTTGGGCGAAAAGAAATCCTCTTCCCCCTTAAAATGAGCGACATTGCGATAATATCTGCTGCCTGCGCCTGGCCTGTGTTTGTTGATATCCTTGACCCAATCCGGCTCATTCGGCTGCCGCTCCGTCTTCCAGAAGTCGAACTCGTGGCCGCGAATCATTTCGCATCCGTCAAAATGCTCTATATAGCCGTGCGCCTTATTTTCCCAGTAGTGGTAATGATCTGTGACCATCTGGGTGACGGCGCCTGCTTCGCGAAGCTCCCGGGCTATCGGCGCGTCGAACGGCTCCAACGCCCCCCAACCTCGGAACATAAACTCCCGCCGGCCCGTCATTAGTTCACGACGAGCAGGCATACAGGGAGCCGAGCCTATTATGTGATTTGTGAAAACCACGCCTTTTTGCGCGAGTTGATCTATATTGGGACTCTTAACATCCTTGCAGCCATAGGCGGGTAGATAGTGGCGGTTCAGACTGTCGATTAGAATCAGAATAACGTTCATAGTTTCACCTCGTTAAATATTACTTACTTCAACAACTATCCAGGTTCCTTCAAGCAGGAGTCTGAGCTTATATGCTTCGGCTTGTTCTTTGAAGCCGAAGCCAACTCCAGGTTCCTTCAAGCAGGAGTCTGAGCGGTCGGTTTATAACCAGACTCATGTAGACTATTTACAACCCTAGGGGGCGCATTATGGGACGTGACTCATTGACTCGACGCGAATTCCTCACGCTGATCGGCGCGGGTTCGGCTGCGATTGCTACAAGCGGCGGCCTGGCGGGCATTGCAGAAGGCGCGAAGCCGTCCAGAAAGCCGAATATCGTAGTCATTCTGGCTGATGATCTGGGCTATGGCGAACTGGGAATGCAGGGTAACAAGGAAATCCCCACCCCAAACATCGACTCCATCGCCGCAAATGGCGTGCGCTTCACTAATGGTTACGTCACTTGTCCCGTTTGCAGCCCAACCAGAGCAGGACTGGCCACTGGCCGGTATCAGCAGAGATTTGGGCATGAGGTGAATCCGGGACTGCCTGGAACGGAGGCGGAGAATTTCGGGCTGCCTTTATCCGAGACGATATTTGCTTCCCGGCTAAAATCCGCGGGTTACGCTACCGGCGCGGTCGGGAAATGGCATCTGGGCTTCAGGCCGGAGCTTATGCCACTGAAGCGCGGTTTCGACGAGTTCTTTGGATTCCTGGACGGCGGAATGTATTATATGGGGGAACGACCGGAAGGCGCTCGCGGCATCATGCGCAACAATGACCCTGTGGAGGAGTCGGAATATCTGACCGACGCTTTCGGGCGCGAGGCAAAGGCTTTTATAGAGAAACACAAGGACGAGCCGTTTTTCCTGTATCTGGCGTTCAACGCGGTTCATTCCCCACTGCAGATTACTCAGAAGTACCTGGACCGGTTCCCGCATATCCAAGACGAAAAGCGGCGGAAATACGCGGGTATGACGTCAGCCATGGATGACGCTATTGGCCGGACGTTATCGGCGATTCGTGACAATGGATTGGAAAACGACACTCTGATTATCTTCCTGAGTGACAACGGGGGGCCTACGGGAGAAACGACTTCCAGTAATGGCCCTCTGAAAGGCGGCAAAGGAATAGTCTACGAAGGCGGAGTGCGAATCCCATATTGCATGCAATGGAAAGGCAAACTGCCGGCAGGCGCCTTATACGACAAGCCGGTTATCTCACTGGATATTGCCCCGACGGCTCTTGCGGCCGCCGGGGTGAAGGCTCCCGACGCTAAATTCGACGGCGTCAACCTGCTGCCATATCTCAAAAAGGGCGCTAACAAAGGAAATCCGCACGACGCATTGTATTGGCGTATCGGTTCAATGCGCGCGATCCGCAAAGGCGATTGGAAACTGGCGAAGCTGAAACCAACTATGACTGAGCTATACAATCTCAAGGATGATATAGGCGAAACGACCGATTTGGCAGCCAGGAATCCTGAGAAAGTCAAAGAGCTTACCGATCAACTTATGAAGTGGGATTCCGAATTGGCCAAACCATTGTGGTAGGCCAGCCAACGCAATCCACAGCCTGCTAAGTAAGTTGACGATTCTCCGCTGGGTGGCGATTCTCTCTGCTGGGTGGCGATTTCCGAATCGCCACCCCATAGTTATTAGCTATTTGGACCTTTTCCGCCTCAGCGCGAAGCCGCCGAGACCGGCAAGGCCACCGGCGAGGGTGAGAAGCGAGGAAGGTTCAGGTACCGGCTGCCAAAGAACGGCGTGGGAATTATATGATGCGTCAAAGGAGTAGCCAACAATCCAACCGGCGTCGTTGATGCCAAGCGCCTGGGATTGTGCCAAAGCATCAAGTCCTGGTAGAACCGTCAGGCTCCCATCCGTATCACGAAGTGCAGCCTTCTTATCTGCTGTTTGTCCAACGATCTGTCCAGCATTGTTAATCGCGTAGGGAATGAATCCTTCTATTCCAAAGTCCACTATACTGAGGTCAGCATTCCAGAGAACATAGTGAAGAAAACCGAGACTGTCAACCGTTCGGCCAATGATCTGACCG
>JAUSEB010000157.1 GCA_030650495.1 Armatimonadota bacterium | reverse complement strand
ATTCCGAGGAGGAACGACGAGGAATCTGCTTTTCAGAGACCATACATTGTGCTTAAAAGCAGATTTCTCGCTTCGCTCGAAATGACGGGTCGCGCTAAGTTATGCCTTTTTGAACACTCCCAAGAACAAGCCGAAGGATAGAGATTATCTTCTCTAAACTCTAAACTCTAAACATATGGATGATAGACTAATAACACGGGCGCGGAATACTCGCGCAAGGTTCCAGCAGGTATTTTCAAATCCTCCACAAGTTGTGGCCTATGGTCCGGGAAGGGTGGACCTGCTGGGCAGTCACACTGACTACAATGAGGGTTTCGTCCTGCCGGTGGCTATAGATTTGGAGGTCATGGCGGCGGGACGGAAAAGGAAAGACCGGCGGATCAGAATATGGTCGCATAACTTTGGTAAACTATCTGCGTTTATCTTAGACAATATCGAGTCTGACACTAAGGCAAAATGGAGCAATTACGCGCGCGGCGTGATTAAGTGTATGCTCGACGCCGGATATGAATTGGGCGGAGCTGATGTGTTATTGGACGGCGCCGTTCCAATAGGCTCCGGCTTGAGCTCGTCAGCGGCGGTCGAGATGGCCGTTGCCATGCTGCTCCAATCACTTTTCGATTTGGAGATTGCGGACACCGAGCTTGCCCTGGTCGGCCAGAAAGCGGAGAACCAGTTCGTTGGGATCAACACAGGCATAATGGACCAGTTCGCTTCACGGCTGGGAAAAAGCGGGCATGCAGTGTTTCTGGACTGCCGGTCGCTGGAGTTCGAGCTTGTTCCAATGCCGATGGAACACGTGAGGATCGTCGTCGCCGACACGATGAAACGCAGGGGTCTTGTGGACTCGGAGTATAACCTCCGCCGCGGGCAGTGCGAGCAAGCGGTTGAAGCTCTGAAACCTTATGCGCGGGAGGCTCGCGCTTTGCGCGACATCACACCGGAGCAGTTCGAGGAGAATCGCAATATTCTGCCCAAGGCTCTTCGTAAACGAGCCGAACACGTAATCTATGAAAACGAACGTGTGCTAAAGGCCAGAGAGCTTTTGCGGATTGGTGACCTGGACGGATTCGGAAATCTGATGAACGCCTCACATGATTCTTCCAGAGACCTGTATGAAGTGAGCTGCATCGAGCTTGAGGCTATGGTCGGAGCGGCGCGGCGCGTTCCGGGCGTGTTGGGGTCACGGATGGCCGGAGCCGGCTTCGGCGGATGCACGGTCAGCCTGGTGGAGAAGGATATGGTTGAGGAATTTCAACGTCTGGTTTCCGCTGAATATTATGAAAAAACCGGTGTTAAGCCTATATTCTATGTTTGTACTGCCGCGGACGGGGCGTCGGTTTTAGAAGTTAGAAGTTAGAAGTTAGAAGTTAGAAGAGCGCCGGTGTTTCGGGATTTCTTTTAGATCAAGCCTGTCAGATACATTGAGATAAAAATCCCTAAACATCGGCAATATCGGCTACCGGGTTGAGAGTTGAGGGTTGAGGGATTGGCTCGGGGAACTATAATCGGCATAACCGGCGGTATTGCGACGGGGAAATCAACAGTCGCAGGGATGTTTCAAGATCTGGGCGCGGAGTTCGTGGACGCGGACGAGATTGCTCGGGAGGTCCTTGCTCCCGGTTCGCCGGCTGTGGAAGAGGTCATGTCCGCGTTCGGAGATGGAGTTTTCAACACGGACGGAACGATCGATCGCGTCGCATTGGCCGAGGTCATCTTTTCCGACGCCCAAGCGCGGGACACGCTTAACCGCATAACACATCCCAGGATTATCGAGAGTTTGAAAGCCAAAACGGATGAGTTTCGGGCCACATCTTCCCCAAATGATGTCCTCGTTATGGAAATCCCCCTTCTGGTCGAAGCCAACCTGTCTTGGCTTGTAGATAAGGTTGTTGTCGTATCAGCGGAACAAGAGACGCAAAAAAATCGTCTACAGATGAGAGGTAAACTGTCCGACAAGCAGGTCTATCAACGCATCGCGTCTCAGACGGCGATGCATAAAAAATCAAAGCAGGCAGACTGGCTTGTGACCACGGACTGTTCTTTGCAAGATACTATGCTCCAAGTGCGGCGAATTTGGGATGATATCCAGGCTTCAAAATAATCTTCAAGCGCGGTCAGGCGCGCTTCATGGCGCCGAAATGGCGCTAAAATCTGTTGCCGCAATCAGAACGTTCATGTTATTATTTACCTAGATTGATGAGCTTGTCGCGCGTATACGCGTTCTATACAAAACATTAGGAAGGAAGCAAATTGTTGAAATACTTCAAACGAATAAAATCACTAAGATTGCTGTGCTATCTGCTGTCAATTCTGATGGCCGCGCCTGCGTTCATAGCGATTACACCGATGCCGGCTTCCGCTCAATTGCAGGAGTTGGTGCAGGTCGCCGTTGTGGATTTTGAGAACCGAACGGGAGTTCAAGGCGACTACCTTGGCAAGCTGGCTTCGGACGCGCTTGTCCTGGAGCTCAATGAGTCCCGCCGCTTCGACGTGATTCCGCGTTCCGTAATGCAGACGGAGATGGAGAACCTTGGTTTTTCCGGGCGTTTATCAAGACGCCAATTGCTCAGGCTTGGTGAGCGTGTGGTAAAAGGCGAGTTCGGACAACCGTCGGCAATAATCGAAGGCGAAGTGACCGCCATTAAGATCAAGGGCGATCCGCGCAGAGCCAACATCACCATGGTGGCGCGTATGATTGACGTTGCCTCCGGAGAAGTCATCAATGGGGCAATCGCGACAGGCGTCAGCCAACTGCGGGTCGGCTATACCGCTGACGACGACCAGTTGATCACCGAAGCCCTGAATGACGCCGCGTACCAGGCAGTGAAGACGATGGTGGACTATATAATCCCCGAAGCCACGGTCCAGAACACCATCGGCATAAACGAAGTCCTGCTTAACAAAGGCGCTCGCGACGGCATCAAGCGCGGCATGAAAATGGTCGTCTTCAGAGTCGGTGAAGTTGTCGGTAGAGTAGAAGTTAAGGACGTCACCCCTAACGATGCCACGGCGTCAGTTATACACGCTACGAAAGGCGTAAAACCGGAAGATAGAGTTCGCGCTATATTCGACGCGCCTGTCGCGAAAGGCAATTCTGACAATAAGCGCGCGGATATTAGCAGCGGAGGTGGGGGGTCCTCCGGCGCGGGAAGGACGCGCTCAACCAAATCCAAGAGCAAGTTGTTGATAGGGTTACTTGCAATAGCCGGACTTGCGTACATGTTCAGGGGAGGTTCCGGAACGGAGAGTCTCAGCGGGGTATCCGCCAGGGCCGGAGTTCCTCCTGAGCTGTCTGATCATCCTGTCGGAGGCGTTATGGTCAAAGATGAAGGCCAGCTGGGTGGCGGCAGCAGGCAAATGTCCGAGTACCACATTTGGCGCGACGATAATAACTTTACAACACCTGTCGGCGTCTCAGGAACTTCGTCTTATGTTGACAAGCCAATAATGAGTGGCCCACGCGAAGTAGCCTATTCCGTATCAGATCCTCTTACTCTTGCGAAAGCAGCGGGACAATCACCCAATATGGTTCCTTATCCATTGCCTGGACAACAATACAGATATAAGATGTCCGCGTTATACTGGGTGACGAGTCCGGGATCGACCACAGAACGGTTTTACGAGACAGACAAAGTAGACGCCGGGACCGCGACAATAATCGAGAAGCTGGTCACCGCTGATTTGGCATATTCAGATGGTGATAGAATAGTTCCAACATCTTCCACTCATTATTTCAAGTTCAAAAGCAGAAAAGGCGCGGACAAATTCATAATCCAGATTTCTTCGGCCTCTAGTTTCGCAAATCCCGTATATACCAGCCCAGAGATGCCGACTACCCAGCTCGAAAGTGGCTTTGATGAGTTGTTCTATCATAATAACATTAGTAGTTATCTCAACCCCCTACGCAACCCCGACAAGGATGTCCTTTTATATTGGCGAGTGGGGGTCAAAAATAGCACAGACAGTCCAGGACCGCTGCCTGCGTATGGAACTCGAAACATGTGCTGGTTGTTTAGCGCTCCAGCGACAATCTATCTGCCGGCAGGTCCTCCGGATCCGCCGTAGGGAGGGTAATTGTAGCTAAGGGATAATGAACAGTCGCAGCTGAAGCAAAAACGAACGCCAGGGGAATCAGGAGGAGTCGTATTGAAACATACGCAGTCTAGACAGACGGGGATAAGGATATTGATGCTCGCGGTCGCGGCGATAATGCTTGCGTCCGCGGCGCCGTGTCTTGGCCAATCATCGCCGGACCATGTTCCAAACCAACTGATTGTCACCCTCCAGCCCGGCTCCAATATCGCCACGGCGCGGCAGGTTGCTTCGGCGCATGGAATGCAAGTGGCGAAAAAGCTTCCCCTGGCGGACACATATCTACTGGAGTGGGATCCTTCGCAAGGTTACGATATACATGGAAAAATAACCGAACTCAAGGGCGCAGGCGCCGTGATAGCCGAGCCAAATGCTTATTGTAAGTTTGACGCTGTCCCTAATGACTCTCTTTACGGCGATCTATGGGGCATGGAGATGATAAACATGCCTGCGGCTTGGGATATAGAAAAAGGTAAGGATTCCGTTATAGTAGCCGTCATTGACACAGCTTTTTACTTGCGATTCGATTACGATGACGGTTCTTCTTCTTTCTTTATGCACCCCGACATCAAAGATAGGCTGCTTCCTGGTTACGACTTTGGTAATAATGACGATGACCCAAGCATGCCATTCCCCAATCAATCCTGCGCAACGCATGGCCTCCACGTCGCGGGAACCATAGCAGCCACTACGGATAACAATGAGGGTGTCGCCGGCGTGTGCTGGGAAGGTGTAAAGATATTACCTATAAAGGTTATTGATGATGCCAGTATTGCGCCCAACGGTGACTGCACGTTCACAATTACAAGCGCTATCGAAGGCTTGGACTATGCGATGAGGAATGGCGCCAAAGTAGTTAACAATAGCTGGGGCGTGATTGGAGGAAGGAGTGTTGAAGTAGACTCCTTGCGCGCTAAGATTAGGGAGCTTTTGGACGCCGGTATCATAGTAGTGGCCTCGGCTGGTAACTCAGGGTACTCTTCTGACCCAAGCGTTGGCCTCCCAGCAGCGTTTGATGGAGTTATCGCGGTTTCAGCCGTCGGCCCTGATGAAGCGCTGGCATACTATAGCAGCTATGGCAGAGAAGTGGACATAGCCGCTCCCGGCGGCGATATGTCCGTTGGTGGTGAGGAAGGCGGAATTCGAAGCACCACAATTTGGACGGTGAAGGATCTCGATGGCGAAGATGTAGGGGTTTGGGGTTACCTCTGGTGGCAGGGAACCTCGATGGCATCGCCGCACGTAGCGGGCGCGGCTGCTCTTCTGTTGTCTTTGGGCGTTCCCGCAGCTAACGTGCCTTACTATCTAACTTCATCCGCAAAACCCGCCGGCGAAGGCAGGCCGAATGACCAATTCGGATGGGGTATTTTGGATGTCCACGCCGCATTGCAAATGGCCGCGGAGATTAAGGTTGTAGAGCCAAGTGGCAGCGGTAATGTCTATACCGGTCTCCCATTCTTTACAGTAAAAACCAAGGTGATTGAAAAATCAAGCATCAAAGTCTACATCGGCACAAATGTGGACCTTGATATGGATGGTATTCCGGATGACCGCGCAACACCGCTTATAAACTCGACAAACATAGACAACTACTACGATGACGAATCGAGACAGCTAAGTTTCCAGCTTGTCGAGGAAGACCCGAACAATTTAGGACAAGCGATTACTTATCCTATACAGCCTCAGAATCCGCTCATTATTCCACAAGCCCTGGAGGCCGGACCACATCGTATTTGCATAATAGGGGATATATTCGGCTCCACTACCGGTAACCAGGTTAAGACTATAAAAGTATTCAGTGTAGTTCCCAAAATAATACCTGCCGGAATATCACTTATGTCGGTGCCTTACGCTTTGGCTAATGGGGACGGCAATCCTTTGACAGAAGAAGACCCAC
>JAUSEB010000156.1 GCA_030650495.1 Armatimonadota bacterium | reverse complement strand
ATTCCGAGGAGGAACGACGAGGAATCTGCTTTTCAGAGACCATACATTGTGCTTAAAAGCAGATTTCTCGCTTCGCTCGAAATGACGGGTCGCGCTAAGTTATGCCTTTTTGAACACTCCCAAGAACAAGCCGAAGGATAGTTTCCCTCAACCGACAACCGACAACTCATATCTGTGTTCATCTGTATCCATCTGTGGTTAATTCTTCCCCGTTTCGTGTTTTCTCCCTTTCGTGTTTTCTCCCTTTCGTGTTTTCGTGATTAAAAACTAGACTCTCTCAAACCGCTCGACGTCCATAACAAACGTAACGGCGCCGCCGACGCAGACTTTGACCGGGTTCGGGATGAACGTCCCGGCGGGCATAACATCCGGCGGCGGGAGGCTGACAAACTGCTCCCTGGATTTGCAACTGTCTCGGATTATATTGAGGACTTCCTCCAGAGAATCGTCCTCCACTCCTACCAGCAGCGTCACGTTGCCGTCGCGCAGGAACCCGCCGGTGGTGGCGATTTTGGTAAACTTGTGCCCAGCCTGCAGAAGGGCTTCGCTGACTTTATTACGATCTCTCTCGTGAACTATCGTGATTACGAGCTTCATTTGCCGACACATCCTTCCACTGCCGCGATTATACTCCGGCGCACGGTCTCAATATCCGCTGCGCCGTCTATCACTTTTATCCTGTCCGGCTCCTCTTTGGCTAATTGCAGAAAACCATGGCGGACTTTCCGGTGGAACTCCAGCGATTCGGCTTCCATTCTATTTCGCATTTGCTGCCGCTCCAAGCCTAACTCCACGGAGCAGTCTATCAGCAGAGTCAAATCGGGAGCAAGCCCGGCGGTGGCGAAGTCGTTGGCGCGGCGGATGAATTCGATATCCAATCCTCTGGCGTAACCTTGATACGCGAGTGTGGAATCCGAGAACCTGGCGCAAATGACTACTGCTCCCGACTCCACGGCTGGGAGGATCACCCGCTCTACATGCTGCGCCCGCGCGGCCAAATAGAGCAGCAATTCCGTTCTTGCCGTAAGGGGGTCGTCGTCATGTAGAAGCATGCGGCGGATAGTTTCCGCCACGGGCTCGCCGCCCGGCTCGATGGTCGTCAAAACATCGTCGCCGCGCTCTCTGAACCACTGCGCGAGGAGTTCGAACTGCGTCGTTTTCCCGCAGCCTTCGGGGCCTTCTAGAGTTATGAACCAGCCGCGCCGCGCCGTCAAGGTTTCATTATCCTAAGCCGCCGGTATGGTTCGGCCCCTATGCTCACCGATGTCAACTTCGATTTCTCCACTAGTTGATGTTGAAGCCGCCGCATATAACTGTTTTGGGGCATTAACTCCTGCGCCTCACCAAATTCCAGCGCACGCTCGATGGCCTCTTCGGCCTCTCGAAGCGCCGCGTCCTCATCGGAGCCTCTAAGGTTGAACATCTCGCGGACCGATGTGGCTATCTGTGTGTAAGTGTTGCTCTTCACCACGTACGTCGGAATATCCCTGCTCGTAACATCCCGCAGCTTGGCTGGTTCTTTGCGGAAATGGGCCTTCAGAGCGATAACCGCGTTGGCCTCGTTCGCGTCCTTGGTTATGTAAGCTGGAACGCGCAATTCCCTAATCGCCCTTTCCAGCCTGTTGCGGCTGACGCCGTACGGAAATATCTTCACGACCGACGGCAGGGCCCTTTGCCCAGTCACCGGTCCAACTCTTCCGTATTCCTCGCCCTCCGGCCGGCGTCCGAATTCCGTTTCCGCTGCCTGTACCACTTCGACTTCGCCTTCGGGGTTACGCACTCGAATCTCCGGGCGGACGGGTTGGCCGCGAAGTAGCTTATCCACCACCGTTGACACGTCATGGTGAATCGCCAGCTTGTCCACTTCGATGATCTCGATCACGACATCGAAAGTAGGCGGGGCCTTGCGCTCAAGAACGGTCTTCTGTGTCCTGCGCCGCTTCGCCTCGTCGTCGCTCAGGGTCACGGCATGTATTCCGCCGACGAGATCGGAAAGCGTCGGGTTCATCAGCAGATTCTCAAGTGAATTCCCATGTGCCGTCGCTATCAATTGAACGCCGCGCTCGGCGATGGTCCGGGCGGCGAAAGCATCCGCCTCAGTGCCGATTTCGTCGATGACGACGACCTCAGGCATGTGGTTTTCGACTGCCTCGATCATCACGGCGTGCTGCTGGTCGGGAGTTGCCACCTGCATCCGGCGGGCCGAACCGATAGCCGGGTGCGGAATATCGCCGTCGCCCGCGATCTCGTTCGATGTGTCCACGACTACAACGCGCTTCTTGAACTCATCACCAAGCACGCGAGCGACTTCGCGGAGTTTGGTGGTCTTGCCGACGCCTGGCCTCCCCAGCAGAAGCGCGCTCTTGCCGGTTTCGATAACGTCGCGGATTATATCGATCGTGCCGTAAACGGCGCGGCCTATGCGGCAGGTAAGACCGACGATTTTACCCTGCCGGTTGCGAATTGCTGATATTCTGTGGAGGGTCCGCTCGATGCCCGCGCGGTTGTCTTTGCCGAACATGCCGACGCGGCTGACCACATAGTCGATCTCTTCCATCGTGACGCCGATGTCGCAGAGTTGCACAACGCTTCCGGGAAATCTGGCTTCGGCCTCACGCCCTAGATCGAGAACTATCTCAAGCAGATCCTCAAGGTTGTTCTGCTCCTCCAGGCATCTGCGCACCAAAGGAGGCAGAACATCGAGGAGCTGGGCTAAGTTATCCGTTACACGAAGCTGCTTGGCCCCGATGTGCCCGGGCTCAGCGGAAATCGCCATCTTCTTTTTCATCCCCTCGCTGCCATCTCGTTTACGCTTGCGCTCTGTTGTCACTTGTTAGTTATCACCTACTCATTGGATACAGTGTAATATTATTGCGCATCCGGCTATCGCCGCGGTCTCCGTTCGCAGAATGCGTTTCCCCAGCGACACCGGTATAGCTCCAGCTTGTTTGGCCGCCGCAACTTCCCGCTCCGTAAGCCCGCCTTCCGGCCCAACTATGAGCAGAATTCGCGCACCCGCCGGCGCTTCGCCTAAGGCGTCCTTAAGCATTATATCGCTTTCATCCTCCCAGGCGACAAGCGCCAGATCGAATCCGGCTACGCGGCTGAGTAATTCGTCATAATCCAACACGCCGGTTATCGTGGGAATCGTCGCTCTACAGCACTGCTCGGACGCTTCTTTTGCTATTGATTCCCACCTGGCCAGCCTTTGCGCTATTTTATCAGCCGAAGGTCGCGCAACGGTTCGCTCTGACGCAAATAGCGCCATTTCAGATATTCCCAGTTCAGTGGCCTTTTGAACTACCAGCTCAACTTTATCACCCTTGGGGAGACCCTGCGCGAGCGTGAGCTTTATGCTTGGATCATTGTCGCATGTGCACGTATCCGTTACCTCGGCAATTACTTCCCTTGAAGAGACTTCGTCCAGACGGCAGACATACAGATTTCCTAAACCGTCCAGGACTGATATTTGGTCTCCCTTTCGCAGCCGGAGGACAGTGTGAATCTGCCGCGCGCAGGAGCCGGTAATCACAACCCTGCCGTCGGAAATCTGATTTGGATTTACAAAGAACCTGCGCTCGCCGCTTAGTTCTTTCGGGCGATTACTGTTACCCATTCACCCTCACATATTGTTTCAATCAGGCTCATTCCCGCGCTCTGTATTGCGTTTTCAACTTCCGACCGCCGCTCGTCTATTATCCCGGAAGCGATCAGTATTCCGCCGGGTTTTAGAGCGGCACAAAGGCTTTCTCGCATAGATATTATTGTGCTTGCTACTATGTTCGCGGTCACAAGATCAGCCGATATATCGACAGCCGTTGGGGAATCCGCTTCCGTAATCTCTACGATCTTTTCAACTCCATTAGTCTTCACGTTTTCTATTGCGGCTTTTACGGCGATTGAGTCAATATCAATACCGATGACTTTTAACGCGCCTAATAGAGCGGCTGCGATGGCTAGAATCCCTGAACCTGTACCAACATCAAGCATTGTATCGCCGAAATGTAAATAGGTTTGCACGGCTTTGAGACACATTTGGGTCGTCGGGTGGTTGCCGGTTCCGAAGGCCATACCGGGGTCAAGTTCGACGATTATTTGTTCCAGCTTGGGATTAAAATCCTCCCAGGTCGGCTTCACGACTATCTTGCCTACGACCAGAGGCTTGAAGAACGATTTCCAGGCTGTCGCCCAATCCTCGTCCTCGACGAATTTGACCGTCAGCTCAGGCGAATTGCCGCTGAAACCGAAGTCGCTAAGGGACTCGACCCGACCCTTAATTCTATCGAGAGTCGCCGGTAGACGCTCGTCCACAGGGAAATACGCCGCGAGATTTTGTTTCACCTGCCCGTTAACGCGCGAAGAGGGGTCCGCGCTTGCGACCCCTCCGCATCTTTCCGATAGCAGAATGTCCGTTACGGCGTCCGCTGCTTCAGAACTCGTTACCAGTGTTACCTCGGCCCATCTCATCTACCGCTAAATGCGTCCTTTACTTTCTCGAAAAAGCTCTTGTCCGGCTCGGCTTCTAAATTCTCGCCGCGAGATTTTGCAAAGTCTTCGAGCAATTGTCGTTCTTCCTGACTCAGCTTTGTAGGGGTCTGGACTTTGACCACCACGTTGAGGCTGCCTTTGCCGCGTCCGTTTACGTCGGGTATGCCATGGTCGCGCAGCCTGAATACTTCCCCGCCTTGCGTCTCTTCGGCCAAATGGAGCTTTTCCTCGCCGTCGAGAGTAGGGACGGCAATAGTCGCTCCCAGCGCCGCTTGGGCGAAGGTGACCATGACCTCGCACCAGATGTCGTTTCCCCGCCGCTCGAATATCGAATGCGGTTTTATGTGCGGAAAAACGTATAGATCTCCCGGTGGACCGCCGCGCATCCCGGCGTCGCCTTCGCCGGAGAGCCTAATGCGGTTGTCGTTGTCTACGCCGGCTGGAATCTTTACTTCTATTTGCGCTGAGCCGCGAGTTCGTCCTTCGCCCCCGCACTCATGGCAAGGGGATTTGACGACGCGGCCTTCACCACGGCAGTGTGGGCAAATCCCGACGCCGATGGAAGTTCCGAAAAAGCCTGTCTGCTGCCTGCGGACTTGCCCGGCGCCATGACACGTTGTACACGTCTCAGGCTTGCTGCCGGGTTCCGCGCCGCTTCCGTCGCAGGCTTTACAGGTCTCCATACGGGATATGCGAAGGGTCTTCTCGATGCCTTTTGCGGCTTCTTCGAGCGTCATCTCAACGTCGGCCCTGAGGTCGGCTCCACGCTCCGAGACATTGCGCTCGCGCGCCGTGGTTTGGCCAAATCCACCGCTGCCGAAGAAGACATCGAAAATGTCGCCGAAACCGAAGCCTTCGTTGAAATCGAAACCCGCGCCTGTTCTGCCGGACGGCCCATTGTGGCCGAAACGGTCGTAGACATTACGCTTCTGCGTATCGGAGAGGACCTCGTAGGCCTCGTTTATCTCTTTGAACGTGTCTTCGGCTGCCTTATCGTGCCGGTTGACGTCAGGATGATGCGTCCGCGCCAAACGCCGGTATGCTTTCTTTATTTCATCTGCCGAGGCGGACCTGGGGACTCCCAGAATCTCGTAGTAATCCCTCTTGCTCGCCATATTAATCCCCAAAGGCTGTGTTATTCAGCCTTAAACTCGCCTTCTATTACCTCTTCCGCTTCCGCCTTTTGCTCCTCAGCGGGCGCATCTTCGGAAGCGTCGCTCTTTGTCTCCGCGCCGACTGCAGCTCCGGCGGTCTGATACATCGCCTCGCCGATTTCATAAACCACGGTAGTAAGCGCGTCTATCGCGGCGGTTATTCGCTCGTCGTCTTCCGCTTCAACAGCCGCGTGAACTTCCCGAACCGCATCCTGGACACGGGTCTTCTGCTCGTCAGTCGCCTTATCACCCGCGTCCCTTATTAGTTTTTCCGCGTTGTAGACAACCGAATCAGCCCGGTTCTTGAGTTCCTGGATTTCGCGTATGCGGCGGTCTTCATCGGCGTGCTGCTCGGCGTCGCGGACCATTTTATTGATCTCGTCTTTGTTCAGGCCGCTCGATGATGTGATGGTAATCCGCTGCTCGTTGCCGGTCGCCGTGTCTTTTGCCGACACGTGCGCTATGCCGTTCACGTCGATATCGAACGTAACCTCGATTCTCGGTGTTCCGCGCGGAGCGAGTGGAATTCCAACCAGTTGGAACCGGCCAAGGCTGATGTTGTCACGGGCCATACCGCGCTCGCCCTGAAGCACATGGATGTCGACGGCGGACTGCCCATCAGCGGCGGTCGTGAACATCTCGCCTTTGCTGGTGGGGATAGTTGTATTGCGGTCGATCATCGGCGTGCAAACCCCGCCGAGGGTTTCGATGCCCAGGGTGAGTGGAGTCACGTCCAAAAGGACAACGTCCTTCACCTCGCCGCCGAGGACCCCCGCCTGAATCGCCGCGCCCAGCGCAACGACCTCGTCGGGATTCATACCCTTGTGAGGCTCTTTGCCGAACACCTGCTTGACCAATTCCTGGACCGCCGGCATGCGGGTCGAGCCGCCTACCAGCAGAACGCGGTCGATTTCCTCGGAGCTCAATTTCGCGTCAGCAACAGCCTGCTTGGTCGGACCGATCATTCTGCTCAATAGATCAGCGGTCAGCTCTTCCAGCTTCGCCCGGCTAAGCGTCAAATCGAGATGAACCGGCCCCTCCTGCGTCGATGAGATGAACGGCAGGTTGATATTCGTCTGGAAAACCGTGGAAAGCTCCACTTTGGCCTTCTCGGCGGCCTCCTTGAGACGCTGCATGGCCATTTTGTCTTTGGCCAAATCTATGCCGTTGTCGCGCTTGAACTCAGCGGCCATCCATTCCATAACGCGCTGGTCCCAGTCATCTCCGCCCAGCATAGTGTCGCCATTTGTGGCCTTGACTTCAAAGACGCCGTCGCCGAGTTCGAGAATAGACACGTCGAACGTGCCACCGCCCAAGTCCCAGACAAGGACAGTATGTACGCTGTCTTTGTCTACGCCGTAGGCAAGAGAGGCCGCCGTAGGCTCGTTTATAATACGCAGCACTTCAAATCCCGCGACAGTCCCAGCATCTTTTGTCGCCTGCCTCTGGCTGTCGGAGAAATACGCGGGGACGGTGATGACAGCCTTATCGACGGCTTCGCCCAAGTACGCTTCGGCGTCGGTTTTCAGTTTCTGAAGGATCATCGCCGAAATCTCCTGCGGCGTGTAGTCCTTCCCGTCAATAGGAAACTTATAATCGGTACCCATCTTACGTTTGATGGAGGTTATCGTTCGGTCAGGGTTGGTTATGGCCTGGCGCTTTGCCAATTGCCCAACAAGCCGCTCGCCGTTTTTAGAGAAGCCGACGACCGAAGGGCACAGGCGGTTTCCTTCAGCGGTGGCTATGACTACCGGTTCGCCGCCTTCCATAACCGCGAGAACCGAGTTTGTGGTGCCAAGGTCAATTCCGACGATCTTTCCCATTTATTCCTCCGACGCGCCTTCCCCGGCCTCGGCAACATCTTCTTCAGCCGCTTCAGCGGACACAACTTCGTCATCCTCTACTTTGAGAAGTTCGGCGACTGAAGGCTGGGGCGCGGCTTCTGCCTCAGGCTCTACCACCAATGTTTCCTCGCCCTCGATTTTCAGCAATTCCTGCACGCTCGGAGCCGGCTCTTCAGCTTGAAGCAGCTCTTCGCCAGCCGCGGCGGGGAGCTCATCAAACGAGTCCAGCGCGGCGCGGCGCTGTGCGTCCATAGCCAGCATCTCACTCTCTTCAAGGAGTTTATATCGCACCTTGCCCGCGGCTATCTCTTCCAGCGCGACCGTAAGCGGATTGGTCGAACTTGTTTCGATCAACTTTGGAGCGCCCTCGCGCAATTGCTTAGCCCGCTTGGCAGCAAGCACAACAAGCGAATACTTGCTCTCCACTACTTTCTCCAGTTTATCTCCTGATGGGTAAATCATCTATTCATTTTTCCTCCGCCCTCTCGAGCCATTTGATCAAACCTGCCTTCCAATTCGAATATGTATCGGATTCCCGCGACGTTGACTCTTTTTTCAGTCGTCAGGAACCGTATATACTCCAGTGTCGCAATATCGCGGTCCGAGTATAGCCGCCGGTTCTTTGCCGTGCGCGTAGGGCTGACCAAGCCTTCGTTATCGAGCTGGCGCAGCATCCAACATGGCAGCCCGACGAGTTTGGCCGCTACACTAATCACATATACGGGATCATCAGAATGATGTTTCATCTTTTTCTTCCTGATGGATGGTTAAATAAGGCACGTCTATTATACAGGCGGCGGCGGCAAACGTCAACGCGGCTCGTAGAAAACTTAACGGATTTTCTGAGGATTGTCGGCTCCGATTGGTTATTAGCTGTCAGCTGTCAGCTGACAGCTGACAGCTTTTCCAAAACCAAATCCGCGAGCTTTGCGAACTCTTCCAGGCTGAGAGTTTCGCCGCGGCGTCCGGCGTCAATCCCTGCCGATTTCAGGATGTTTTCAGCTTCGGATTTTGGAAGCTTCAAATCGGGCGAGCCGGAAAGGGCGTTGAGAATGGTCTTGCGGCGCTGGCCGAAGGCCGCTCTCACGACTTTGAAAAACAAGCCCTCGTCCTTTGGCTGCACGGCAGGTTCTGGTCGAATTCTGAGCCGGACTAGAGCCGAATCGACTTCCGGTGGAGGGTAGAATACGTTTCTTGACACTTGCGCGACTATATCCGCTTCGCAGTGATACTGAACGAAGACGGTGATTGCTCCATAGTCATCGCTTCCTGGCGCTGCAACCAATCGCCGCGCCACTTCTCTCTGCGCCATTATGACAATCAACTGGATTCTCGATTTTGTTTCCAAAAGCCTAACTATGATCGGCGTCGTGATATAGTACGGCAGGTTGGCAACTACCGAGCAGGGATTTGGGCCAAATCGTTCACTCAGAAATTCGTCTAGGGGCAGTTTCAGGAAATCCACCTCAATAATCTCGACGTTTTCGAAGCCGGCAAGAGTGTCATGCAGGATTGGGATCAGGTTTTTATCAATCTCTATGGCGGCCACATTGCGAGCGCGCGAGGCAAGTTCACGGGTGACGGTTCCAAGTCCTGGGCCAATCTCCAATACTTGGGAATCCGGGCTAAGTTCCGCCGAGTTTAGAATCTTATCTAATATATTCCTGTCGATTAGGAAGCTCTGCCCAAGCCGTTTTTTCGGCCTGAGTCCATGCTTGCTCAGGAGCGATTTTACTGTTGCGGGAGATGTTAGATTTGTTTGGTTTTCCATAAGTTTGTACCGCCCCTCGATACGCTTCGCTACTCGGGGAAGCGGAAGTGAGGTGGTTTCGGGATTCGGAAATCCCTCTTTGGTTTTGGGGTGGCTGTTCGGAAACAGCCACCCAGGAAATACACGTCAGGTTTGCTTGGTTTTCCATCATCAAAACAAAAGGCAGCCCCGTAATCCGGGACTGCCTTCAACAAACAAGATTACGGCAGGCTTTATTTAAGGAAATGAACGACTACATGCCTACGGCCAAATTGTATGGCCTGGCGGTATGTGTCGAATCCGAGGTCGATCCTTTTTCCCTTTATCGCCTTGCCGACATCTCCGGCAATGGCAAAACCATAGCCCTCGATGTACAGCTTAGTCCCCAAAGGAATGGACTTGGGATCGACTGCCGCGACTCCATATCCGGCTTTCATACCATTCGCGGTGTACCCATCGGCGTAGCGCCCGCAGCTTCTTGGACCGGGGTCGTATCCAGTGGCATGCATCCTCAAGCTGCCTCTGCTCGTGTAGAAACCCCTGGTGGACAGTCTGCGATCACCCACCAAGGCTATTTCATCCTTAGGCTTGACCAGGAGCTTGTCTTCGGTTACGCTCCGGCTTACCAGAACCCCGCCTTTATATATTACTTTGTAGATCTTTTGCCTCTCGCCGGGAACGCCCGCCTGAACTACGCGGACCTGCCCGGGGCGCAGCAGTCTTGATGGCCGCCGGATCAATTTGAATCCGACAACTTCCTTCTTGACAATGACTTTTTCTACCACACGTATGACGCGAATCGCCATGTTGTTTTTTGGGCGCGCGTCTTTACTCGGGTAGACCTGGTCAGCCGGTTTTAACTTTATTCCGGCTTCCTCAAGGGTCGCGCCGACGGTCGTCTGGGCGGTACGTACCTGCCGTTGTGCCCCATCGCAAATCACTCGCACAGTAACCGTCTCCAGGCTTTGATCTTGCGCGACGTCAGTTCGATTTGCTCTAACTGCCGGCATTATCGCGATTACCAGCGTTATACACAGCGCTGTTCTCGCGAGCCGTGACTTTCGTCCTCGCAATACATCGCCTCCTTTCGCGCGACAACTTACCCGTTGCGTGTAGCATTCAAACTATTATCTGCAAAAAGTAAGCGTCGCGGGAGCGGAGTTTATATTAGCAGGTAGGCGACTTGGCTGTCAAGGCCAGTTGAGAGTTTAGAGTTTAGAGTTGAGAGAGAGGAATACCTATCCTTCGGCTTGTTCTTGGGAGTGTTCAAAAACCGTAGCCCCGGCCCTTGTGGCCGGTCGGCGGTAGTGAATCTACGCTCAGCAGACGGGGCACAAGGCCCCGAGCTACAGGTATATAGGACTTTTTGAACACTCCCTCTTTGAAGCCGAAGGCAACAATACTGCTATAAGCTTCGGCTTTGAACTACAAGCCGAAGCATCTTAAACCTTCAACCTTCAACTCTCCCTCGACTCTCGTTCCGATGCGGCGGCAGCTACAC
>JAUSEB010000146.1 GCA_030650495.1 Armatimonadota bacterium | reverse complement strand
AGGGCTAGCTGGCGCTCAGTAGCGGCCCGGCATTTTCGGCATACTGGCGCTGGGCGGAACTAATGAGAGTGTAGGCGTCTACCTCCGTAATGATCCCAGCTCGACGACGATTGCAGACATCGGTTATGCGCTCATCTCGGTTGCGCTGTAGCTTCTGGATCGCCAGTTGGTTCCCAGTGAGTGTCATCGTGGTGTACTCCTGTTGCTAATTTACCCGTGCCCAGCGTCAAACGTTTGACGCTGGAAGCTGGTTAACTAGCTGGCAGTAATGAATGGAATGTCACCGACTCTCATTTGATATCGTTCATCGGATGTCGGCTTGTGGGATGTCCCCATGTTGTTGACAAATTCAACAATTTTCCTACACGTTGTGCAATAACATTTGATCCAGACCTGTTCGGGCCGTGGGCTGTAATGCCGGTGTATTTTCGTCATTGCCTGTACTCCGATCTGTAGTCAGCTTGTCGCTGCCGATAGTCTCAGGCTGGTTACTGAGACCATCGCCGGGGACTAGCTAGTCAGTTGACGCTGATATCATCTGGCCTACCATCGTATAGCTCCGGCGCTGGAAAACGACGATCTTTTTCTCTGAGACTAACCGCGTATGGCAATCGGCGCATACGATAGTATGTCCGTTGATAGACATTCCAGCGGGGAGCCATTGCGCCAGCGCGATCCTTCTGATCTTTAGGCAACCGTCACATCGGAAATTCTCTGCTTTCATTGCCTGATTCTCCGTACCGCCGGCCCTATGTCCGGGCAGTGGGGCCGGCGGACCCGACTCTGAGGTATCCGCCGGCTGTAGGGAGGACTAGTTGGCGCGTAACGCTTGATCGGCCCGTTGCTGTAGTTGATCGGCTAATCTGAGTTGCGCTAGCTTCACGGCCGGCGAGTGCCCCGCTCCGGCGGCTTCTGCGTTGGCCGAGGCGAAAGTTAACCTAACGTATTCTGCCCATGCTGATTGGCTTGCCATTGCCTGTTCTCCGTTCGCTGATTCAGCTTCCTTCGCTGTATGACTAGAGTATATACGCTGGGCGTACGCTAGTCAATAGGTTTGTTTGTGCCCGGCGCACAAACTTTGAAGCGAGTTTCGGCGGCTTCCTGGCAGGAAAAGCCTAGCACTTATGGTCTATTGTGCAGTAGACACTATATATAGAAATGTCTTTTACTATTCTATTGACAATGGGATTTAACCATGATAAGGTCCTCATTGGCAGTCGAGAACGGCTGACTATCACTCTACGGGAGTCCCAGCGATGCCAAATGATAAATGGCGCGAATCTCTAGCCCAGCTCGAATCGGCGGTTCAGGGAATTCAGGATAGCGATTCGTTCCGGCGCTATCTTGACACTCAGGCCCGATTCCATAAATATAGCTTCGGGAATTGCATGCTAATAGCTTTCCAGCGACCAGAAGCTACACGTGTAGCGGGATATAAGACCTGGCAATCATTAGGGCGCCAGGTTTGCAAGGGCGCAAAAGGAATCGCTATCTTGGTTCCCTATATGATGCGAGTTAATGCGACCGAGGAATCCGAGGAATCCAGAATAGCGGAATCGGCAGAATCAAAGCCGGTTGATGCTAGGGTCGTTACACGCTTTGGAACAGGCTACGTGTTCGATGTTGCTGATACTACTGGCGCTGATTTGCCTAGCTTGAACGTTCCTACACTCTCAGGCGATGATAACGGCTTGTGGGCGCGCCTAGTGACACTGGCGCAGAGTTTTAGCCTATCAGTTGAGACTGCCGATAGCTTGACGGGCCAGGCGATGGGATACATTCAGGGAGCGCGAATTGTTGTTAGGCAATCATCGCCGGCGCAAATGTCCAAGACGTTGGCGCATGAAATTGCTCACCATCTGGATAGTGCTAAATCATCGAATAGCGATTCGGAATCGGTCGCGGAAT
>JAUSEB010000142.1 GCA_030650495.1 Armatimonadota bacterium | reverse complement strand
TCGTAGGCATTACGCACACGCAGTATCGTGTTGACTCCGGCGACTGGTTGGCCGTTGCCGCCGATGACGGTATATTCGACTCCGGTATGGAGCAATTCTCTCTGACAACTCAGCCTATTTTACCGAAGGGCGAGCACGTTATAGAGGTCAAAGTCTACGACGCCGCGGGTAACAGCGCCACAAAAAAAGCAACCGTGAAGATGTAGAGCAGGGGAGATATGCTTCGGCTTGTTCTTTGAAGCCGAAGCCGGTTTAATGTTTAATGTTTAATGTTGAAGGTTGAATGAGGCAACACCGATGCCTTAAACATTCAACCTTAAACCTTCAACTCGATATGATTAGTGGCGATTTCCGAATCCAAACCTATCGGGAGAGTATCTGTGACCGCAAGCTCTGAAAAGCCGCCTGCCTGGACGCAGTTAAAACTTCGCCCTATGGACACCGCCATGTCGGCTATGGTTGCTCTCCTGTGGATAGGGCTGATCGGCGCGCTCATATCATCGGAACGGATGCTTATGGTGTTGAGCGGCGCGTTCCGGGTTCAATTGCCTGTAATCACAACTATAGTAAAAGGAATTGCGTCCGCAACAGTAAGGGCTTGGTTTATCTCAACGCCGGTCTGGAGCGCTGTATTCATTTCGACCTTCGTATGGGCTTTGCGTATTCCTGAAAAACGTCCAATCCGTCTCTCTGTTCTAATGATAGCGCTCACCCTGGGGTTTGCGTTGATCGTTGTCGCAACATATATCCCCGTCGCCCAGGTCGTTCGTTCGCTAACTGAGCCAAGCGCGCCGGGTGGGATTTTTCACTACTGAAATATGTGGTTGAGGGTTGAGGGAAAGCTGTCAGCTATCAACTGACAGCTGACAGCTTTTTCACCTCAGCTAGGTCCGTTCGGAACGCTTCCTGCTGCTCTTCGCCGTCAGCGGCAGTGACCCGCAGTATATACGACGGGTGGAACGTCGCCATGATCTTTGCTCCCAATGGACCGTCAAACCACTGCCCGCGCTGTTTGGTAATGGCAAAATCCCTGCTTATCAACGCCATCGCGGCAATTGCTCCAAGGCAGACGATTATGTGTGGCCCAATTATCTTTAGTTCTTCCAGCAGATATGGGAGCCATCCGGCGACCTCATTCCTGGTCGGCGCTCGGTTTACCGCACGGCCGGAGGGCGAAATGGTAATAGGGCGGCATTTCACCACGTTGCTGATCCAAACTTCAGCGCGGTCGATGCCCGCTCTTTCCAACTCTCTGTTGAACAATTGGCCTGCCGGTCCGACAAACGGCCTGCCAAGCCTTGTCTCATAATCGCCTGGAGCCTCGCCTACGAACGCAATCTTCGCGTCGAGCGCTCCTTCTCCCCAAACCAACGTTGAGCCGGGCTCGCAGGACAACGCCGCGAAACTCTCAGCGCGATTCCGCAGTTCCTTCATTTCCCCGGACTTGTTTACCGGTTTGGTTTGCATCAATATTCCTCCAATTGGCGCAATACCCACCCTCGGCAGCCGTTATGCAAATATAGGATTTGCAATTGTTGTGGTTTATATAAAAGTTTCTGTGGTATAATGTAAGCAGCTTAATGATTAAGGCCCTTAACCATTATGACAACCAATACGCTAGAGCGGAATTCAACTGAATATCTGGAGCTGCTGGCCGAAGTGTTCGCCGGGATAGTGACAAAGGAAGCCGAAGCGAAATCCGTCAATAAAACAAGTGACGGCGAAGTAACACACGCCCTTATGCAGTGTTTGCAGTATATTTATCTTCACGGCCCATGTTCGATACGGCGCATTGCAGAAGGATTATCAGTTAGCGTGCCCGCGAGCAGCCAGTTAGTCGAAAGACTCGTTCATCGTAATCTTGTGAGTAGGCAGGACAGCATAGAAGACCGCCGGCTGTCGCGAGTTGAGCTGACGGAAACCGGGCATGAGTTGGTCCAACGCGCAAGAGAAGAACGAGGCGAGTGGTTTCAAGCCGTATGCGACAAGCTGCCGGAGGACCGGCGCGCCGCGCTGGTTGACGGGCTGGAGCAATTTATCTATCTGGCGCTGACCTCGGAGCAAGACGTCGAGAAAGTCTGCGCGAAGTGCGGGATCGATCATCTGGCGTTTTGTGTCCTTAACCGCGCTCATGAGGCGGCGACTGGAACGCCTTTGGATAATTACTGAGAAGGAGAACAGGACTGTGGTTACTAGAGACGAGGTGCTAAAAGCGTTAGGAACCGTGCAGGACCCCGAATTGCGGCGCGACCTTGTGTCAGCCGGAATGATCGACGATGTCCAGATAACCGATGGCAGAGTTCAGTTTGAATTGATATTGACCACGCCCGCATGTCCGCTCAGGGCGCAGTTGCGCGACGCGGCTAAAGCGGCGGTCGAACAGATTTCGGGAGTCAAGGAAGTTGCGGTGAAGGTCGGCAGCCGCGTGACTTCGCACCGAGCGCAGGAACAGGAGGACGTTCTACCTCAGGTCAGCAATGTCATAGCCGTGGCCAGCGGAAAAGGCGGGGTAGGGAAGTCGACGGTGGCTGTCAATTTAGCCGTTGCCCTTGCGGAGTTTGGAGCGAAGGTGGGACTCCTGGACGCGGACATCTACGGTCCAACGATTCCGGCGATGATGGGCGTCAACGAGCGGCCAAAAATGATGGATGGGAAGATTGTCCCGATAGAACAGCATGGCGTCAAACTGATGTCGCTGGGATTTATGCTCAACGGCTCGCCAGTAATTTGGCGCGGGCCGATGGTCGCCGGCGCGGTAAAACAGATGCTGACGGATGTAAACTGGGGCGAACTCGATTATCTAATCGTGGATTTGCCGCCCGGGACGGGAGACGCGCAGCTTACATTGGCGCAGGTCGTGCCGTTGACCGGCGTAGTTGTGGTTACTACTTCACAGGATGTGGCTCTCAATATCGCGTCTAATGCGGCCTCGATGTTCTCCAAGATGAACGTGCCGATTTTGGGTATAGTCGAAAACATGAGCTTCTTTATTTGCCCCGGCTGCGGTTATCGCACCGACATCTTCAGCCACGGCGGCGGAGATAAAGCGGCGCAAATAACCGGCGCTCCGCTTTTGGGAAGGCTGCCCTTAGAGCCGGAAACCGTTGAAGATGGCGACGCAGGCTCGCCGACCGTAGCCGGCAGACCGGAGTCCGAACAGGCTGAGGCTTTTAGAACCCTGGCGTCTAGGATTGCCGCCAGAGTAAGCTCTCTTGATCAGGAAGAATGCCCTGTCCTGATAGAAAGGGGTGGCGTGTAATGAGCAGCGCTTACAGTCCACTGGTGATGGAACACTTTGCGAACCCGCGAAATGTCGGCGAGATCGAAGACGCCGACGGGGTGGGGAACGTTGGAAATCCGGTATGCGGAGACCTGATGAGAATGACCATCAAAGTGCAGGATGGAGTCATTGCCGATGTGAAGTTCAAGACCTTCGGCTGCGGGGCCGCTATTGCGACAAGCAGCATTGCAACGGAGATGATTAAGGGAAAAACTATTGATGAAGCGCTGAGGCTCACCAATAAGGCGGTGGCTGAGGCGCTCGGCGGGCTTCCTCCGGTGAAGATGCACTGTTCGGTTTTGGCCGAGGAAGCCGTTCAATCGGCGATAGACGACTATCTGAAAAAGACAACTGGAAAAGGCTTAGACCTTAAAAAGCGCGAACACGCGCACGACCATCATTAGTAGAAAGAATAACTGAAGGGAGTGAATCAGATTGGCGGAAAACGGTAACGGTCTTAGGCAGCGAGTAGAGGACGCATTGGACATCATTCGTCCGGCTCTTCAAGCGGACGGTGGAGATGTTGAGTTGGTCGATGTTGGAGAAAACGGCGTTGTGAAAGTTCGGCTTCAGGGAGCCTGTGGCGGCTGCCCCATGGCTACCATGACCCTGCAAATGGGTATAGAAAGAACGCTGAAGCAAGAAGTTCCAGAGGTTACGGCGGTAGAATCCGTGAGTCCCTTGGAGTAAATCCAGCATTCAGTGAATATGGCCGGGAGTGAGGGTTCCGGGCAATAAAGCCGATGACCCGTTCTCACCCCGGCTCTGTTCCTCGATATGAGGAGCGGAACTATGAGCGTTGTTGATGAACTTAACGACATATTGGCCTCAGAAAGAGCCGAAGTAGAAGCGACCCGCAAGCTGATCGAAGAATTGCGACATCAGGCTCCCGACTTGGCTGATGGGCTTGAAACCATACATGATTCGGCGAGATGGGCTTGCGCCGGCCTCTATCATGTTATCAACCACTCAGGTGGTGTGCCCGCGCTAGACATCGGTAGTTTGGCTGACCGGCTGGATCGGGAAACAGAGGTCGTGGACAAGCTTAAGACGTTGAGCAGGCATCAAGAAGCCGCTATAAGACAAACAAAACATATCCTCAACAGAGAGGATATGGACGAAACGGCGCAGGGGCTGTTATCGGAAATCGTCTCAATCCATCAGAGGAACCGCGACTGGCTCAAAGAAAAGATCGGGGAGTGGACGCCTGATCTTGAGCGTCACACAGCGTAACGCTGAAACGCCCGGATGCGGACACTGGCCGCAAATACAGCTATGGCGAGGTTGAAAATCGTTGCCGGACTGAAGACCGATGCGACCAACGCCAGCCCATACGCTTCCCCTGGGTTGCTGGTTCTTAGCGAGAGTAAAACTAAGCATCCTACAAGGATTCTACCGCCCAGCCCTCCAATGATCAGACCACCTGTCACATAAACTCCAAGCTTTGGATTTCCCGTGGATCGTGAAGCCCTTCCGAGAAGATCGCCGACAACAATCCCGTATATGCCAGCCAATATGGGTAATAAGAGACCTGGAGCCGGCCCGTATCCGGTTCGCAGATCGACAAGAAAACCACCTATGGCGCCTGCGAGGACGCTTGCCACCACCGGCAAGAACGTACGCAGGGCGCGCGCTTCAAGCAGACTTATCATTCGCATCCTATTTCAAATCAGGCGTTTGTATCCCCAGAGGATAAAAACATACCAAACAAAACGACTATTTAGCGCTTGCCAGGAGACATTCGCCCAACGATGTTTGGAGCACATTTGTCACCACAACATCGACACTCTGGCCGACACGAGCTCCCGCTCCGACTACCACCACCATAGTCTCATCGGGAAGATGGCCGATACCCTCATCAAGCCCAAGCCCCTCCCGATCAATGGGTAAAGTGATCTGGTCTCCACTTCTGTATCGCATGAATGCGCCTCCTAATGCAGTGAATCCAGCAGGTATATTTGGCACAGTATAGCGCCGACATTTCAGTCCGTCAAAGGTTTTTTTCAAACATGTGTAATTGCAGAGCGATTATGTCCCCATTAACTGCAGAGCGATAATGTCCCCATGAAAAGAGAGGGCATCGAGATCAGTCTTAGGGACATAAACCGTCATCATATTCTCAGGATGGCGCTAGAGAACAAACTAACATTGAG
>JAUSEB010000026.1 GCA_030650495.1 Armatimonadota bacterium | reverse complement strand
GTGAGGGTGAAAGAACCGTCCCAACATCATAAGGCACGAACAAACCCGAAGAAAGCACGCGCTCCCTGTGTTCTTTGTTCCTGTTTACGTATTCGACGATGTGCCTCTTATAAGGAAATTCATTGTCCGTTCTGAACGGGTACGACACCAGGCTGGGGCAAGACTCCGCGCAGATTTGGCATTCCGGGAATTCGAGAGTCCCATCGAAGAAATTGCCGCATACTTTGCCGCTGAGGCAGGGGGTTATGTCGCCGTTCGGATGCACCGTGAAGAAATGATGGTTGGCCTCACAATGGGAGGGCTGCTTCTCGCACCGCAACTGCCTCCAATCCTCCGGGTTCAAGTAGTTCAGAATCATGTCCTTGTACGCGCTGTACAAGCTCGCGTCTTTGCCGTTCACGATTCCGAAATCAGCCGCAATATTGACGAAAATCCCGGCGTCGGCGAATTTCGCGATTAGGTCGTCGATGGTCATGCAGTAATCATCTTTCAATACGTGTATATTCTGCTCGCTTGCCACGAAATTGAGCATAGCCACCATGTCCAAATTGTTCAGGCTTGTGATCTTGGAGTATATATGATCCAGGCTGTTGTACTGCGTGTGCCACGAGCAGTTGAGTTTGAGCTTCTCCGTCGGGCACTTCCGCGCGATCTTTTCCGCGAACGCCATGTTGGTGTCGATGCGGTTTCCGCTTATCACGTGCTTATGCTCGCACCAGCCTTTGACGACTTTGTACGTTCCATCGAGAAGAAACGGCTCCCCGCCCCAGGCGTAGAACTCCACATCGTAGTCGGAGAAGTTGGCCATCGCGCGGACCCACTCGTCAGGCGTATGCTCGTCGAACATCGTTAAATTGGTGGATTTCTCGCTGCCCGGTAAAAAGCAATAGGCGCACCGGTAGTTGCACCTCATAGTGGGGACGAACCGAAACAGCAGGTAATTATCGCGCATTTATGACACGCTCCATGGTATTTATCGACTGGTTGATGATCGCGCGGGCATTCCGCTCAAGATTTACGACCCGCCCGGCGACCCGCCTTCTGATTGCATCTTCTTCCGCTCTCAGCCTGCCGAGAACCTCTTCCAATCTATTATGATCGTGGATGCCGAGGCAAAATTCCCCAATCCCCAACTGCTCCGCAAGCCTCGCCACCTTAGGGCAGTACGCAATGGGTATGGGCAGCGCCCCCATCATGGCAGCCGCAAGGACTACGTGGTAACGCATAGCAATTACTATGCCGGCATCGGCGATTTGGCGCAGTATCGGAGCGTCGCATATCGGAATATCTAACCGGCTTTGGCTTGCGCTGCAATCCGGGATGAGACTCTCCACGCCCGCCTTCTTAAGAGCCTCCGGCCACCGGCCCCAGTCTAAATCGCCCGTCACATCGATATATGGAACGTTCCTAAAACTCGCGGTAATGCCGTGGCCGGTCCGCCTGAGTTTTGAGATGGTATCATTCGCGAGGACAACGTCAACACCGGCTGTAGGCAATCTTGACGCTCCGGCTTTCTTGAACACCTCGACCGTTTCCTCGTCCCTGGCGAAGAAGAAACTCGCCGTGTCGCAAAAAAGCCTCAGCGACTCGTGGAAATCCGAATAGTCGAACTCCCCGGCGCTCAGCCCGACCACCCCATGCGGAGTTTTTAGCGAATGGCGCAGCGAATCGAAGCTTCTGATTATCTCCGGCGCGTAACGCTCTATGATCCCGCCACCGACGAAGTAGAGGAAATCCGAGTTGTTCGCCTTCTCGATCAACCTCGATTCAGCCAGGCTTTGGCTCACTTCAACGGCTTCGGTTTCAAAGCCCGCCTGCCTCAGCTTCTTATCGATGGTGTTGTAGATCAGCTTGTCGCCGAAATTGTCCTCGAACAAGCAGACGACCAGAAGAACCTTTCCTTTTGCGGAATTCCGGTCGGAAATCGAGCGATGATCGACCGGCGTCTCCTTTTCCGCAAATTCGTCAGTTATCGTGGATGAGGTTAAACTCTCAGATGTCACGCGCGCGCATCTCCCAAAATCCTGGTAATTTTGCTGGGCTATGTAAGATATATCGACACTTGAACGGGAGACTTTAGGGTGTTAGGTGATGGGTCCGGGACTCCGAGCTTCTAATTCCAATCCTAACTTCTAACTTCTAACTTCTAAATAGGGAGAGGGTTGGGGTGAGGGTGAAAACTCCTATATACGATGGGTGGTGATCTCCGACTTGTCCCGGCTTATCGGAAATCGCCACCCGGCATAAATTGGCCGGCGGAGTTGCTTTGGCTCCAAATAACGAGCAGAAACATAGTCATCAGACCTTCAGCGGTCTCACAGGTTTCAGCGCCTCAGCGATTCAGGAGGTAATAGCGCCGAAAAGAGACAGTCAAGCCACGCCGCTCCAAATACTGGTAATCAGGCAAATTGCCGGAGGCGGGGTTATCTTCCAGGGCGCGGGCAATCCCCATCGATCTGCGACACTGCCCCACTCCCAAGCGTCCGGAAAAGCGGGCGGCGGCGGGAGTTCGCACTCCGATCCTGCCACAACCTAAGTGGCGGCGACCTAAGCAAGAGGACCGTTGCACTACGGGGGACCGATATACATCGGCCCCCAGAATTTTGACGTTGGTTAATTGCTCTGCCTAGCGGCTAAGCGGCAAGCGGGAGATTTCCTGCCTGATGCTCGACGCTGTCTTCCATGTCTAACTCGCCCATTCTGTGCATCTTGCAGATATACTCCGCGGCCTCGTCGAGACTCGCGCACAAGTGTATCCTAAACGAAAAATGCTGTCCGGCAAGCATACGCGCGACGTCGCCCGCGGCGACCACATGCACATTCATCTCCGGATACCACGTCTTGAGCGCGCTCGTAAATGCCTCGGACCCTTCCTCCCCGGCGATGCCCATTTCCGTGAGATCCAAAATGAGGTCGTCGTGCCCTCTCCACTTAAAAGAATGGAGCAAGTTTCGCAGCGTTTCAAATTGCCATCCATCCACGTGTCCTTTTGCAGTTATGAGGGGAGCCCCGCAGAAGCGCCTTACTTCAAGCCGCAGTCCGTGATACGTCATATTTTGTCCTCCCGGCGTTACATGCCACCAATTAAATTATCGGAGGAAAAGCCCCCGCTTTGTAGGGATTTAGATGAGGCGGGGCGGAAATCCAAGCGCTAATACCTGGATTGCTGTGGAACAATAGTTTGTACTATCGGATCAGTAGAAATAGCTATCAGCTGTCAGCTGACAGCTGACAGCTGATAGCTATTTTCAAATAAGCCGTGCTATAATGCCAATGTGAACCGCTTCAGAGGTTAGTCCCAGACATGTCATCTTTGTCCGCCAAAAACCACAAGCGCAGCGATACGGAACAGCGCATCTCCGAGATAGCCACCATATACGAGATCGGCCAGGCCATCAACCAGGTCGATTTGGCCGAAGTCCTGCGCCTGGTCACGGAGAAAGCGGCCGCCGTTATGAGCGCCCAGGCGTGTTCGCTGCTGCTGAGAGACCCCGAATCCGAACAGCTTATAATCGAAGCCAGCTATGGTCTTTCTGATGATATTGTGAAAGGAGCTCGGGTGCGATACGGCGAGGGTATCGCGGGGAAAGTGGCTCTTACAGGCGATCCGATGCTCATTCATGATGTGTCCAAAGACCCTCGGTTCGCGGGAGAAAGCATATTACCAAGGCCCGACGTAGTCTCATCTCTCTGCGTTCCGTTGAATGACGAAGTGGGCGATACAATCGGTGTACTGAACATCAGTCGCCACATTCCGTCCCCACCTTTTACTCAAAACGACCTGAAGCTGTTCTGTATTTTCGCAAGCCAGGCCGCTCTCGCCATAACCAACGCCCAGCTTTACAGCCGGTTAAACTCACGAATTCAAGAGATGGCGATCATATCGGATTTGCTCCGCGCAATCAGCTCGACTCTCGATCTCGACCAGGTGCTAAACCAAATCGCCGACAATATCCTTGGTATCGTCGGATTCGACAGATGCTGCGTTTATCTGCGCGACCCCAGAACTGACGAGTTCGTTGCAAGCGTCATTCGCGGTTTCGGCGCCGAAGACGCCATAGAAGACCGCGTGCGGTATGGAGAAAGCGTGGTCGGCCTGGCGGTGAAGGAGAGAATACCAATTTTTGCCCGAAGCTCGCGGCTTGCGCCGGAGGACTCGTTGGACGAAAGCAGGCAGCGGCAGACTCTGGCCTTACCCATTATAGTCCGCGACGCCTGCATCGGCGCAGTTCTTGTTGATAACGAGATCAGCGGGCGGCCAATCCACCCCGACAGCGTACAATTGCTCTCAACTTTCGTCAACCAGGCCGGGATCGCGATAGAAAACGCCCGTCTTTATGAAGCGATGGAGCAGAAATACGCGGAAGTAAACGTTCTCTACGAGCAAAGCCGCGTTATCGGCTCCGCCTACGGCCTCGGAAACGCTGCTTCGCTTTTGGTTGATGTCGCGCTGCGCGCGGTGGAATGCGATACCGGCATACTCCTATTGCTGGATGAACGCAGGCAGCAGTTGCACGTCCAGTGCGCGGGAGGGGTTTGCGAGGAAGTCAGTCCAGAATTGCGGCAAATAGTTAGTTTGCCCGACGCGGCCCATGCCGTGAGGCGGCTGCGCGATCCTCTGGTTATATCACCAGAGCAGAGAAATATGTTGGGCGACTGGGCTTTTATGAGCGGGATATTATCCAGGTATTCCTCCGTCGGATTTATGCCTCTCATTGCCGAGGACGTGACCATAGGAGCGCTGCTTCTTGGCCGCGCGTCCGAAAAGGCCTTCCAGTCCAGCGAGATGAAGCTTCTTTCGATCATCGTTTCTCACGCGGCAGTTGTCCTTAAGAACGCGATACGATACGAAGAGCGCATGCAGGACAAAGCCCTTGAATTGTCGGCGCTGTACGAATTTGCCACGCGCATCAGCTCGGCGTCCAACCTGGAAGAGGCGCTCGACTCGATTGTTTCAATAGTAGCAGGTCTTGTTCAATGCGACGAATGCGTCATCTATGCCATAGACCACGAGCGGCAAATGGCTATCGCCAAGGCGGCCAGGTACACTAAAGACGTGGAGCCGCTTCCAGCCGAAGTTCCTCTGGCAGGCGATTCCATGGTAGCGTGTTCCATTCGCGATAGAGCGGCTATCATTTCTCCCAACATTGCCGAGGACACGCGGTTCCAGACATTCAGGGTGGGGAAAAACCCGGTTATGTCCTTGATGTCAATCCCGCTTATAGTCCAGGATGATGTGGTCGGCGTGTTGAATGTCCACAGTTATAGTCCTAACCAGTATTCCGAAGACGACGTGCGAGTCCTATCTATTATCGCTTCCCAAAGCGCGGCTATTTATAAAGAATTGGAAGCCCTTTCCGCCCTGACGAGCTACACGGACAGCATCCTGAGCAGCATCGCCGCCGGTGTAGTGACTCTCGACAGCGAAGGGATGATCCTCACCTGGAACAAGGCCGCGGAACAGATTGTCGGACTGTCCGACAATCAGGTTGTTGGCCGCCCGTTCAAAGACGTCATCAACGATTTGCCCGTGGCTGAGGTGAACAAAGAAAGCACCATCCAGATAATAGAGAGCGTTTTGCAGACAGGGGAAACCTACCAGGCTTACAAGCTGTGCTATCAAGCCAAAGACACCCAGACTTACGTCAACCTCAGCGCGTCCCAGCTAGTAAACAGCAGCGGCGAGAGACTGGGGCTCGTCATCATATTCGAAGAGGTTACCCGCGAGATCGAAATGGAAGAACAATTCCGGCGGATGGGCGAGCTTGCCGCGATTGGGCAGCTAGCCGCCAGCATCGCTCACGAGCTACGCAACCCGCTTAGTTCGATCAAAGGCGCGGCGCAATATCTGCGCAAAGAATACGAAAATGAGTCCTCGATTGTCGAGTTCCTTGGTATTATAATAGAAGAGGTTAATGGGCTTAATAAGCTGACAACGGAGTTCCTGGATTTTGCGCGGCCTATCCAGCTTGAGCTCAAGCCTCTGGATATCAACAGCGCGATTGAGAAAACTCTTCAGCTTATGAATATCGATATCGCGGAGCACAATGCCGTTCTCAAGATGCGGCTTGCGGAGAACTTGCCCATTGTGCAGGCGGACGAAAACCAAATAGTGCAAGTACTGCGAAATGTTATAATAAACGCGCTGCAGTCTATGCCGGATGGCGGAGAGTTGGTCATAGAAACAAAACCGGCCTCCGGGCGCGGAGGCGTGGAACTCTGGCTTTACGACACCGGAGTTGGCATCGCCCCAGACAAGCTGGACAGGATATTCATCCCATTCTTTACGACCAAGACCAAGGGAACCGGACTTGGATTGTCGGTCGTGCGCAAAATCGTGGAAAACCATGGTGGCCGCGTCATCGTGCGCAGCCAGCCGGGCCAGGGAACGAGCTTCGGAATCCTGCTGCCCATAGACGGCGCAATAAGAACTGTTATTCCAGAAGCTGAGATGGTGGATAGAAACGTCTTACCTAAGTAGAAGATAGGAGTTAGAAGATAGGAGTTAGGAGTTAGAATAGGACCCCCACCCCAGCCCTCCCCGAAAGGGGAGGGAGTTGGCCGTTATTTCGGGATTTGAATGGAGCGCAGCGGAATGGAAATCCCGAAACAAGCCGCGTAAAGGAGGGGGTTAGGGGGAGGTTGCCCCTTCTCTAAACTCTAAACTAAATCTCGCGGACAACAATTATGGGAGAAAATGGCGCTGGCACAATTCTAATAGCTGACGACGAGCCGAACATCAGGCGCGTTCTCGAAGCTGTCTTTACGAAGGATGGCTATACCGTCCTGGTTGCGGAAAACGGTCGCAAGGCCCTCGACATCGTCGCAGTGGAGCCGAATATAGACGTGCTCCTGTCCGATCTCATCATGCCGGATATGAACGGCGTAGAGCTGCTCGAAGCCGCAAGAGAGATCAATCCAAGCATGTCCGTGCTGATGATAACCGCCCACGGCACTATCAAGAGCGCGGTTGATGCGATGCGCCTCGGCGCGTTCGACTATATCACCAAGCCTTTCGATATGGACGAGATCAAAGTGGTCGTCAAGAAGGCTCTTGAACGCCGCCATCTGATTAACGAAAACCAAGACCTCCGGCAGCAGCTTAAGTCCCGCTACAAATTCGACAACATCGTCGGCAACAGCGGTCGCATGCAGGAGATTTATAAAATGGTGGAGCGCGTCGCCGACAGTAAAGCCTCCGTCTTGATACGCGGCGAGAGCGGCACCGGTAAAGAACTTATCGCGCGGGCTTTACACTACAATAGCAAGAGATCAACAAATCCATTCGTGCCTGTAGTCTGCATCGCTCTCTCAGAGCAGCTTCTTGAAAGCGAGCTGTTCGGCCATGAGAAAGGCTCATTTACCGGCGCAATCGGCCAGAAGCCCGGTCGATTTGAAATGGCGCATAAAGGCACGCTTTTCCTCGATGAAATCGGCGACATCCCCGGCAACGTGCAAATGAAGCTGCTTCGGGTGCTTCAGGAGCGTGAGTTTGAGCGGGTCGGTGGGCTGAAGACCATAAAGGTCGATGTCCGCGTCGTGACCGCCACAAATCAGAATTTGGAAACAGCGGTCAAGGAAGGCAAATTCCGGGAAGACCTTTTCTACCGCCTGCAAGTGGTCCAGATAACTCTCCCGCCGCTGCGCGAGCGCAAAGAAGACATCCCGGCTTTGGTCGAGCATTTCATCAACAAATACGGCAAAGACAACGGTTCGGATGTGAAATTCGCCAGCCCGGAAGCGCTTGAAATGATGATACATTACAACTGGCCCGGCAACATCCGCCAGTTGGAGAACATGGTCGAGAGGTCAATCGTTTTGGCAGAGCCGTCGGCGTCGCTCATAACGCCCGATCTGCTGCCGATGGAGATTCAGAGCTACAAGGTTTGAGAAAGCTGACAGCTGACAGCTTCTATCCCTCGGCTCATCTATCCACATACTGTGCCGCGATACCCTCGCCGGAGAATTTACGCGTGAGCCGCTCGGTAAGCGCCTCCATACCCGGTTTCTCCGTCTGGAAATGACCCGCGTCTATTACCGCAAGCCCATGCCATTCCGCCGTGAGGAAGTGATGATGTCCAACGTCTCCCGTTACAAAGACGTCAGCCCCGCTTTTCACGGCGTCCGGCATTAGTGATGCGCCGCCTCCGCCGCAAATCGCCACGGTCCGAACGGTTTTCGCCGGGTCGCCGGTCATCCTGGTGAATCCGGGGCAGTGTAGGACATCCTCCACATGCCTTCCAAAATCGCCCAACGCCTGCCGTTTTTCCAGCTTTCCAACGCGGCCAAATCCGAACTTCTTTGGCTCATTGCGAAGCGGATAAACGTCATAGGCGACTTCCTCGTAGGGATGCGCCTGAAGCATGGCTTCGATGACTTCAGGAAGGGCCGACTCCGGCGCAAGGGTTTCCAACCGCCACTCCTCGGCTTGCTCCAGTTTGCCGGTTTCGCCGATATAAGGTTGAGCGCCTTCGAGCGGTTTGAACGTGCCGACGCCTTTGGTCCTGAACGAGCAATCGCTGTATTTCCCGATGAATCCACCTGCCCCGCACATGGCCGCCCGAACATCTTCCAATGCCTCATCAGGCACGAATACAGCGACCTTGTAGTAAGGCTCGGTGGTTACTACGCTCAGGAGTTCCGTGTCCACTATTCCCAATCGCTCGGCAAGCGAGTCGTTTACGCCGCCGGGAGCGGAGTCGTAATTCGTGTGCGCCACATAGACCGCCAGCCCGGCCTTTGCCGCGCGCAGAGCAAGATCGCCGGTCTCATTAGAAGTAGTGAAATTTGCAATTGGTTTATAGATAAGCGGATGATGGCAGACAAGCATTTCCGCGCCAATGGAGATTGCGCGGTCTATGACATCACGGCTGGGGTCGACCGACACGGCGATGCGGGTTACTATTGCGGCGGGGTCGCCAATATGCAATCCGATGGGGTCGTCGGGCGCCGCCAGTCTTGGCGGAGCTATTTCTTCCAAGTATGAAATAATGTCGGCAACAGTCATGACGGCCTCCGGTTATGCAGCGTCGAGCCACGGCGCTCCAAATATGACGGGTAAGAGTTCGGCATGGAGCGCCTTGTGTCCTGCCGCTACAGTCCGTTTTACCCGAAATGACCAGGGGCATAATTTATATAGGCGCAAAAGGAGGGTAACTGCATGACTGCTACAAACCCGAATGTTCCTCAAAGTGAGATACCCGATCACATCATCATCGGCAAGGTGCGCGAAGCCCTTGCGCAAAGTCCCGATGTTAACATAGGAAATATGGTGGTCGACGCCGCAAATGGCGTTGTCAGACTGGTTGGGATCGTCAATACGCTGCACGAGAAGCAGACCGCGCGGCGTATTGCCGTGAGGATTGCCGGTTCCGGGCATGTGGATGACGTTCTAAGCGTGGCGCTGGACCATCAAATTCTCGACCCGGAGATATTTGAGGCGGTCGAAGAGGCTCTCGGCGACTATCCGGAATATGATCCGACCGCTGTCGGCGTAAGGCTGGTTGAGGATGGAGTTGTTTATCTCAGTGGAAAGGTATTCACGCTTCAAGACTCTCGCGGGGCCGTTGATATTGCTTCGAGAGTCAAGGGCGTGACACGTATTGTGAACGAAATAGAGATCGCCGCCGGTAGGCCGGTGGACGACATCACACTGGCCAATAACGTAGTCGACTCTTTCCAGGATGACCCCAGAGTCGATCCGTTCGATATTCACGTTCGTGTTGAAGACGGCGTTGCTTGTATAGCTGGGGAGGTCGATGACGAAGAGGCGAAGGCGGCTGTAACGGAGCTTGCCGCGACCGTACCCGGCCTGCGGAAAGTGGTTAACGAACTGCAGACTCGCGAGAGTGGTTAGGTAAGTAAAGATAAACCGAGACTCCGTAGTTGGCGACGGGTGAAGAAGCCGGGAAGTTGGCGATGAGAGAGCAATCGCGCTGGAGCCATTTTTTAGCGTCTGTTCCTGCCGATAGGCCGCGCGTTGAGTCCTCAACCACGATCCAAATTCGCTTTTGCCACTTGGGATACTTCCTTAAATCGCGCGACTCCAGATCAATTACAGGCATCTTCGACTTTTTGAGATAGTAGTCCATCGGCATATACATAGGCGTAAGGACGATATCGCCCGGCTGCCCATGTTTGCGAACGATTTCAGCAGCGGATCGATAATCCCACCTCTCGCCATTGGAAACCGGGCTGAAGTAGATTGCGCAATGCTGAATGAGCGGGAGGGCGATTGCGGCGGGGATTATTGCCGCTAAAACCACGCTTCTTGGCCGCAGCGCGTTGTATGCGATGGTCATCCCCATTCCCGCAAGGAGCGCAAATGCCGGGAGTGTTACGAGCGCGTATCTGTTCTCCCCACGAGACATTGCCCCGGCGATTACCACTAAGGTGAGTGGGATTAGTATCAGTGTTGTAAGGAAAAGGCCTCGCCTGTCTCTTCGTCCCAGCAGGAAGAATGTGGTCAAAATCGCCGCCGCCGCAACTGCCAATTCCACTCGATAGACAGTAGAAAAGGCGACATACACCGCGCCCTTTACCGGGTTGGCGAAGGTTGTTCCCGTTGTGGCGTATGATTTGGAATAACCGCTGAGTATGAATAAGACCTTAGGCGTCATAGCGAATCCGGCTAGGGCAAATGGCAGAAAGAAAGTTAAAATAGGGCCGGTTCGTGGCCTGGTGTCTGCTGCCTGCGAATAAGGCCATTTGAGCGCGTAAGCCAACGCTGTGTAGACCATCAACGCCGCCAGGACCAGAAACGCCGAATAGTGGGATAGCACGGCCAGGATCATCGCTACTACCGCCACACCCATCCGCCAGCGGCTGTTTCTCTCCAAACCTGAGAAGAAGAGCAAGGCTGCGACGCCGCTAAAAAGCATAGTCATGGTGTAGAAGCGGGCCATTTGCGACCAGTAGAGATGCCATGGGGAAATTGCGATAATCGCGGCAGCCGCCAGCGCTGGGCCTCTGCCGAATTCCCGCCTGGACAGTAGATAGATTGTTGCAGGTGTAATTATGCCGACCAAACAAGGGATTATCCGGGCGTTCCATTCGTTAATGCCGCCGGCTTTCAGGACTTCTCCAATCAGGATATAAGACAGTGGATAGGTCATATTGTGGAACCCGCCTGTGGCGTCGCGAAGGGTGAACATCTCATCCACCCAAAAGCTCCACGCGCCGAGCTTATAAAGGCGTATTGCGGAGACAATGGTCAACAGCAGGACTATCAATATCTCAACAGCCGGGCTAATACGCCGAGCTTCAGCTTTTGACTGCATATTCCCGGTGGATTCCTTGAGCGAAGTAGGCACGTTTGGCCTCCAAAATGAAAGCAGACTCTGCCGGTTATGTTACCCAGGTAGGATTAGGAGTGAAACAGACACCGTAGGAGGCGATTCCGATCGCCGATTCCCCGCACAGGTATCGGCCTTTGGAAAGGCCTCCTACTGTGACCACATGGACTTTATCCGACGGCTGTTAGCCCCTTGTGGGCGTTGTTACGGGGACAAGCCCCTAGGCTACAATGTGGACACCGAAGCTTTGAACGCGTAATTCCCTGAGCCGACTTCATAGACCGCCGCGCCGTATTCCATCCGTAAGAACTTGACCCCAATTGCCTTGTCAGCCGGTTTACCGCTTTCTGTAACTGTTTTTGCTTCCGAGGCAGGGATATAAACCGTTGCTGTCGTGTTAGCTGGAATAGTCAAATTTAGCGTGAACACGCCGTTATTTATCGTCCAACACGTGGCGATTTTGCCGTAAATGGAATCCAGGCTTCCTCTGGCGAAGGCCAGGCCGCCGCCGGGTTGGGGCCGAATTATGATGTGTTTGTATCCCGGCTTGCCGGGGTCAGCGCTGATGCCCGCGATTGTCTCGTACATCCACTCGCCTACCGAACCCAGTGAGTAGTGATTGAACGAGTTCATGCCGGGATTCTGGAAACCGCGTTCGGACGTCCATCCGTCCCAGCGCTCCCATATCGTTGTGGCTCCATGCTTGACGGGAAATAGCCAGGACGGGAACGTGTCGTTATTGAGCAAGCGGTAAGCCACATCATGGTGTCCTTCATGTGTTAAAGTTGGAAGCAAATAGCTGACTCCTAAAAACCCGGTGGAAAGCCGCCAATCTTTTTCTCGTATGACCTCGACCAGGCCATCGACCGCGCCTTTTCGCTTGTCTTCAGGAATCAGATCGAAACGCAGGGCAAGTAGATAGGAAGTCTGCGTACCCGACTTCACCCGTCCATCGGGCTGAACATAAGCGTTATTGAAAGCCGTTTTGATCTGCTGGAAAAGCTCCTCGTACTTTCGCGCGTCGTCATCTTTACCGATTATCGCGGCTATTTTGGACAAGAGTCTCGCACTATAAGCGAAGTAAGCCGTGGCAATGAGGTCCTCTGGAGTATGGGCGCCGATGGCCAGCCAGTCGCCGAAACCTGCCGCCGGTCTGATCAGATTGTCGCTTTTCAGCCTGCAGAATTCGACCCACTTGACCATAGAGTCGTATCGCTGCTCGATTATACGTTTGTCGCCATAGCATAGATAAATAGTCCAGGGGCAAATCACCCCGGCGTCGCTCCAGCCGGCAACGCCGGGACCAGCATAAATTTTGGGCGCGGTGTTTGGAAATGCGCCGTTTTCCGCTTGGCTGTCCTCCAAATCGAGAAGCCATTTGGTGAAGAACCCGCTTACGTCCATATTGAACGCCGCCGTGCGTATGAACACCTGCGCGTCGCCGGTCCAGCCCAGCCTTTCATCGCGCTGGGGACAATCAGTCGGAATGCTGACAAAGTTGCCTCGCTGGCCCCAGAGGATATTGCTCTGCAGCTTGTTTATCATCGGATTTGAACACTGGAAGACGCCTGTCGGCGGGGTATCCGAATGGATGACAATGCCGGTGATGGAATCGAGAGACGGCTTTCCGGGAAATCCAGTCAACTCCACATAGCGGAAACCGTGGTAGGTAAATCGCGGCTCATAGACCTCCTCGCCAACGCCCTTCAGTATGTAATTATCGATGCACCTCGCCCCGCGTAAGTTGTCGGTGTATATGTTCCCGTCGGGCTTCAACATCTCGGCGAAGCGTATTCTTATTTTATCGCCGGCGCTTCCTTTGACTCTGAGGCGCGCCCAGCCGACCATGTTCTGGCCGAGGTCGAAGACATACACTCCCTTGGCCGGTTCGGTGATTGTCCTGGTTTTGATCTCCATTTTCCGGCGCACGGACGGGCCTCGTTGAGCGTCTAATTTGGCCGAATACCCTCTTGTCATGATCGGCTGCCACGCGGAGTCATCAAAGCCAATCTCACTCCACCCCGGCATTTCCTTTCTCGCGTCGTAAGTCTCGCCCATCAGCATGTCGGATTGCAGGATCGGGCCGGTGGATGTCTTCCATGATTCGTCTGTAATAATAGTTTGGGTTGCGCCATCGGTGTAATCTATCGTTAGCTGGCACAGCGCGCGGGGGAATTGTCCATAGACTTGCTTTTTTGACACTATGTAACCGCAGAACCACCCGTCGCCAAGTATGACGCCAATTACATTCTGACCTTTACGAACCGCCGCCGTGACATCATAGGTCTGGTATTGGACTCGCTTATGGTAGTCGGTCCAGCCGGGAGCCAACACGTCGTCGCCTATCCTCCGGCCATTGATGTAAGCCTCGTAAAAACCAAGAGCGCTGACATACAGCCTGGCGCGTTTTATCGGTTTTGCTGATATGAACGGCTTCCGAGCGTAACTGCACGGCTGCATCGGAGGCTGCGAAGGTTTATCCTTTTTGTCGTCCGCGGCGGGCGTAGTCTCTACCTTTGCGCATTCGATCCACTTGGCTCGCCAGTCCGATTGTCTTCGCAAGCCCATTTCCCAATACGCGGGTTTGCTGTAAGGCGATACCTTGCCGTCCTTGTCCCACACACGGATCTTCCACCAACACCGCATTCGCGACGCCAGATACTTCCCGGCATAGATGATATGCGCGGACTGGTCGGACGCAACTTTACCTGTATACCAAAGATCGCCTTTATTCGCCGCAAGCTTTTGTTCGTCCGAAGCGACAATGATCTGATACGCGGTTTGCCTCTGCCCGCGCTCGGTTGACTCCATAATCCAACTGAGCCTTGGATTTGTGACGTCAATACCTAATGGATTGGAAGCGTACTCGCAGCGCAGTTGGGTTACAGTAACCGCATCGGCGAATCCCGGCGCAACAGCGGTAAGAACTGTGGTGAAAAGTAGAGAAAGGATAAGACAAACGCGCATTTTCACACCTTGATATTAATAATGTTGGCCCAGCCGCGCAGCAATTGCTCAGCTTGACCAGTCCATTATCCTATGTTAAGGAGTCGATGCGCAAGGGGTTGTTTATATGAGGTTGTTTATATGTAGGGGTACGCGCCACGTTTATGGTAGACGGTGTAGGGGTTAAGCATTTGCCATTCACGTCTGCTGTCAGTTGGCGTATTACCTGCAAATGCTTAACCCGGTTTGGGTGTTCGGGCGAAGCATTCCCTACGAAATCCGATGCGAAATATGTTATCGGCGGGGGAATGCTTGCGCCCCTACATCGATACCACAATCTTGGCGCGCACCCCTACACTCTGATTTTATAAGTACGGGTTTTCTTGACGGCTCGGGGAATTCCATCCTGCACGGCGGGTTTGTATTTCATCTTGCGGGCGGCGTCCACAACAGCGCGGTCAAGCTCGCGGTTGCCGGAGGAGCCGGTTACTTTGACATCGCTTACGCCGCCGTCCGCGTCAACCGTGTATTGTATCTTGACGGTCGTGTCGATGCCTTCTTCAAGAACCGAGTCGGGAATACGGACCTTTGAATCACCGGTAAGCTCAGGCTCAGCCCTGTCGGCAAGACGGCTGACGAATTCGGGTTCCTTGCACACGTCGCAGATTCTTGACGGCGTATCATCTTCGCGGAAATTCTTGGAGGTCTTCTTTTCGCAGTATTTGCCGGGCTTCAGCCCTGAGACGGCGCACACCGTCATTTCTATCATGCGCGGAGGAGGTGGAAGTGCGGGCGACGGGGTGAGTCCGGGACCATCGTCAGCGTTTTTGGGCGGGTCGGGAGTCCCGACTCCCGCGCCTGTTCCCGATCCGACGCCGCTGCCGCCGTTGTTATTGGGAACGTACCCCACATTGCTTGTCCCGCTCGATGAACCGAGGTTTTCACCATGCGAGCTTGTCGAACCCAAATTCAAAGCTCCACCAGGATTGCCCGGCGGGCTGTGTGAAACAGTCCTATTAGCTGGATTCAGCGGACCGGGTTTAATCATAGCCTTGGCCACACGCGCAACAGCCTTGGGGCTGGGCGGCGGCGC
>JAUSEB010000121.1 GCA_030650495.1 Armatimonadota bacterium | reverse complement strand
CCTAAAATACGGTCGTTAAGCTCGTCTATCGAGAGAGCGGAATCTTCGGTTAGCTTGGCTGGGCGTTTGCCGTCAAATCTATAAATCGCGTTGTACACTTCGCCGGGGCGGGCGACGAGTAGGGGAACGATTAAATCCATTGGCTCGGCCATCATACCGGCGGCGAGTATGTCGAGAGTCGGGAGTCCTATAATCTTTTTGTCGGCGGCGTAAGCGAGTCCTTTGGCGGTCGTAACGCCGATTCGGATTCCGGTGAACGATCCTGGGCCGAGGGAGACCGCCACTGCGTCCAGATCATTCGGCGTAAGCCCGGAGTCATCAAGGGCCCATTTAATATTCGGAGCTAATCGCTGCAGGAGGTCCATCTTATGCTTGAAAACGGTTTGCGCGACAAGTCCGCTATCGTCGCATAATGCGATTGTGCAGACATCGCCGGAAGTATCAAGGGCGAGAATCAGCATATTTTGCAAGCTCCTGTATGACTTCATCCCATCGGTGGTATGATGCCGTTAATTCGATATCGCGTTCCGTCTCATCAGCCACGGCCAGACGGATTTGCAGCGCAGTATCAGGAAGGAGGCTTCCCATCCGCTCCGACCACTCGATCACAGTGATACCTTGTCCATATAGGTATTCGTCCAACCCCAAATCCGGCAGCAAATCCTCGGACTCTATTCTGTAGAGGTCGATATGATAAAACGGCAATTTGCCGGGATGCTCGTGAATAAGAGTGAACGTCGGGCTGAAGACTTCCGCTTCGATGCCGGCTCCGCGCGCTATGCCTTTAGTCAATGTGGTCTTGCCTGCGCCAAGCTCGCCGGTGAGCGCAACGACATCGCCGGGCTGAAGCATGGCGCCAAGCCGCTCTCCGAGCGAAATAGTGTCGGCTTGGTCGCACGTACGAATTGCGACTCTCATTCTTGAGCCTTCCCGAAATGCGTCCAGCCGCCCTTTAAGATAGTAGTCGCTTGATTCGCATATTCGACCAAGACTTCTAGGTCTGCTGTAATGCGCCCAATAGCTGTAACCGGAGTTCCTGTAGCGTCGACTATGGCTTTTCTTACAATATCAACGTCTGCTTCAGCGACGGTCATAAGCAATTCGTATTCCTCGCCACCGTTCAGGGCGAGACGACGGGCGTCCAGTCCCAGCTCATCAGCCGCTTCAATCAGAGCCGGGCTGATGGGTAGAGATTCGACCGTAACGATAGCTCCAATGCCGCTTGCGAGACAAAGCTTTGGCAAATCGGCGGCCAGACCGTCACTTATATCCATCATCGAATGGAGTTTGCCGGTGGCTGCCGCAGCCGCGGCTTCCGCCACTCTAGGTTTGGGTTTTAGATGCGCTTCGACTAGAGACGAGTATAAGTTTTTGGCTTTATCTTTACCATAACTGAACAGCATTTCCAACCCTGCCGCCGAGTCGCCGGGCGTTCCGGTTACGAGAATGCAGTCGCCTGGTTTTGCGCCGGAGCGGAGAACCTGCTTGCCAACGGCGACCTCGCCTAACTGGGTTATGTTGATCGCCCGGCGGTCTTTGCTGACGTTCGTATCCCCGCCTGCGATTACGCTGCCGTAGGCAGTAGCACAGTCGTACATACCTTTGTATAGTTCTTCGACGAATGAGACATCGACATCATCCAATGCGATTGAAACAAATGTGTAGGTCGGTTTGCCACCCATTGCCGCGATGTCGCTGATGTTGGCGGCGACGGATTTCCAACCGAGGGAGTAGGGGTCTATAATATCGCGGCGGAAGTGCGTATTCTCTATCAGCAAATCGGTGGTTACGATCAGCAGCTTATCATTGGCAATTTGGATAAGCGCGGCGTCGTCGCCGATGCCGGTTACGAGCGCATCCGTTGGTTTGCCGCCGTACTTCCGCGCGATGAACTCGATAATCGCCAACTCCCCGCCAAATTCGGAAATCCGCACGGCCGCTCCTATTCCGCCAAATCCTTCGCGGCTTTGTCTTGGAGTTTCTCGGAGGGTAAACCGAGATATTCCTCGACCACTTTCATGGCGCAGAACGAACTGCACATTGAGCATACGTCTTCGGAACCGCCGCTGCGTTTGGCCCTTAGAGCGGCGGCTTTCTTAGGATCGATCGCCAACTCGACCTGCTTGTTCCAGTCACGCGCTTTGCGGGCGGACGACATTCGCACGTCCCAGTCCATTGCGCCTCGAAGTCCTTTCGCCACGTCGGCTGCGTGTCCGGCGATTCTCGAAGCGATGACGCCGTCCCGCACGTCCTGAACGGTCGGCAGCCCCAAATGCTCGGAAGGAGTGACGTAGCAGAGGAAATCCGCCCCAGACATCGCGGCAACCGCCCCGCCGATTGCGGCGGTTATGTGGTCGTAGCCGGGAGCCACGTCAGTGACCAGCGGGCCGAGCACATAAAACGGCGCGTCCTCGCAAAGGCGTTTCTCCAGCAGCATATTCGCGGCGACCTGGTTAAGCGGGACATGCCCCGGACCCTCGACCATCGCCTGAACGCCCGCATTACGCGCCCGTTTGACCAATTCGCCGAGGATGATTAGTTCCTGGACCTGCGCCCTGTCGGTAGCGTCCGCAAGGCAGCCGGGCCGCAGTCCATCGCCGAGGCTCAGAGTAACATCGTGCTCACGGGCGATTTCAAGAATCCTATCGTATTCAGTGTAAAGCGGGTTTTCGGTCTCGTTACCGAGCATCCAACAGACAAGAAACGCCCCTCCGCGGCTAACTACGTCTGTAACTCTTCCCTGTTTTTGAAGCCGCGCTACCGACTCCCTGGTCACGCCACAGTGGAGTGTCATAAAGTCCACGCCTTCGCGCGCCTGGGATTCGATCACGGAGAACATGTCTTCCGCCGTCATCTTTACGATGGAGCCTTTTTCGGCGATCACTTTGACTGCCGCTTCATACATCGGAACCGTGCCAAGAGGAACTGGAGTCTTTGCAAGAATTTGCCGCCTGATTGCCGGTATGTCTCCACCGGTGCTGAGGTCCATTATGGCGTCGGCCCCGGCGTCGAGCGCGGCGTCGAGTTTCAGCAGCTCGTCTTCGATGTCGGGATATTCAGCGGACGTGCCGATATTGGCGTTTATTTTCGTCCTAAGTCCTTCGCCGACGGCTCTCGGCTGCGCGAGATTTCTATGCGCGTTGCTTGGAATAACGATCTTTCCAGCGGCGATTCCTTCCACCAACTGCTTAAGGTCGCAGCCTTCCGATTTCGCCACGTATTCCATTTCAGGGGTTATAATTCCCCGCCGCGCTTTTTCCAGTTGAGTCATGATTGCCTGTATTACCTCCGGCCTAATCCGGCAGATGGAAAAGGGAGTCGAGCGAGTCGCAAGAGTCGAAGGAGTCGAGAGAAAAGCGGCGTCAAGCCGCCACACTCCATAACCTACAACTAACAACTATCAACCAACAACTCTTCCCATATCCGTGTTCATCTGCGTCCATCTGTGGTTAATTATTTTTCTTTTCGTGCTTTCTCCCTTTCGTGTTTTCGTGATAAAAATTCAGTTATAAGATACTAAAGCCGTTATACCCGCCGCCGCTGCTGTTTCAAGCTGTGCCTTTGCGGAAATGGCAGCAAAAATAGAAATGGCCTCCACCATATCCACTGCGCAGGCCACAATATGCAAACCGGCTAATAATCTAATAATAAATGAAAAGACCGCGGCTCAATCCTTACTCATGAACGCGCGGCCGCAAAATACAGTTGAGTGTTTAGAGTTGAGAGAAGCTGACGATTCTATCCTTCGGCTTGTTCTTTGAAGCCGAAGACAACATTTCTACTGTCGGCTTCGGCTCTGAACTACAAGCCGAAGCATCTTAAACCTTCAACATTCTACCTTCAACTATCCCTCGACTCCTTTCGGTTTATATCCAGCTTCAAGGTCCGGGAGATCGATTCGGAACCGGAGTTGCAGTCGTTGGCTTTTTGTCTCCTGCCGTTGAATTCGAAGAAGGTCCTGGTAAAGTTGAACCGGTTGACGATACCGCGGGAGGAACTTGAGGTCCGCCGGATTTGGCTCTGAGTTCTCCCAGCCAATAGTATATTCCGGCAATAAGAACCAGCACCAGGGCGATGACGAAAACCGCAATGATCGGGCTTATTTCAGACTTGGTCTTAGAACTGACCGTCGAAACCACCTCCTAAATCGTGTCGGCGCGGAGAGCTTACTCCCCAAGCGTAACACCCGGAATATAACAGGTAACAATGGCAGTTGTCAAGGGTTTTTGGGGTTTTTGGGGTAGAGTTTTGAGACGAGGAAGTCGAGAGAGTCGGAGGAAGACCCCCACCCATCGTACGACGGGCTACGAACTACGGGCGACGCTCTCATCGCTCGTTACTCATCGCTCATCGCTGGCTTTTTCCCTTCCTATGCTTGTTCTTTGAAGCCGAAGATAAGTTTAATGTTGAATGTTGAATGTTGAAGGAGAGCGTGTCGGCGGCAATACCTTAAACCTTCAACATTCAACCTTCAACTATCCCTCGACTCCCTCTAGAACGACACGAACTTATCTGATTCCACAACCCAGTGCACAAGATCGTATATTGAACCGATCTGAGATCCATCGATCAAATCTTCCTGTTTGAGTCCGCGCTCGGAACAGCAGACTCCGCAGCATTTCACCAGACCGCCATGCTTTATTACTTCCTGCAACATCTCGCCGCAATTGGGCATTTTCCCTTCCAGAAGCCCCTGATATTCAACCGGCGTCTGGCCCTTCTTCGCTCCCCAAACAGCATCCTCAAGCATAAAAACATTGACATCGTGACCTTCAAACTTGGCCGCTAGCGCGAACCTGAACGCAGTGTAGACTCTTTCCTTGCCGTAAGGCGGCTCGCCAATCAAGACTGTAATCTTCGCCATTTCACAAACCCCATTGCATCAGTAGAATAGCAATAGCGTATCTTGACACGGGAGATAGTGTCAAGGGAGCATGAAAAACAAAATCTTCAAAATGCTTGACAGCCTTCTCGAAATGTGTAATACTATGCATCAATCCGATGATTACGCTTGTATAGTAAGCGCGTAAAGCTGTGCAAGATATTGCAAAAAACCTGAACGAAGTAAAAGATCGCATTGCTTCCGCGTCCCGGCGGTCCGGGCGGCGGCCTGAGGATATCACTCTGGTCGCCGTCACAAAAACCGTGGATATTCCGCGAATTCAGGAAGCTCTGGCCGCGGGCGTAACGGACATCGGTGAAAACTACATACAGGAATCCATAGATAAATGGCTTGCGATCGGAACCGGAGTGAAATGGCACTTTATCGGCCATTTGCAGCGGAACAAGGCAAAGAACGCGGTTGAGATTTTTGATCTTATCCAAAGCGTTGATAACCTGCCTCTGGTTGAAGAGATCGGCAAGCGAGCAACCGCCGCCGGTAAAACGCAGGATATTCTGATAGAGGTCAATGTCTCCGAGGAAGCGGCGAAGTTTGGAGCGCATGTGTCTGAAGCGCTCGATATGGTGTCCCAAGTGTCCGAGATAGAAGGGATTCGAGTTCTCGGCTTGATGGGGATGGCTCCGTTTTTGGACAATCCCGAAGACACCAGGCCATACTTCGCGAAGCTGAAAGAGATTTGGGACCGGCTTCCAACCGAGCAGCGGTGGTATCTGTCCATGGGCATGACCCAGGATTTCGAAATCGCCATCGAAGAAGGCTCGAATATGATCCGAATAGGCACAGCAATCTTTGGTCCCAGGCAGTTGTGATTTACGAAGGTATAGCCCGCTCAAAAAGTGAATAGATAATTGCCGGTATAACTTTTTCGGCAAAACTTGTAGTTCGTGGGTCTCGCCCTAACCCGCGATCCGTGGTTTCACTGACCCGATGGGTCGAAGTAAATGAAACTGGAGGATGGTGGAAAAGGATGAGAACAGCTCCGCTAAACGACTTCGATGAGCAGCATCGAAGCATCTGGACAAGGTTCAAAGACAGGATCGGTATTGGCGAATTTGACGACGAAGCCGATGACGAGGTGGAAGTCGGACGCAGGCGCAGGCCGATCACTCTCAGGCTCAGCCACAGCCGCACAAACACAGTATCCGTTTGGCAATCCATTCAATCGTTGGACAACGCGCAGCAGGCGGCGGACGGTCTGAAAGAAGGCCGCTCGCAAATCGTCAACCTCGAAAAGGCAAGCCCCGAGATTTGCGCGCGCGTCATCGACTTCCTGAATGGCGTAACTTACGCTCTGGACGGATATGTTGAAAAGGTTGGCGACAAGGTCTATCTCTTTACTCCGGCAAATGTGGTCATCGACGTGGCGAACGGCTCGGAGCGGACCATCACAAATCCATTCGCGGAAAATTAGTTGGGTGTTGGGTGTTGGG
>JAUSEB010000094.1 GCA_030650495.1 Armatimonadota bacterium | reverse complement strand
TATACCTAAGCGGGCCCGCTTAGGTATATGAGGAAGAAAAGGCTAACCGAGCTGCGGAGTAATTAAGCCAAGGGAAACGGCGCGTGCCACGGCTTGTTGCCGATTAACGACATTAAGCTTCTGCGAGGCGTTTTGCAGATGGAAAACGATGGTTCTCTCCGATACGCGGAGAATCTGAGAAGTTTCCCATGTGGTCTTGCCTTCAGCCGTCCATAGCAGACACTGCTGTTCCCGTTCCGTGAGTGAAACGCGTTTCAGAGGGAGCACCTGTTGTTCGAATACCTTGCGCACAGATTCATGCAGATGAGCGGTGAATAAGTGTATAAATGGCATTGCCGTCTGAATCTGGGATTTCGTGCGGTTGTCTGCTTGATTGGATGCCAGACTTAACATCGCCGACTCGCCTTGTGGAGAGTGAACCGGGAAACTGACACCGCTATTCAACCCGAACTCACGCGCCTCTCCCATAAAGCGGCGAATAAGCGGATTATCTTTTTCTTGTGGCGCCATCTGTTCCCAGGAGATCGGTGTTAAATGCGTTGCACAATGAGATACCGCGGGATCGATCGACATGTATCTTTCCGCAAGGTAGCGTGCGCGCCATTCTTTCTGATAACTGCTGATGAAGATAAAGTAGGGTTTTACGAAAGAAGTAGGGATGCGTGCCCCATACTGGAAACGATCGAAGCCAAACTGATCGCACAGTGAGGAGCAGGCGGAATGTATCGCCTCCACAGTGTCTGCTTTTGAAAGCAGATCAATCAACTCATGACAGTTTATTTTTGCCATGGTGTATCCCCTCCGTGGGAATTATTGATGCCATTGCCAATACTCACCCGGTGTTGCGCTAAAGCTGATAACGTCAACCGACGGCAGGTTTTTTTTATCACCACACTATAGGCTAACGTAATTGAGTAGCGTTCGCAATTTAGGTGAATAAGCGTTAGCTAATGGATTCAAACGCTGACTATGGGCCGTAGTTACCCGAACCTGGCGTTGAACACCCACACCGCCGCCAGTCCGAGCAGAAAACAACTCCCGGCGTATAACATCGCCCATAGCCGGAAACGTTTGGTCAATTCTGTTTGTGTGAAGGCAGAGAGAATATAGGGACGGGCGCGGTCGCGAGTCGGGCCGAGGACGCTGAGACCGTCGGCGAGATTATTGACTTGCTCCTGACGGTTTTTCATGGCCTCGCGCCGCGCCTGAGAGCGGGCCAGCATCCATTCCTGCTCGTCGACTTTTCCGTCTTTGTCGAGATCGAAACGCTCGAGCAGCCTGGGCTGATCCTTTTTCCAATCGGCGAGTAACGCGCGCACGTCCTCATCCACGGTCGGGGTGCTGGTGTAACTGCTGATACTTTTCAGCAGGCCGAGGGCATAGAGACGCTCACCGGAATTGATGCGTTCTTCCGTGAAGCGATAGCGGCGGCCACTGCCGCTGGATGCGAGAAAGCTTCTGATGTAGTTGGGATGCGCGATGCCGCCTATGGAAGCACTGGAACGCCAAGTGTCCTTGTGTCGCGGTGTGATTTCCGCCCCCTCGGGG
>JAUSEB010000077.1 GCA_030650495.1 Armatimonadota bacterium | reverse complement strand
CATCCGCTCGACTCGAGCAACCGCGCGCCTCGCGCGAGGATATCGCCGCCGCGCCCTTTCATCGCCTTAGGGTCGTGGCACTGACCGCACGACGCCTGGGCCATTTTGCCCGGCAGCATGGGGTAATCCCAGTAGGCATGGACGGCTTTAGCGTCAGCGTTGTTGACCGCGACGCCCTGCCCGCGATGGCAAATGGTGCAGCCGAACTTACTGATGGGGTGGTCCTTCAGGAACGTTCCCGGATGCGAACGGTACGGTTGCTTCTCGTCAGCCATACGGGGATCCTCGATCCCCGTATGACACAAAACGCATCGGTCGGTCACGCCCAATTCAGGAACGACGACCTGCTGGAGCGCGATATCGAACGTCAGGGCAGCCTCTCTGCCTGCCTCGTCGCACGCCTTCGCCAACAGTAACTTGCGGTATTCCTTCTGATGGTGTCGCCACTCCGCGGAGAGATTGGACCTCGCCTCTCCCACCATTAGAGCTATCACTACCAGGCTGGAAACCAGCAATAGCCATTTCATTCCCCGGGACATGTCCCGGTCCGGAAGGCCGTCAGCCACGTGTCTCATCCTCCAAAGAATTATCTGTAGCTACCCATCGACTCACAAAACGCCCCCAAATAAGCAGACTTAGTGCGGAGGCCACTGGCTGTGAAGCCAGTAGAAATGCCAGTTCGGTCCGCGATGAATCGCCGCGACATAAGTCAGCAGAATGAAGCCGACTAGAAACACCGTGAACATCGCAATGGCTCCCATTCGGATCGAGTTATGCCGCTTTATGTTGAATAATGACCACCAGGCATAAAGACCCACAAGAACCGTCCCCGGGTTCAGAACTATGATCACGAACTGAGGAATACCTGGAATCCACGTTCTGAGCCAGCCCTGCGTGATAGTGAGGGCCAGCATTCCGACGGTCACCACCGCGCCAAAAAGCACGGACCGCCAGAATACCTTCTTGCCCGCCGCGCCGCCAAACCAAATGCCGACATCGGAACCCTTCCTGTCCAGAAATGGGATCAATGCCAGGCTGATAAGCGTTATGGTCGGAACCCCAATACCGCCCATGAACGCGGAGTATGAGACCAATTCCTGAAGACCCAGGAAGTACCAGGGAGCCTTTGCCGGGTTTTCCGGCACCATAGGGTTCGCTATTTCCTTTAGCGGAGCGTTCAGGAAATAGCCCAAGACGAGGGTGATCGCCATGGTGAGCGCAAAGACCGCCGCTTCGGCGTACATCAGGTGCGGCCAGGACATGACTGTGTTCTCGGGGGCCGTCCCGACCGTCGGCTTGCTTCCCTTTACCAGAGCCATCAGTCCGTAGGTCTTTTCCGCCCCAGGCTTGAAAATTCCCGGCTGGACCGGCTTGTAATCGGGGCTTCCCGGTTTGTCCACACTCTCCGGTCTGGAAAGGCCGCCGTCTTTCCTAATCCGCCAGAAGTGCAGGCCCAGGAGCGTCATTAGCAGCCCCGGAAGGACGATGCAGTGCAGCACGTAGAATCTTAGAAGGGCGTCCTCGCCCACGAAGCTCGCGCCCAGGAGCATCTGCTTCTGAAGCCCTCCGACATCGACTACGTGGGTGATTCCAAGCGCGTCAGTGATTTCACGAGGCGACTGAGCAATGTTGGCCCCAATGGTGCCTGCCCAGTAGCCGAGTTGGTCCCACGGGAGAATGTATCCGGTGAAGCTCAGCGCAAGAGTCATTACCAGTAGGCCCAGTCCGATCAACCAGTTCACCTCACGCGGTCGGCGGTAGGAGCCTGTGTAAAAGACGCGCGCCATGTGAAGCAGCGCCGCGATGACCATCACGTGGGCCGCCCACCGATGGACGTTCCGCGCGATACGCCCGCCGAAAACAACGTAGTTGATGTCCTTGATGGAATAGTACGCCAGTTCGGTTGACGGCTTGTAGTAGACCATAAGCAGTACGCCCGTAACCGCGAGGATGATGAATGCCGCGGTGGCAATTATGCCAAGACCCAGGGTGTACGTCCACCGCAGGCTGTGCTTATGCGCCCTGACGCTTTGCATGTGCAGAAAAAAGTTGTGAAAACTCATCTGCGACCGCTCGCGCTCGGATTTAGGCAGTCCGTCCTTCAGGAACGCCCGCCGCGCCGTGTCGAGAACCGATTTCAAGTTATCTACGAACTGCGTCAGCGCAGGTTTTTCCATTTAACATTTTCCTCAGACGTCGCTTCGATAACACAGCTACCCACAGTTTATTGCCACAAACTTAGTCCCCGGAGCGATCTCCACGTCGGCGTCAACCATGAGATATCCGTCCGGCGTTAAAGATACCTCGAGCCACGGAAGGCCGCTCGGCGCGGGACCTCCGACGACACGACCATCCGGCGAAAAACGCGACCCATGACACGGACACTCGAAGCCGTCGTCTACTTTAGTGATAATGCAACCCAGATGCGTACAAACCGCGGTTATTGCGTAGTACCCTTCGTCGTCGCGAAACAGGAAGAGGTTCTCTTTATCCATCTTAACGGCCGTTCCGACAGGGAACTCGTCGGGAGCGCCCAGTTTGTACCTGCGGCTCGGACCGGGCGATACTGTGGGCTTAGGGAGGGCAAATCCTCCGGCCGTGGCGCCGCCCATCGCGACAAAGAACGAGCCAAGCGCTCCTTTGGTTAAGAACTCCCTTCGGCTGATGCCGTTTTCCTTCTTTTCGTCTGGCATAATGTGTCACCTTCCCTAATCAAACGCTTGTTTCGGCAATGAATTGCCGAAACACCGCAACCACTCACCGGCTACCGCCAACTCTCCGCGAACTGGAAGCGTTCCATAGTGATCGCGCCGGTCGGGCAGCGTTCCGCGCAAAGCGCGCAGCGAATGCAAAGCGTTTCGTCTTTGATGATCGCCGACCGTTCATCTTCTCCCTCCGAGTAGCGGGTTTGGACCGCCGCCTCGACATCCGGAGTAGGAGCAAGCCAACTCACCGGGACAATCTTCAAGCAAAGCGTCGGGCAGACGTCCACGCAGCCATTGCACAGGATACACTTATCACCGTTAAAAATTGTGTTGATGCCGCAGTCCAAGCAGCGGGAGGCTTCAAGTCTGGCGTCCTCTTCCGAATAGCCGATCTCAACCGGCGTTACACAACATGTTATTCGTTCCTCAATCCGGCTGGTCGGAACCTTGACCGCCGGCAGCCGTTCGTACCCGGCCTCACGCTCGTAATCGGGAAGAGGAAAATGCACCTGCGCTTGCTCCGCGCTGATCTTCTTACCGGTAATATACTCGTAGACCGAGAGCGCGGCCTTCTTGCCGCTGGCGATAGCGTCTATCATTAGCTTCGTCCCATACGCCACGTCGCCCGCGGCGAACACGCCGGGCGCCGTTGTGGACAGCGAATTGAGGTCCACTTTCAACTGGCCCCGCTCGTTCAACTCGACGCTATCGGCCTCGGTGTTGACGAAAGACAGGTCCGTAGCCTGTCCGATAGCCAGGATCACCGTGTCCGCGTCGATTGTCACAAAGTCGTTCTCGTCGAACTTTGGCGCAAACCGGCCGTTTTCGTCGAATACCGACAGACACCTTTGGAAAAGGACACCCTTGACAACCTGTCGTCCGTCATGAGTTTCGACGAGGATTTCCTTCGGACCGAGGCTGTTGCGCCGTTGTATTCCCTCTTCGTCTCCCTCGAAAACTTCTGTCTCGTCCGCGGGCATCTCTTCTCGCGATTCCAGGCAGCAGAGGTGGACTTCCCTCACGGACGGCTGACGGAGCGCCGTTCTGGAAACGTCGGCCTCTTCCTGGCGCAGGGCCGTCCGTGAAACGTCATACGCCACACTCCCCCCGCCGACGACTACCACTCTAGCTCCAAGCTTTGGAGGGTTGCCAAGGGCCACGTCGTGGAGGAAATCGATTCCTCCGAGAACGCCGTCCGCGGTCGCGCCGGGAATATCGAGCTGGCGTGAGCGCTTGGCCCCTACGGCAATGATCACCGCGGCAAAATTATTACGAAGTTCGGCTAAGGAAACGTCCTTACCCACCTGCGTATTGCAGCGTATCTCGGCGCCAAGCGCCTCTATCACCGCCACTTCGGCGCGGATCAGGTCCCTGGGCAGGCGGTACTCCGGCACGCCCAGGTAAAGCATACCGGCGGGCACGGGCTCCATTTCGAATATCGTCGGTCTGAAGCCAAGTAGAGCCAGGTCGTGGGCAGCCGCAAGGCCGGCCGGCCCCGATCCGATTATCGCCACGCGCTCCCCCGTAGGCTTCGGGATATTCGTCGTCTTCAGGTAGTCGAGGAGATGGTAGACCTCCGCGGAGTCGAGACAAGGCCCTGCGGGAGCGCCCGCCGCCTGCTGCCTGGGGAAATCGACATCTCTTCCGCCTTTGCTTTCGGGCCCGAACCTTTCCATAACCACCCTTTTAAGCGCTCGAATAGCCAGTGGAGCGTCCAAGCTTCCTCTTCGGCACGCGGCCTGGCACGGCGCTCCACAGACACGACCGCACATGGACGCAAGGGGGTTCGGCCCACGCGCTATCCGGTAAGCGGCCTCGTAATCTCCATCCGCAATCGCGCGTATGTAACCGCGCGCGTCAGTGTGAACCGGGCAAGCGTACTGGCATTCGATCTGCCGTTTCCAGTAGTCGTAATCCGGGATTTCTACGTAGTATTTGTCCGTGGAATCCGCCGCTTGCAGCCCACTCACAAGTCCACCCTCCCGCTGGAGCCGTTCGCACAAGCTCCGACAAGCTAATCATCTCGACGCTGAAGTCAGATATACTATCCCCCGACCGAGCACATGGCCTCAGCCTGCACGGCGCTCTCTAAAGACGCCTGCGGCAGCTTGTGATGGCTGAGCCGCCCGATCATCTCTCCGAGTCTTGCCGGCAGCTCCGTATCTCGAAGCAGCGGCCTTATATCTTCCTCCACCGGAAGGCGAAGACACGGCCTGAGTTTGCCCGATGAGGTCACGCGAATCCTGTCGCAGCCATAACAGAAATCTTCCGACATAGGACTTATTATCCCAACACGGGATCTCCCGCCATTCAAGCTATACATCCTTGCGGAGGAGTCGCCTGAGTAAGGCAGAGGTTCAATGTTTCCAAGAGCGCGTCTTATCTCGGAGGCGGAGACGAACATCATATCCCACTCGCTCGCGCTGTGCCCAAGTGGCATTAGCTCGATGAACCTCACTTCAACTGGAAGACTCATCGCCAGACTGGCTATGGCCGGTATCTCCCGGTCGTTAATCCCTCGCATCACAACCGTGTTGATCTTCACCTTTTCAAAGACTCCAAGAGCCGCGTCGATAGCATCCAACACATCATTAAGCGCGTCACAGCCGGTTATGAGACGGAATGTCTTTCGGTCCAGACTGTCAAGGCTTATGTTGACTCTCCTCATGCCGGCCCCGGCGAGATTCGCCGCCAGTTTCTTTAGATAACGACCGTTAGTCGTCAGCCCCACGGTCTCTATTCCAGGGATCCCGACTATGGAACTGATGATCCCGGTCACATCCGGCCTCTGAAGCGGTTCTCCGCCCGTAAACCTGACTTTAGTAACTCCGTTTTTGGCGAAGGCGTTGACGAGAAGAGCAATTTCCTCAGATGAGAGAGGGTCGGCGACGTGCGCGATGGACGTGCGATGGGGCACACAGTATCCGCATCGCATGTCGCAGCTATCGGTTATGGAAAGACGGAGATACTTGATCTCTCGCGCCTCAGAGTTCGAAACGCCGGGCGGCTTCATGGTTGCTAACCCTCTCGCCTCATTATGGCAAATTATACCAGATAACCTACACGGGAAACTTGACTTAGGTCAAGTATTGCGAAAACTAAAACCGTAAACTGGCAATCAGGATAGCGACACGCTTCTGCTGGCTTGTCCACCGGGCGGAGCTTGTGATTTTCGGCATGGGTCTTGCGATGCGCGTATCGGCGCGCGGTAAGAGGCTGGCTCCAAGACCTTTGATAACACCGGAAGAGGAATCGAAATGCAGACTGTTTCCCAACGGTTCCTTGCCCTAATAAGTTTTGTAGTAAGACCTCGTCTGGATGGCGGGGTTTTGCCATTTGGCAGGCTCTTGCTTGAAGGAATAAGGAAACGAGGGTACAAATAAGATATGAGGTAAGAGATCATGCGGAATGTAGGAAGAAACGATCCTTGCCCGTGCGGCAGTGGATTGAAATACAAGAAATGCTGCCTTGGGCGGGAGGAGACATCTTCGCCGTCCGGCCTGCACGAAGAGATATTTTCGGACGTTCGCGAGGCAATGAAGGGCAAACAGTTTGCCTCGCGTGAAGAAGCTCAGGTCTTTCTGAATGGTTTTGTGCAACAGCGCAATAGCGCGCCAAGGGACGAGTTTCACGGGCTGTCGTCAGATCAAATGAACGGAATTCTGTATTATCCTTTCGATTCCCCGGAGTTGGTCACATTCCCATCCTGTCTTGATACGCAGCCGTCCGCGCCGATTCTGACGCTGTTTCAATTGTTGGCGGAGGCGATTGGCGACCAGGGACTCAAACCGACCGCCACCGGCAATTTACCGCGGAAATTCTTGCGCGAGGCGGGACTGGCATATTGGGGCGAAGTTGGATATCAGAAGCATACCCAGTTCGGCAATATCCGCACAGAGACCGACCTTTATGATATGCATGTCACCCGCATCGTCGCCGAGCTTGCCGGGCTGGTGCGTAAGTACAAGGGCAAGTTCATCCTTGGTCGCGACTGTCGAAAGCTGTTGGGTGAGCGCGGTATGGCCGGCATCTATCCTCGACTTCTGCGGACCTATGCCGAGGAGTTCAACTGGGGTTACCGGGACGGCTACCCGGAGATCGACTTTATCCAACGCTCGTTCCTGTTCACTCTTTACTTGTTCCACCGCTATGGCGGCGATTGGCGACCGAGCGGTTTCTATGAAGATGCCTTCCTACGGGCATTCCCCATAGTATTGAAAGAGGTTCCACCGATATCCTATAGCACGCCGGAAAAAGAGGCGCGTAATTGTTATTCCTGGCGCTGCCTCAAGGGATTTGCCGAATTCCTGGGGTTGGTGGAGATCGAGCAGGAATCCGATGACCTGTTCGAGCGGCGGTTCAAACTGAAGAAGCTGCCTCTGCTGAACGAAGCGGTACTGTTTCATGTCTAGTGTCGACCGCACAAGTAAGTTGGATAGACGCGCTCAAAGAATTTGAGAGGCAACAGGAGAAGCGGTTGCCGTAGCATCCTCTCTATTTGCGTATATTAGATTCCATACTTTCTCTAGCCATCTGAACCAGTTTAATTGATAAGGGCAAAGCCCCGGCTTTGCCGGGGAGACTCCCAAGGTTTGACATATACGGGAGTCGTCCATCATGCTCTATTTCAGGAACCGCTCAAAGTTTCTGAAAGGAGCAGTAAATGGACGACTATCAGAGTTTTGTTGCATCGGTAGCCTGCTGCCGATGCCGGCGCCGAAGGCGCCGTTTTGTCTTGATACTCATCACTCGTTACTCATCGCTCATCACTGGCTGGCCAAATAACTCAATAGCAGGAGTAAACAAAGCGCATGGCTAAATAGAAACACTATGAAGAACACGCTCTACTATGGTGATAACCGTTTACCATCCTCGGAGGTTCAGATGAGATGAAGAAAGGAATAGTGGTAGGCATTGTTGGCGCAATCCTTCTTATCGGTGTCTATGTGGCTTGCAGAGGCGTCGCTTTGGATAAAGAGGGACGACAATACGCGGACGCAGCCATTCCTGCAATAGCTTCGCGGTGGGAAGTGAGAGAGTTCGAAAGCCGCGCGTACCGGCCCATGACCGTTACTGAGCGTGCGCCCATGAAGGCATTGTTCAGGAAGTACAGAAAACTCGGTAAGCTGAAGACGTACTATGGGTCACAAGGACAGGCGACTATCTCGGTGAGGGCCGGAACTGGCATAATGATCAGCGGCAGTTACACCTCTAGAGCCGATTTCGAGACCGGCCCTGCCGTAATCAACTTGACTATTATCAAGGTTGGCAACCAGTGGCGGATATCGTACATCAACGTAAGTTCGGATGTGTTTTTCAGGTAGCCAATCGTGATGCGCTACTGTCATGACGAGAACGACACCTCGCTGTGCGCGGGTCTCCCGACCCAGCGCCTCAACCCACCGAAGGTCTCCAATCCCTCGACTCCCCCGACTCTTGCGACTCACTCGACCCCCTCCCAAACACTTGTTCGCTAAAATACCACGAAAATATCTCAGTCTGTTAGCCCCAGTACCGATGTCAAAATGCCGTTTTCAGGTACATGTACATGGGAGACAAATTTAGTGATGAGTAACGAGCGATGAGTGATGAGTCAAAAACCAACAACAACACTGACAGCTGACAGCTATAAAAAGCTATCCGATCATCTGTGTTTATCTGTGTACATCTGTGGTTAATGATCCCTTCCACGAGGGAGAGAGGCGGAAAATAAAAAAGTCAACAAAACGAATTATTCCCACGCTCAACTTGAGCGTGAAATCGTTTCGCGGGAAGCGTTAAAACACGCGTGAAAATGGGTTGAAACGAATTAGCCGCTAGGGGCCGTTGTTTCGGGATTTGAATGAAGCGTAGCGGAATGGAAATCCCGAAACAAACCGCTGTCGGGGCATGTAGTCGGTTTCGGCATTGAAATGCCGAAACACCGGGAACACGACTCCCTTCTCTAAACTCTAAACTCTCAACTCTCTTGCCTTACTTCCGCCTATCTGCTAAGATGTTGCCGGCTCGCACAAGTATAAGGAAAAGCATTACAGAGAGGCTTTGATTTGGAAAATCTGAAGAAAATAGCAGAAGACATTCGCACTGAATTGAATCGGAAGAACCAGGCTCGCGAACATGCGCTCACGATCTCACGCGAGATCATCCGCCTGTCCGCCAATTCCATCCGGGCGACGCACCGGGAAGAGTTCGACGACGCCCGTAAGCTCATGCAGACCGCTAAAGTGAAGGTCGAAGAGCTGAAAGAATTCCTGAAGAAAGACCATCTTGATATTTACTACACGGGTTATGTGCAGGACGCGCAGAAGGAATACGCCGAGTCCGAGCTTACACTGGCGATTGTTTTAGACCAGCGGATGCCCAGCCACGAAGAACTGGGCGTGGAGTGCCCCGCGTACTTAAATGGACTTGGCGAAGCAATCGGCGAATGCAGGCGCCATGTATTGGACATAATAAGAGAGGGAGATGTCGTTCGCGGAGAACAGCTCCTTCAGATAATGGACGATGTTTATTACGTGCTGGTGACGTTCGACTATCCCGATGCCGTAACCTCCGGGCTTCGCAGAACGACTGATATGGTGCGGGGAGTTCTGGAACGGACTCGCGGCGACTTGACGGTCACGATCCGCCAGCGCGAACTCGAACAAGCAATTGAATCAGCGATAGGCCGGTTAAACAGTGGAAACTCTAGACAAACTGAGGAGGGCAACTAAGGGCACGGATTACGAGGGCAAGCTTTACCTCGTAGGCGGTATCGTGCGCGATAAGGAGCTTGGCGTTTCATCACAACAGGATATCGATATAGTCCTGGAAGGCGATGCAACGCTTCTTGCTGAGTTTTTGCGCAAAAAGGGCGTCGCGGAGCACGTTCCGGTTCTATTTCCACGATTCGGCACGGCGATGATCACGGTCAATGGCGGCCAGGTGGAGTTGGTCAGCGCCCGAACGGAGGCCTATCAACCCGAAAGCCGCAAACCGGAGGTCAAATTAGCATCGCTCCGCGAAGACGCTCTGCGGCGGGACTTTACAATAAACACCCTTCTGGAAAATCTCCACACCGGCGAGGTAATCGATCCTCTCGGACTTGCCTTCACCGACATTAAGAACAAGATAATCCGCACTCCAGCCGATCCCAAAGCCACATTCGCCGAAGACCCGCTTAGGATGCTGCGCGCCATCAGGTTCGCGGCGCGGTTCGACTTCACCATCGAGGCAAATACTTACGAAGCCGTCAAAGAGGAAATCGGACGCCTCTCCATCGTCAGCAAAGAGCGGATTCGGGACGAGTTTACGAAAATGCTCATGTCGCCAAATGCGATAAGGGGTCTGGAGCTTCTGCGCGAAACAGGTCTCATTTCCCAATTCGCCTCGGAACTATCGGCCATGTACGGCGTCACCCAGAATATCTACCACATATATGACTGCTGGACGCATACGTTGAAAACCCTGGAAGCGCTGCCGCATGAGTCCGGCTTGCTTTTGCGCCTGGCGGCGGTGTTCCACGACATTGGCAAACCTGATACGCGGACCGTGGACGAAAAGGGCAACGTGCATTTCTACACGCACCAAAATGTCGGAGCGGACATGACCAGGCGGATAATGAACCGGCTGAGGTTCTCAAATGACGAGATTGCGCGAGTCTCAAAGATGGTTTTGCTGCACCTCCGCGTTGGCGAATACGATTGCAACTGGTCTGACGCCGCCGTCCGGCGTTTGATCCGAGACACCGGCGATTTGCTCCCTGATCTGATTGCGCTCACAAGAGCCGACAAAGCCGCAAGCAACACGGCGATGCCTTCAGTAGACCTTGTCGAGTTCCTCAGCAGAGTGGATGAGGTTCAGTCCGAAGTGGATATTTCGCGCCTGAAAAGCCCATTATGCGGAAGGGAAATCATGGAAATCCTCCATATTTCCCCCGGTCCGATTCTCCGTGAAGCCAAGGAGTTCCTGACTAACGAAGTGATCGAAGGCCGCCTCCGCCAAGACGACAAAGAAACGGCGAAGCGGCTTGTGGAAGAGAGGTTTGGGAGGGAGTTGCCAGCGATGAGCGATGAGTAACGAGCGATGAGTGGTGTATGTGTTCGTTCCGCAGTCAGCCTGCTGGCCGCACGGGTCCGAAGCGCCCGAAATTCATATGTTTTGCTCCTTATAAGATATTAAAATCAGGCCAACCTTATGCTAAAAGGTATCAACTTATCCAATTGACGTTTCAAGGCTAATATGTCTAAAATACGTTTCTTGATTTCCGGTCTAATCATACTCGCGCTTTTTATAGGCGTATTGTTTATCACTAACTCCTTCGAACAGCAAGACGAGACAGAGCGAGGAATACCTGTTGACGCTCTGGAGAGTCAATCTTATAAGATAAAAATACACATTATCAATGAGAAAAGTTTATCCCCTCAAAGGTTAGCAGATGCGCTATATGCCAAGGCGTCGCTTTTAGACGACGATGATCTGATTTCACAAGCCGCAAAGCTCGACCCGAATGACCCGGTTTACCTTTACAGGCAGACATTTTCAGGTTCAGGCATCCTGCGCTTATTCGCGATGGGGGAAGAGAAAAACGATCAAAGGCCTAATACCCGGCTATTGCTGAAAAAATGTATTGCCATTGATCCTAATTATCTTCCGGCCAGATACGCAATTGCTCTTCAGGAACTCGACTACGACCAGGCGAAGCAAGAACTTGAGAAAATCGCAGAGATTGACAAAAGTAATGCAAAACCTTATTACGTGATGGCCTTTTTGCGGTACAGGCTCATAACCCGTGGTAATAAAGTAATACCGGAAAGTGATGGGTGCGCATTCTCGTTGTCCAAATCTGAGTGGGCTGAAGTTTTGGAGTTATTGAAGCAGGGAAATTCGCGGCCCGAGCTTCGCGCAACTCAGGCAAGGCTCCCATCCTCACGGGATATTCGAGTAGTTACCGATGGGAATATATGGCCTAAAGCAGCCGTAGATAGCTACATGTATCTTTATCTGAACGATATTTTGTCAGGCGGCCTGGAGGAAATGCCGTGTGGATTTCCGACAGGCGCGCAAGCGCGCCAAATAGCCCGGCAGGCTATGTGGGAAGCAAAAAAAGCTTACAAGAATGGCAACCGGGCGGAGGGTATGGAAATGCTATCTGTCGTTCACGACTTTGCCGATAAATACGCCAGTTCCAAGCCTAACAGGTTTATCCCGTTTCTTGTCGCAAGCGCTGTTCATAATATTCTATGGAAAACACAGGAAGATATATTGCAGTCGGCTGGAGATATGCGAAGTCTTGAGAAAATGCGCTTGCGAAGGGCGGAATGGAAGCGAGCAATTAAACTGTGTATGCCTCTTATTTCCAAAACATCCGTCAACGTCCCGGATGTGAAAATCTCTCCAAAGCAAACACTGCAGTACACGGATTTCGCCGCTGAAGAAGAAGGGGTAGAGGAGATACTAAAGCTCTTATCGTTGCATAACCATTAGCGCCACAAGCATATCGCAGATACAAAAGCTAGCAACTACCAGCTACCGGCCGTCTTTCTCCGCCGCTCCGACTAACTCTTCATCCAGCCATGTGAAACTCTCTCAATGCCTCGCCGAAGTTTGTTCGCCCATCAGCCGCCACGACGTTGCCCGTAAGCAGGTCGTCATGTATATTTGCCGCTTGCAGAAGCCCACGGCTTACCGAGAAAAGCGTCCCCAATCCCGGCATTGGCGGGTCGAACTCGCTTGGCTCGACGTTATTCGGTGTTTCGGGAATCTTGTTCCCGAAATAAACACTGTGTGGGTATAATGGGACAGCGACAACAACCACTCTAAGGAGGCTTGCCGATGTCCGACTTCCAATCCAAGTTTCTTCACGTCCGAATCCGCGTTCGTGATATAGACCGCTCGGTCAAATTCTATAGCGAGGTCTTTGGCTTCAAGGAATTGCGCCGGAGCGTCTCTCCCGCCGGCAACCAGCTTTGTTTCATACAACTTCCAGGCAATGAAACACTCATCGAACTCTGCTACACCCCCGGCGTCGAGTTCGAGTTTCCCGAAGACATCTTCCACTTTGCG
>JAUSEB010000065.1 GCA_030650495.1 Armatimonadota bacterium | reverse complement strand
TACAAATGCGTGCTGGTTCTTCCACACAGCTTTGGCGCCTATATATCGGGACAAATAATACCGTTACGCAACTGCCGCTTGTATTGGAGCTCGGGGCGTGTCAGTAACAGGCATTTGGCCTGCAGGCGTCCTCTTAGCAGGAATGCCTAAAGTTATGGCTTAACATCCGGCATACCAATGAAGAATACAAAACTAATTCTTGGCATCCTAACGGCTTTGTTAGTTGTGCCTGTTGCATACGCGTTGGCGGACAATGTAACTGTCTCTGAAAATGTAACTCTGGTGCTCCCGAGCGATGATTCAAGCTACACGTTGAAATCCAGCAGTGGCTTCAATACCATGAGCTTGAGCGGAGGCGATATGACGTTTACTGGCGGCGGCGGCGCTTCTGTAGACATTACGTCTGGAGACAGAAAAAATCTTGCCAATAGCAGAAACATTTCTGTGACGTGCGGCAGCAACGAGTCACAGCTTACTATCCCTGCGCAAAATGGCGATACGGTCGTAACCCCATCCGGCACCTGCGGGAGCAGTAGTGGTACCTCATCGGGCGGCGGCGGGAGCGGCGGCAGTGGTGGAGGCGGCGGTGGAGGAGGGACGTTCACACAAGCTCCGACTCCAGCGGCCAGTACGGTTTCCAAAGTCACGGACTTGAAACAGCAGATCGCCAGCATCCAAGCCGCGATCCAGGCAAAACTCGCACAGGCAGGCGTTTCAATCAGTACGGCTATTTCCCGGAACCTTGCAGTGGGCGACAGAAATGACGATGTGAAGAAATTGCAGGTGCTTCTTGCGACGGATAGAGACGTGTATCCCGACGGTCTTGCATCCGGTTATTTCGGACCTGCAACCGCGCGTGCCGTTCGGGCCTTCCAGAAAAAATACGGACTCCCGACCGTGGGCGCAGTAGGTCCCCAGACGCGTGCAAAGATTGCGGAAGTTTTTGGTACGGCGTCCACAGAAGCTCCAGCGCCTCCGGTATCTTCCCAAGCGACAGAGCAGGCCGCATCCGTATCTGCAGTGGCGGTCGGTGTTCCTTCTCGTATCCTGAACCCAGGGGAGCGTAATGACCAGGTACGTTTGTTGCAGGAGGCACTTGCGCGCGACAAAGATATTTATCCGGAAGGTACCGTGAGTGGATTCTATGGCCCTGCGACAACCCGCGCAGTACAGCAATTTCAGATGAAGTACGGCGTGATCACAAGTATCACGGATCAGGGAAGCGGACGATACGGACCTAAAACAAAAGTGAAGTTTGAAGAGATATTTGGCGGTTTGGGATCCAC
>JAUSEB010000052.1 GCA_030650495.1 Armatimonadota bacterium | reverse complement strand
CACCGGCGGCGGCCTCCGCTGCTCTACTAGTATTGATTATTGGCTCTGTAAAACAAGCCTGCCTCACCTTAGCGCATTTACTTGCGCTTGGCGCGGCGGCATTTGGCAGGACGATTGGAGGGATTGGTATTATGATTATAAGCAAATCTCGACGCGTTTCGGGTCTGATAAAGAGATACCGTGAAGCCCGCGCCGCGGGCCGGGTTGAACGTTCCCCACAGATAAGCGAATTCGAGCAGGGTATGCTCGACCGTCTTGCGCCCGCTTCACAAGTGATGGCATGGGCTGACCAGCTACTTACACTCAACACCGAAGCGGAACGCCTTCTGGCGCTGCTGGCCGAGTCAGAGGAAGCGCAATCCCGCGATGTGGAGTCTCTGGTCGAAACCCTCCTTTCAGCTATCCAGGAGGACGCCCTCCGCGCTGAGGAAGTGAAAGCAAATCCCTACAGCCTGTATTGGACGCTCTGGTTAAAGGACGAGCGTGAGATTATGTCCACTGACCTCGACGCGCTTATACAGAATTTGAAGATCTCAGGCGCATGCGAATCCACTTGTTCGGGCTTGACTGAGCTTAAAGATAGATACCAGGCGGCTGATCCCAAGTTCTACTCTCACTTCGGAAGCCTGATTCTGCTTTACGATCTCTATCCGCCCCAAAGCGTCTGCGCTCTTTCCAAAGAATCCGGCATGGACCGCTGCGGACGCGCGATGTCCTAATAGAAGCCTATACAGATGCTTCGGCTTGTTCTTTGAAGCCGAAGCCGGTTTAATGTTTATACTTAGGGAAGCTTTTTACCCCGAAGCGTTCGCGAAGTCCGCGTCGGCGCAAAAAGCCTTTCGACGCATAGAACTATCAACCGACAACTCCCTCACCTCACAATACGTTTAACCGCTAAATCATCAGGGTACACTCAGCAGGAACCTGTTGCAGAGCCATATTTCAGGAGAATGCGAGTGAAAAATCCTCTTTCTTATTCATCGATCCTACGCCTCGCGCGACTTATGCTGCCGCTGGCGATTCTGGCGCTCTTTGCCCGCGGCGTTCTCGCCCAGTCCGAAGCAATACCCCAGCCCACCCTGTTCGGGACGCACGTCCACGGGGACATAATGGCCGGGTACTACGCGCAAAGCGACGTTTATGATTACTTAGCGGACATCAACATCTGGTTTGATTATGGTTCAGCTAAAGGCGCCAAATTATACTTCTATGGCGGGATATTGACGCTGATCAAGAGCACGGACGAGGAGAGCTTCGAGCCGGACCGTTACCGGGGCACACTGGAGCCGGGCATCCGGTTGCAAAGAGGAAACAGCAGCTACGAATTTTTCATAAAACACCAATCCTTCCACGATATTGACAGGTTCGACGACCTTGACGAAACCTACGAGATATACGGCCTCAGATACCGCAAAGCAGGCCCCTGGAACTATACTCTCTCCGCGGGCAAGTATGAGAATAAAGATGATGTGGATTATGATTGGGATTACTATGCGTCTCTGGACAACGCGTGCATAAGAGTCTGCAACGGCAAACCCATATACACCGCTCTATCCCTTCACGGCGTCACCGAAGACGGTTCTTTAGCGAACCGTGACGATTTCCTTGACTACAGCCTGGAGGTCGGACTCCAATCGAGCCTGGGTATCCGCTATTTCGCCAATTACCGCCAGACCCACGACATTGACCGTTTCAACGGCGCGACAGACCATGGTATAATACTCGGCGTGCGTTACGCTTGGTAGCTATACGCCGATTATTACACGTCGAATGAGGGGGACCCTGACAATGACAAAACATCTGTTTGTCGCTCTGCTCGTGGCGGCCGTTCTGATTTTTGTCGCCGCGCCAATCAGCGCAACGAATATCTACGGCGAATACGATCAGCTCGACACCCGCCCGCATCTAAACGTTCGCGCCGGCATATTCTTCACAAGTGGCGATTTGGAAGACAGCAACGAGCTTTACGGCGGCCTGGAGTACGAGATGCCGTTGAACAAGCTATCCAATGGAACACCAGGCAGCCTGACCCTGTCCGCCGACTACACCCAGATCTCGTCCGTTAGCGGCGATGCTACCCTTGTGCCCGTTCTACTGAACTTCAAGCGCCGCACGGTCGCGCGCGACTATCCGCTCTACTTCGCTCTTGGCGCCGGAGTCTACTGGGCAAATGATCCAATCCCCGAAATGCAACTCGATGACGGCGCATCATTCGCATGGCAGCTTATGGCCGGAGTAGAGTTCCAGAGCGGTTTCTTCATTGAAGGAAGATATTTGGCCGGAGAAAATCCCAGCGACGACGGTCTAACCGCCCTTTCTATTGGACTCCACTTCTAACCTCATCAATTTGTAGGGGACGCTCGCTGTAGCGTCCCCATACTTCTGTTTATTCTGAAGGATTTAACCCTCCGGAGACCTAAAGAATCTCTGGAGGGATTTCTTAAATGACAACCACAAGCAAAAGCAAAAGCGGCCCGATCGGCCTGGCGGTAATCGGAACCGGAGGCTTCGGGCGCGGCATGGCCGAAAGAATAGCCGGCAGCCAAAAACTCAGTCTCATTAGCTGCTACGACGTGTCTCAAGACTCGTGCAAGCAAGTCGCGGAGCAATTCGGCTGCCGCGCCGCGTCGAGCATAGATGAGGTTCTCAACGACGATTCGGTTGAAGGCGTCGTTATAGTCACCCCAAATTTCGCCCACAGAGAAAACACCCTGGACGCGGCGGCGGCAGGCAAACACGTCTTCGTCGATAAGCCCATAGCCAACGAGATAGAGGACGCCTATGCCATGATCGACGCTTGCCGCAACGCGGGAGTCACACTGGCCGTCGGGCACAATTTCCGCAGATACGGAAGCCATAGAAAACTCAAAGAGCTTGTCGACGCGGGAGTGGCGGGCACGATAGTCGGCGCCGAAGGCAACTTCTCCCATGCCGGAGGAATGGGACTTACTCCCAATCTCTGGCGATACTATCCTGAAAAAGCCCCGGCCCTGCCGCTCATCCAACTAGGCGTACACTGCGCCGACACCATGCAGTGCGCGCTTGGTCCAATCGCCGAGGTCTCGTCATTCATGGCGCACAGGGCGATTCCCGGCGAGAACGTTGACGTCACCGCCAGCGTCCTGCGATTCGAAAGCGGCGTTGTCGGCTATTTAGGCTCCAACTACGCCACGCCGTCGATCTACTACGTGAACATACACGGCACGGCGGCGAGCCTCTATAGTTCCTGGGGCGCGCCTGTCCGCATCGTCTGGGCGCGCGGAAAAGGTGAGGAAGTAGTAGAAGGCGTCTGTGTTGATGAGCGGACGGAAGAACTGGAAGAATTCGGCGACTGCATCCGCACCGGAGCCAAGCCGGAAGTCACCGGCGAAGTCGGCTTGCTCAACCTGGCAGTCGTCCGCGCCGCGCTCAAATCCGCCCAGGAAGGACGACCGGTCAAGCTGAAGGAATTGTTGGCGCGGTAGGGAGGTTGACGGTCGTTCGTCGCCCGTCGCGCGTTGTACGTGACTGGGTGGCTGCTTCCGACTTGTCCCGGTTTGTCGGGAACAGCCACCCCAACACCAAAGCCGGATTTCCGAATCCGATACCTCTATTCCCTGAAACAGAGCATACGGGAGAGTCAGCGTTGTCGAAGTGCGATAGAACGGTGTATTATCGGGAATCTATTCCCGATACCGTATTGTCCGTTCCGGGAACAAGACTCTCGACTAACATGGAACCAGGGCTGCCAGCCGTAAGGCCGTTGGCCTACCGCTTCCCCTGTGAGTGGTCTTTCAGCCAGATTAGTAGCCTGTGTTCTCTCTGGCTATACTGCGCCCATCCGCCCAGAGCTCTAACCACCGAGGCTGTTGGTATCTGGACGGGATAGTAGCCCGTGCTCGCTGCTGCCTGCAACCTGATCTTCGAGCCATCTAGTCCGCCGTCTTGGAGCCCGGCGTCAGCCGGAGTATATGGCTATCATACTTGATGACGAGAACTCCGTGCTTTTCGGGGTATTCGATATCTGCTCCCAGGTTCCTAAGGAACGAAACCCAGACAAGCTCCCGATGCCGCCTTCTCCACTCGCCCATGCGTTCTCAGGAAAACCCATCTTTACTGTACATCCCCTGCCTTCATTCTTGAACAGGAACTCGCAGTGGACCTTGGCCCCTTTGTCCGTCAATCTAGCGGAAGCTGGACAAGGCTTATCCGTCTGGTGAGCTGCATATAATCGTCGACAATCTTAGCGTTCATAAGCACGAAAACGTTGGGGAGTGGCTGAAGCGCCATCCCAGGATCAAGTTCCATTTCACACCGACACACGCCAGTTGGCTGAACCAGATTGAACTCTGGTTCAGCATCCTGAGCCGCAAGGTTCTAAAACGCGGCATCTTCGACTCCAAGGAGCAACTCGTCGCCAAAGCGCTTGATTACATAGAGTCCTACAACCAGAACGCACGGCCGTTCCAATGGACTTACACCGGAGACCCACTAACAATATGAGTAAACTGATTTATGGAACGGACTACTAGTGAAATACTAGCCACTAACGACTGCCTTTTTGTTTGACTGACTCTCAGGTTTGTGCTAAACTTCCGGCAAAAGCCCAGATGAGGGAGCGAGCGTTTGATCCAAGGCGTAACAATAGAACGGATGAAACCTTCTGATATGCCGAAGGTTATGGAGATCGAGAAACAGTGCTTCGCAACGCCCTGGCACGAGTCGGCTTATTTGACGGAACTCAGCAACAGATCGGCTTACTATATTGTGGCGAAAATCGGGGGGCGCGTTGTCGGCTACGCGGGACTCTGGATTATTATGGAAGAGTCGCACATAACAACAATAGGCGTTGACCCGCTCGAACGTGGAAAGAAGATAGGCGAGCAGCTATTGGTGGCTATGCTGGAGGAAGCTATGGACAGGGGAGCGCGAAGAGTCACGCTGGAGGTTCGCGAGAGCAACACGGTGGCGCAGAATCTCTATCGTAAATATGGCTTCACACCCGCCGCAATCAGGCGCGGCTACTACACTGACAACAACGAAAACGCCATCGTAATGTGGATCAACAATATGTTTGACCCCGACTACCGGGCTAAGTTCGAGTCATTCAAAGAAATTTTGCAAAAAGAGGCGGAGGATTCGGAGGCCACAGCCGAAGTCGAATTCCACTAGCAAGTCCCTATGCTTCGGCGCTCGCTTTTCGCGCCGAAGCCTCTCGTGAGTAGAAACAATAAAATATGAAAATCCTAGGAATCGAGACCAGTTGCGACGAGACATCCGCGGCCGTTGTTGAAGACGGGCGGAAGATACTGTCAAACATAGTCGCCTCTCAAATCGACCTTCACCAGAAATATGGCGGAATAGTCCCCGAAGTGGCTTCGCGCAAGCATGTGGAGTTGATACTGCCCACAATACAGGAAGCGCTGGACACGGCAGGCTGCAAGCTTGCTGATATTGACGCCATAGCCGCAATCAACAGGCCCGGACTAATCGGCGCGTTGATAGTAGGAGTAGCCGCCGCAAAAGCCATCGCTTACACGTTAAATCTGCCATTGGTGGCGGTCCACCATCTTGCGGGCCATATCTACGGCAATTTCCTCACCGAAGTAGAATTGGAATTCCCCTTTATCTGCCTCATCGTCTCCGGTGGACATTCGGACATTGTGTATATGACCGGCCACGGCGAATATCGCATTCTGGCAAGAACCAGGGACGATGCGGCGGGCGAGGCGTTCGACAAATGCGCGAGAGCGATGGGGCTTGGCTACCCCGGCGGCCCGATTATTGATAAGCTGGCGCAGGACGGGAATTCTGACGCGGTCAAGTTCCCCAGGGCTAAGGTCGGCGACTCTCTGGATTTCAGCTTCAGCGGCCTCAAGACGGCGGTCATACGCTTTGTGCAGCAGAACGAGACGGTTCCAATCGAAGACGTCGCCGCCAGCTTCCAGCAGGCTGTAGTGGACGTTCTGGTCGAGAACACTATGAAAGCGGCGAAAATGAAGGGCGTCAATCGTGTATTGATCGCAGGCGGAGTCGCCGCAAATCGAGCTTTACAACGCCAGATGAAGGAGCGCGGCGAACTATTGGGAATCGCCGTTTCCGCCCCACCCCCTAAACTCTGCACCGACAACGCCGCAATGGCCGCGGCGGCTGCTTATTTCAACTTCGACGAGGGCTTGAAAGACGGCCTACGGATGGATACTTTCGCTTCAGAGCCGTTAGGGGCGAGGGAGTGATTGGTGGCTAGTGGTTAGTGTTCACCAGCCTTTCTTTTAATCCTCCACAACGCAATTCCTGCCACCACGAAAATTGCTATACTCACGATCTGCGCTTCTGTCAGCCCGAATGCCAGGACTTCCGCGGTCGCGCCTTTTCGCAAGAATTCGATCAAGAACCTGTATACGGAATACATAGCCAGGTATGCGGCAAACACATACCCCTGCGGCATTTGCCATTTCTCCACACGGGTCAAGGCAAGATAGATGAGGAAGCTCGCGGCGGAAGCGTATAGCTGTGTGGGATGCCGTAGGTCGTATAAATCAGGAAATCTGACACCAAAAAACAGGTCCGTCTGAATTCCGTAGCAGCAGCCGTTCAGAAAGCAGCCAATCCGGGCGAAAGCGTATCCAATTGCCAATGATGGAGCCAGGAGGTCGGCTATTTGCATAAACGGTATGCGCTTTGATCTTGCATAGATGTAGACCGCCGCCACCGCAAATAGCACACCGCCGTGGAACGACAGTCCGCCTTCCCAGATACTTAGGATGGAGCCAAGGTTGCCCTTGAATTCGGGCCAGTTCAGGAGAATGAAGAACAACCTCGCGCCGGCAATTCCCGATATGAGCGCATATAGAGCCGTATCGACGACGTAAGATGTGTCCATCCCGCGCTTCCCAGCGGCGCGAACAGCCCTGTAGAGTCCGATTATGAACCCTATCATCATCATAAAGCCGTATGCTCGGATCGGCAAAGGTCCGATTTCAAAGAGTATAGGTCGCATTATCTTATATTTCTCGCGGCGTTTTAATCCAATAGATCACCAGCAGCGCGCCGCCGATAGTTACCGCCACATCCGCAAGGTTGAACACCGGCCATCTGTGGAAATCGAGAAAGTCGTATACAGCGTTGATAGTCAGCCGGTCGATCAAATTGCCGAGCGCTCCTCCGAGAATCAACCCCAGCGAAACCGCCAGCAGGCGGCTTTTCGACCGCTGGTACCTGAGCTTTACAATGGCGAAAATAGCTACGATGCTGATTAAAACAAGCAGCTCGCGGGAGCCTTCCATCAAACCGAAAGCGGCGCCCTTATTGTAATACGAGGTTATATCGAAAACATCGGGGATAATTGTGATCGTTTCACTTTTAGGCAGGATAGATTTGACTATGAACTTGCTTAACTGATCGACGATAACAGCCCCAGCGGCGGCGATGTAGAACTCCAGTCTTCCTCTGCGGTCTTGCAAGCGGTTTATCCCAGTTCCTCGACTATATCCTGGCAGTCGATGCAGAGCGTCGCGTATGGAATGGCATCTAAACGCGCTGGGTTGATTTGTCCGCCGCAGCGATCGCACATTCCGTACGTGCCGTCCTCTATCTTTCGGAGCGCCTCATCGATCTGACCGATCATTTCGTTGATGTTCTCATCGAAGGCCAGGTCTTTTGTGCGGTTTTCCGTCTCAGTAGCCGCATCCGCCGGGTGATTGTCATAGTCGGACAGATCGCCAAGTTCCCCTGATTCACTTGCGGAGCTGTTGCGCCTGTCTATGCGATGCTCCTTCTCCTCAAGTCGCTTTCGCTCTTCAAAAAGTATGCTTTTGAACTTTTTTAGGTCCATCATCTCTTTAGCCATGGGAAATTCCCCCGATCAGATTATCCTGCATGCAACTCCGAAACCACACTTACGCATCTGTCACAAAGCTCAGGATGCTCCTCGCTCTTGCCTACCGTCTCCAGCACGAGCCAGCACCTCCGGCATTTGTCGCCCTGTGGCTGCATTACTTTCACCTGGAGTTCTGATCCCTCGTCCCTCTTCTCCAGGGCGACTTGGGACACTATCAATAGAGCCGGAAGCTGATCTTCATATTGCTTCAGCAAATTATATCGCGCTTCCGGCGCATTTATCTCCACTCTTGACTCCAGCGGTTTGCCGACCACGCCTTCCTGCCGGGCTTGCTCCAAAACGCGATAGACCTCATCGCGAACTTCCTGCAACTCTTGCCATTTCGCCTCCAGCTTGGCGTCCACAAGACTCATGTTCACCTCTGGGAAGTCCGCCAAATGAACGCTCGCCGGACGATTGGCGCCGGGCATATACTTCCAAACCTCCTCCGCCGTGTGCGAAAGGACGGGCGCAAGCAATCTGACCAAAGCCGAAAGCAGTTCATACATCGCTGTCTGCGCCGACCGCCGTTCGAGCGCTTGCGGAGCTGAGGCGTAGAGCCTGTCTTTAAGAATATCCAGATATAGCGAACTTAATTCAACCGTACAGAAGTTGTGCGCCCCGTGGAACACCCGATGAAACTCATATTTATCATACCCATCATTGACCTGGCTTACCAACGTTTGCAAACGGCTGAGAATCCAGCGGTCCATCTCCAACATATCGACGTACGGGACCGAGTCGCGCTCCGGGTCGAAATCGTATAGATTGCCGAGTAGAAATCTAAATGTATTTCTGATGCGCCGGTAAGCGTCGCTTGCCCTATCAAGGGCTTCATCGCTCAGTTTAGCGTCGGAAAAAACGTCGAATGAACACGCTGTTAGCCTGACGACATCGGCGCCACACTTGGCGATAACGTCCGTCGTCTTCACCACGTTGCCCCGCGACTTGTGCATCGCCCGGCCAAGCGCGTCCACGACGAATCCGTGCGCGGTGACGGTCTTGAACGGCGGCTTGCCGGTTATCGCCATAGAAACGATAAGAGATTTGCCGAACCATGCTTTGTACTGGTCATAGCCTTCGTAATAGAGGTCGGCGGGCAGGCCAAGCTCCTCACGAGCGGCGCAGACTGCGCGCCAGGACGAGCCGGAGTCGAACCATACATCCAGGACATCGTTCTCTTTTGCGAATTCCTCGCCGCCGCAGTGCGGGCACTTGAAACCCTTAGGCAATATCTCCTCAGCGCTCTTTTCGAACCATGCGTCCGAGCCGCCCTCCGCCACCGCCTTATGCGCCGCGTCGAACGACTCCCGCGTTATCACTTCCTTATCGCACTTTTGGCAATAGAAGACCGGGATGCCGACGCCCCACGACCGCTGCCTGGAAAGACACCAGTCCGGCGCGGACTCCATCAGGCTCCTGATCCGATTCAGGCCGTCCGCCGGAAGCCAATTGACCGAATTTATAACATCGAGGATACGCTTCCTGAGATCGTTGTGCTCCATATTGAGGAACCACTGCACTGTGGTTCGGAATATAACCGGCTGATGGCAGCGCCAGCAGTGCGGGTAGCTGTGCGTCACAAACCCGCTCGCAAGCAGCGCTCCCGTAGCGCGCAGGGCTTCGACAACCGCATCATTGCCTTCTTTGAGAACGCGCAATCCGGCGAATTGCCCCGCCTCATCGGTGAACACGCCCTTCTCGTTGACCGGATTGATTATAGGCAATTTGAACTTCTGCCCTGTCTGGAAGTCCTCACGGCCATGGCCGGGAGCGGTGTGAACGATACCAGCGCCGTCCTCAAGCGTAACGTAGCTGGCGAAGACGATAGGTGACTCGCGGTCGAAAAGCGGATGTTTGAATACAAGTCCTTCAAGCTCAGTCCCTTTGACCGTCTTTATGGTTTCAAATTCCGTAACATCTATGGCCTGCAATACCGCCTCTCGAAGCTCGGCGGCTATTAAATACGTTGCTCCGTTGAACTTGACCAAAGCATACTCATATTCAGGATGGACCGCCAAAGCCACGTTAGCCGGAATCGTCCAAGGCGTGGTCGTCCAGATCATAGCGTATGCGTCGGACGCTCCGATAAATACACCTTTCGGATCGGAGACAAGGCCAAATCGCACGTAGATCGAATGCGAAGAGTGTGACTCGTACTCGATCTCAGCTTCGGCGAGCGCGGTTTCATCATAAACGCACCAGTGAATTGGCCGCAGTCCGCGATAGATATAGCCATTTAGCGCCAAATCGGCGAAGACCAGTATCTCTGCTGCTTCGTAGTCGGTTGCCATGGTGAGGTACGGGTTTTCCCAGTCACCACGGATGCCGAGCCGTCTGTATTGGCTCCGCTGCTTGTCAACCCAAGAGCCGGCGTACTCGCGGCAGCGTTTCCGCAGTTCGATACGCGTGGGCTGCTTGTGCGCCTTGCGGAACTCGGCGGCGACGTTGTTCTCTATCGGCAGTCCGTGGTTATCCCAGCCCGGCACGAACGGCGCGCGATAGCCGCGCATGGACATATATCGCGTAATGAAGTCCTTCGGGAGCTTGTTCTGCATCGCGTTGCCGACGTGTATGTCGCCGTTTGAATACGGCGGGCCATCGTGCAGCAGGAACTTGCCTCTGGGCGCGGGCTTCTCCAGCGACTTCCGGTAGAGGTCGATCTCCTCCCAGAAGCTCTGAATATCCGGCTCGCGCTGAGGCAAATTCGCCTTCATCGGAAACTCGGTCTTTGGCAGATTTACTGTTTTGCTGTAATCCATTTTTCTACAAACTCCGAAAGCGCTTCTTCCCAGGTTCGCAAGTTATCGCGTCCCTGCATTTCTAAACTCAAATGTCTTAATACCGATTGTTTCGGCCTCCGCGTCGGCGTCGGCCAATCGGATGACTGAATAGGCGTCACGTGAACGTCTTTTATCCCCGCAAGCTCAATCGATTTGACAGCCAGTTCGTGCCATGAACAGCTTCCTTTATTGGTCACATGATACGTTCCGTATAAGGGCGATCCGGCTTGCGAAGCTACGAAATCGGCCAAATCCTTTGTATATGTCGGCGACCCGATTTGGTCCGCCACGACTCTCAGGTTCTTCCCCTCCGATGCCGCTTTGATGATGGTCGTTATGAAATTCTTGCCGTTCTCACCGTAAAGCCAGGCCGTGCGGACTATGTAATGCCTGCGGCAGACTTCGCGTACCAATTGCTCGCCGGCCCACTTCGAGCGGCCATAGTGGCTGATCGGATTAGGAGTGTCGAACTCATCATAGTCGTCGCCCTTCTCGCCGTCAAACACGAAATCCGTGCTGATATAAAGAATAGCAGCGCCAACTTGCTCGCACGCGGCGGCCACATTCCACGTCCCGTATGCGTTCACTTGATAGGCTCTATCCGGGTCCCGCTCGCAGCCGTCCACATCGGTATATGCGGCGCAGTGGACCACCAGCTCAGGTTTCACGTCGGCGATTACCTCAAGCGTCTGGCCTGAATCCGTTATATCCAACTGCCTGCAGCCGTCAGCGGACACCCATTTGCAGTCACCGATAATGTCCGCTGCGATAACTTCATGTTGTTCATCGAGCGCGCGGCATACATCCGTGCCAAGCATACCGGCTGCGCCCGTCACCATTACTCGCAAATGGAACCTCCCGGGTTAGATACATAAGCAAAAACCCCTGTAATACCAGGGGTCAGCAAGCCTTTACATAGGAGAATCCCCAAAACCCTCCTTGTCAAACATTATACTTAAACGCTTCTCGGCCAGTCAAGCAAAGGAACGGCGAAGTAAGCTACGAAAGAGCTTAATCACGAAAGCACGAAAGGAAGAAAACACGAAAAGAGAAGGAGTGATTAGTGGCTGGTGGCCAGTGGAATACCAGCCACTAATCACAAGCCACTAGACACTTCTTTGTTCTCATTTAACATCTGCGCTTATCAGCGTTTATCTGCGTTCTTCTTTGAGCCAAGCTTTCGTGCTTTCTGAAATTTCGTGTTTTCGTGATAAAGGATTTTTATGCTTCGGGAAGCTTTTACCCCGAAGCATTAGCTATAACCTAAAGCCCGCGTCGGTGCAAAAAGCCTTCCGACGCATAGGACTCATCGCTCGTTACTCATCGCTCATCGCTGGCTCCCTCGCCTACTCCCAATGCCTGTCCGCCGCTTTGAAAAACGCAATTACGTTTTCATCAGGAACCGTGTCGTCCAGACCCAAGATAGAGATCGATAGCTTATCTAACAGTTTTCCGGCTTCGATCAGGGCTTTCACATCCCTGTCTATGGTTTCCGGCGAGGAGTCGCGCATTTTGACCGGGCTGTAACGCGCGTTCAGATGAGTATCGGGGAGCAGTTCGCGGACAAATCGCAGATCTGACCCCCATCCAACTTCTAGAAATTTCAGGCCGTTTATCTTTTTATACTCCGGCGCCATCTTTTGGAGGTCGAATCCGCAGTGGTGAATGCCAAACGGCGGCAGCGCGTCCGCAAGCGCCTGGTCACATTCGAGCAGAAAATCCCTGTAGTTATCGGGAGAGATCATCGTCGTGCTGCAATTGCTTGTCACGAGCAGCTTTGGGGCCACCTGCCCGACTATATTGGTGACCGAGATCGAGCTTGTTCCCGTGCGGCCTTTGATGTAACTAATGGCCTCGATCATCGCGCCGGTCACTATGTGCAAGACCCGCCTGGACAGTTCCGGGTTGGTCAAGAATAGCACGAAAATCTCTGCGTCGGCTATGCACATAGCGTTGTTCAGAACGCCTTGGGGATTGATGTCGCCGATGACGAAGCCGTATTCCCTTTCCAGCCAGTCCATATCTTCCGCGAGCTTTTGCATCACCGGCGTGTTCATCACATCGGGAGCCTGTAACTCCTCAAGCTGCCGTTCTGTAAGACAAAGTGGGATTGTGCAGGGAGTATTACCTTCGGAGAAGTAAGTATTGCAGCCGAATACCTCCCCAACGAGGTAGTTAAGCGGAGTCATTTGTGTGGAGATGACGGGAACAGGCTCATCGCTTTCAGAGCCGAGTCCTACGGACCCGAACCGTTCATACAACGCCCGGCGCATCTTGCCTTCCAATTCCGCCCTCAAGCGCGGATGCGCCCGAACATATCTCTCATCGAACGCGATCCCATAGAACTTGCTCCACCAGGACGCATCGAACATCACATCTACTTTTGCGATTCCGCCGGTTCTCAACTGACTATTTCCTCCAATAGCAATATACGCAATGGCCTGTCATACACCTTTACAGAAGGATGCGGATGAGGCAAAACCAGTGTAGCATAAGAAAAGAGAGGAGGGAAGCGCCGTAGCGCCCCTCCTTACGAAGGAGAGGCTGGGGGAGGTTGATATTCATAATCTCCAAGACCGGTCTCTTACCTATTGCCACGGGAGCGCAATTCCGGGTAAGATAGCGACAGAACACTATGAAGGGAGGCCGGGAAATGACGCCTGAAGATGGCGCGCGTGAAGTGCGGTTGACGACGTTGTCACACGGAGCCGGTTGAGCATGTAAGCTGAGTCCCGATCAGCTCGCGCAGGTCTTGCGCGATTTACCGCTTGTAACCGATCCAAATGTGATGGTCGGCTTGACAACGTCCGACGACGCCGCCGTCTACCGGGTGAGCGATGAGTTGGCCATTGTATTGACGGTCGACTATTTCACTCCCCTGGTCGATGACGCTTACGACTTTGGGCGCATAGCCGCGGCCAATGCCCTCAGTGACGCCTATGCGATGGGCGCGACACCCGTAATAGCGCTGAATATCGTCGGCTTTCCGGCCAAGTCCCTCCCTCTTACGGTTATGCGGGAGATTCTTAGAGGAGGATCGGATATCGCCGCTGAGGCTGGGGTAAGTATAGTGGGCGGGCACTCGATAGATGATCCTGAGCCGAAATATGGGATGGTCGTTCTCGGATTCGTTCATCCTCAAAAGGTTATGTCGAACGCGACCGCCAAGGTTGGGGACGTTTTGTTCCTGACAAAGCCTATCGGGACTGGGATAATCGCGACCGCCATCAAAGACGACGCGGCGTCTCCTGAGGTCATCGAGCGAGTAGTGCAGTTGATGACCACATTAAACAAGACCGCGTCTGAAGCTGTTAAGCGTGTTGGG
>JAUSEB010000046.1 GCA_030650495.1 Armatimonadota bacterium | reverse complement strand
GCTACAGGACAACGACCTCGAAACCGCCATGCGCTTGAAGATCGAACCCCAACTATCCCGCGAACTGGAGATGACAATCCGCAACTACATCAAGTATCTACTGGAGCGTGAGGTCAAGTCTGTCGCCTGGCTCGATTCTCTAAAAGCGGAAATTCAACCGCCGGTCAGCCGATAGCCGCGCTCGATCTCCCGCAAACGTGCCACTAGACTGGAATCGGCCTGGATATGAAAAATATAGCGCGGTATTTGTTTGCCTGGAGACCGGGACATGAACGGCTCGTCCCAAAAACTGACCAGTGCCTCTTCCTTACCCTCGGTGCCGGTTGCAGCGAGGATAAAGGACACCGTGCCTTCCAATTCATGCCATTCCGGTTCCTTCACTTTGGAAAAGCCTTTGCAGCAAGCAGTTATCTTTGGGAGAAGCTCCTCTTGCCACAACTCTTTTTCACTATGACGGGAAATAAACCGGACCGAACTCACTCCGGGATTCTCTATTATGGGACGAAGCAGCATATCGAAGGTTTGTTGAGGATGAAACATGAGCAAACACACATTGAACCAGACAACTTCTCCCCGCAGCCGCCCCACAAACTGCTCGGTGGCGGGCAGCAATTCCGACGGACCGACCAGAATAGCCTCCGGAGTTTTCAAAGCGGACCCTATTTCTTTCAGCGCGACCTCGGCACGTTCAGATGAAGCCCGAATACGTTCCTCTTGTCTCTCCCGGCGTAAATCCCGGATAAGCAACAAGGCGAGCAATACGAGAGCAATCGATAGCAGAATGCCGGTGTCGACTAGATGGAGCAGGTGAAGGATGAGAGCAACGAGAGCGGCGGCTATCCCCGCTATCGCCTCCCAGTTCAATTCCAATAAGCGTTTCATTTAAAGCTCCGCACTCCACCAAATAGTTACCCTATACTAACACAGCATAATGATAAGTCAATTCACTTTACTATAGCTTCGAGATGAAATATAATACGCCCAAAATCAATTGTAAGTCGAGATAATATGTCCAGTGCCGACAACAGCCTCACCCAGCAGCGTCTGGAAAAATTGCAGCGGCTCCGTGCCGCCGGCATAAATCCCTATCCCGGCAGCTATCACCGCACGCACACCAGCGAGCAAGCGGTCGCGCTGCTGAAACAACTGGAGGAAACCGGCCAAGTTACGAGCGGGCAGTCGTCGGTGAATGTCGCCGGGCGCATAATGGCACGACGAAGAATGGGTAAGATATCCTTTCTCGACCTGAGAGACGGTTCGGGCAAGATCCAATTGCTGATGGGAGATGC
>JAUSEB010000042.1 GCA_030650495.1 Armatimonadota bacterium | reverse complement strand
CCAAGTATTCTGAAATTCAGAAAACCAAGGATATAGGGCTTCTATCTCAGGCATGGGACGAGATGGAAGCCCTGTTGCCTGCTTACCTTACAACGGACGACGGCACAAATATCATGGACGCGCTGGACCAGATAAGCGGCGACGACTTTGATCGCCTGTCTATCGGCCTTCTCGGCACGGACGTAGCGGTCCCGGAAGCGAAGAGCGCCAACTAGAGAAGTGGTGCGAGGGAATATCCGCACCGCCCGACTGGATTATCTATTATCTCATGGCGGAAGATTGGGGAATGGACCCCGAAGCAATCGAAGAAACAACGTCGGAGCTAAAGATATCCCGCTGGCTGGCGCTCAATGTCGCAAGAGCAGATTTTGCCAAGAAAAAAACAAAGAGGCTGACTGACAAGTCGTCCTCACCGACAAAACACGAACCAGGCACAGTCGTAAGGAAAGTGTTTTAATGGCCAACAATAACATTGAAATAATCATAACGATACGCGACAACGCCTCCGCTCCAATACAGAGGGTGGCACAGGCGGTCCAGAATCTAGGAAACCAAGCGGGCGGCGCGGTTCCTCACATCAATCGCCTAAGCGCTGCCAACGATGGCCTTAGTCGATCTTTGAAAAAGATTTCCGGACTAGTCGAAGGCGTCCTTATCGGTATGATTACATTTCAAGCGCTCCGCTTTCCGGGCCAGCTTATTGGCGGCTTTATGGACACCGTGTCAGCTACCGAACAGTATTCCGTCAGCCTTGAAAGCCTTGTTGCCACACAACTACTGGCCGGTGAGAGCGGCGCCGATATGAATAGTGCGCTGGCCGACTCCGCCGATGGCGCTGCCACTTCTGCCGGTAATGCCGTTCGCGACGTTAACGAACGAATCCAAGACGCAATGACGGATCACGCTGACCGCGTTACGGAGCTTCAGCAGTCGGTCCTGGAAGCGGCTGGTGCCGGAATCATTGCGCGGCAAAATCAATTATCGGATGCGTTAGCGAGCCTTGCCGAAGCACAGATAGACAAGATAGCTTCAGTGCAAGCTCAAATCGCTGAACTCAACTCCAACTTCGCTGAACAAATATCGGACAGGATGGAAGACTTTCAGTCGCGCATGACCGATATGGCGGAGGCACACGCGAGGCAGAGAGAGGCGATACTAGAGCGCGTAGCTGACGAGAACGCTAAGTTCGAGGACGACAAGTTAAATCGACAGCGCGATCTTGAGTCTAAACTTTCCGATCTAGGAGAGAAGCACGAAGAGGACCGCGCTGCGCTAATCAAGGACTTATATAACCGCACAACCAAGGACAAGGCGAAGGCGCTACTTGCTGGCAAACTCTCCGAGCAAGAGATAGATTCTCTCGGCCTTCGTGGTGTTTATAACCGCTTAAAGGCCGAAGAAGAGCAATACAAAGACGCCACCGAAAAGGCCAAGGAAAGGGCGACAGAAGAAGAAAGACGCGCGCAAGTGGCGCACGACAAGCGCGTGTCTGCCCTGCAAAAAGCACTTGCTAAAGAAGACGCCGAGTATAATTCGCAAGTCGCAAAAGCCGAGGCGCGCAACGCCAAAGAAATGGCGCGCGCTCAGCGAGAGCACGACCAAAGACTGGCGGCGCTGAATACGCGACTCACACAAGAAAACGCCAAGTACGAGGAACAACAGGCGAAACTGAAGCTCGAAGCCGAAAAGGACTTAGAGGAACTCAAGGCGCGCAACGAGGAAAAGATATCTGATCTCGAAAAGCGAATAGCACGCGAGAACGCGCTATACGAACGCCAACTGCGCGACCTTAGTCAGTCGGTCGCTGCTGCCGGTGCAAGCATGGCCAAGGCCATGTCAGGAAATATTCTTGTTACCGCCTATCAGCCGCAAGAAGGGATCGGTGCTCAATTAGAGGCGGTACGCGACAAGGCCGCCGAAATCGTGGCCGACCTGCTAACATTCAATCGCCAACTTGCGATTTGGTCGCCATACTCTACCGCCGACATACAAGCCATGCAGCAATACTATATGGGCATGGGCGGACTCGGTGTCGATACGACAAAGAAACTGACAACCGCTATGGTTGACTTCGGCGCGGCGCACGGCATAACCGCCGACAGGCAGAAGTTGCTCGCGTATGGACTAGCGCAGGTCGCCTCTATGGGGAGGTTGCAAGGTCAAGAAATGCGGCAGTTGGCGCAAGCCGGAATGCCTGTTTCCGAAATGGCCGCGGCCGTCAATATGAATGTCAAAGAGTTCATCAAAACGATGCAAGACGGAGCGCTCCCCGCTGATGTTTTCATCGAGGGACTAACGAACCTCGCGAATGACAGGTATGCCGGTGCGGCGAAAAAGCTCTCGACAAGTTGGGCCGGGCTCGGTTCTACGATGAATGACATCGTGGCGCAGGGGTCGTTTCTTCTCCTTTCCGGCGCTATGGATTCGCTGAGAATCAAGATTGTCCCGCTAATCGAAAGAATAGCCGCATGGGTAGCGTCTGAAGATATTAAGAAATTGGGAGCGCAATGGAGCGGCGAGATAAACAAGGCGCTTGACCTCTTTGTCAGGAACATCTTGCCGCCGTTAGTTGCGGGGATGAAGCTGTTCTTCGGCTTTATGATCGATCACGGCGCTACCGTTAAGGCAATACTTGTCGGCGTTGTCGCGGCGATAGTCATTTTTGCGGCGGCGTTTGCTGTTGCCTTTGCCGTAATTGGACTCATAATGGTTGTCCTTGTAGAGGCGATAAAGAAGATGGCAGAAAACGGGATCGCCGCAATGGAATTCTTTGTCGCCAACTGGAAGCGACTTACCGACTGGATTGGTGATAAGGCCGACAAGCTCAAGGAATGGTTGATTACGTCGTTCAAGTATTGGACGATGGAATTGCTGAGATTCATTGTGAAATTTGTCCAGTCAGTCATTGACAAATGGGACGAACTCAAGAAAAAGATAGAAGACAAATCGAAAGAGATTCACGACAACGCCGTAAAGTATTTCAGGGATATGATAAACGATATCGTCAAGTTCTTCCGAGAACTACCGGCACGGCTTGGTGAATTGATCGGCGCTATCTCGGCTAAGGCGGTCGAAATCGGACTTGCCATAAAGGACGGCATAATTGCGGGGATCAAAGGCGTGTTCGAGGGTATTACGTCGCTGGAAGACGGATTAAAGAACGCGCTGAAAACCATTATCAACTCCGCAATTGACGCCGTTAACGACGCCATACCGGATGACATATCATTTGAATTTCTTCCGGGCCAGTTCATCACGATTGACTTCCCCGACAATCCACTTCCGCATCTGGCACAAGGAGCGCGGAGCTTTCAGGGCGGCATGGCGCTCGTCGGAGAGTATGGCCCTGAACTAGTGAAACTCCCTGGTGGTAGTCGTGTATACAATGCAAGCGAAACGTCAAGAATGAGCGGAGACAATAAAACCTACGTTCTCAACCTCAAGACCGAGCAGAAGTCAATGGGCATAATCTATGACTACGCTATCCTCAAATCGTTAGCGGGGGCGTCTTAATGAGTTACTGGTCTGTCCTAATCCCTGAAGCAACTACAAATGACATAAGCAATCCCTCCTTTGAAGTCGGCGCAACGACCGGATGGACGGCGTTCGGCACCGACACACTCGCCGTATCTACAACCTATCAATACTATGGCCGCTACTCCGGCAAGTTGACATCCGCTTCCGAGTACGTCTTTGTTGACGAGTTCGACGGCGTGTCTGATTTCAACTGTATCAAGTTTGCATCTGCCAACGGCGCGGAATCAGTAGCCACAGGGACGGCGTACACGCTAAGCGTAATGTTATACGGCGATGCTACAATCGTCGGCAAGACGGCGCGCATAAGACTCAACGAGGTCGGCGGCGCAGTTGATGAAGCAATACTTGGAGGAACGGCGACGAAGAGTGCTACTGTAGTAGCAGGATGGCAGTCGCTAACGACTGCGGTAGGTACGATTACACAAGCAGATCGCACTTCTATTCGTGCCGTTCTCGGTATAGACAGCGCCGAGATAAGCGATGTCTCTTATTGGGATGGCGCACAAGTCGAGAAGAAAGCATACGGGACAACTTACTGTGACGGCGATCAGGCGGGGTGCTCGTGGAATGGTACGGCTCTCGCGTCTACGTCTACGAGAACGTCTCAGTCTCGTTCCGGTGGCCGATGGAAAGACCTGTACGATGATTACGGCTTCGGTGTAATATCTATGATTGGCTTCGGCATGCCCGAACTCCGGCACAATACGACGCCGTATTCGATCCTGCCAGGCTCATATCTTCAATCAATCAAAACAAAAGAGCGACAGTTCGCCCTTATAATGGAATCGCAGGGCGGCTCGTTGACCTCGCTTCACACGAAGCGCGACTATCTCATAGATGCGTTCAAGCCCGATCTCGTTTATCCGCTTCAGCCGGTGAAGTTGAAATACTCCGGCGCTACTACGGAACTCGTAATATCCGCTCATTACCTCGAAGGGCTAGAGGGAATGTTCGATGGTGAAGAGGGCGTGAATGAGAGGATC
>JAUSEB010000040.1 GCA_030650495.1 Armatimonadota bacterium | reverse complement strand
GGAGTGTTCAAAAAGGCATAACTTAGCGCGACCCGTCATTTCGAGCGAAGCGAGAAATCTGCTTTTAAGCACAATGTATGGTCTCTGAAAAGCAGATTCCTCGTCGTTCCTCCTCGGAATGACGGTTTTTGAACACTCCCTCTTGGGAGCCGAAGCCGGTTTTGTTTAGTGTTGAAGGTTGAATGAGGCAATACCGGCGCCTTAAACATTCAACCTTAAACCTTCAACTATCTCATCGCTCATCGCTGATAACTCCCTCGACTCGCTCAACTCCCTTCTCTTAACTCCAAACTCTCATCTGTCTCGAAATCTGGTAGTTAGCACAGTTGAGGCTACTCATACAAAACGGAATAACCATTATGTAGAAAATTGAATACCGAGAGCACGATAAAGGCAAACCCCGTGAAAATGGGGGACGCAAAGCTACAGGGCCTAATCAAGAGGTCATCTGGCACATGGGAAAGTGATTCCGGTTTTTGAATAACCGACCTCTGAATGGTAGCCTGGCTGCCGAAGCGAAACGCACTGAGACACCGACAAAGGCAAATCCGCCGAAAGGCGGGGACGCAAAGCTGAGGGTCTGATGCGCACAGTGTGTCGCTATGACAGCCTGGCTGCCGAAGGATCAGAGACGGTTAACAGATACACCCGTCCTTCGCTCAGGCAGCAACGAGCGGTGGACGGGTTTTTGTTTTAACGGCCTCCGTCTTGCCGGTGTCGGGAAAGGGAGTGAGAGCAGAACCGACAGCCTAAGAAACAGTTTCTAAGGACTGGCCGAAATGCCAACCAAAACTCCTGCCGGTCCGAAAATCAAGTGGCCAGAGAATACCCGGCTAGTCCGGGCGCTGGCCGGGCAAGCGAAGAGGGTGGGCCATAAGGGGTCCGCCCTCTTTATATGTTGGTTGATAGTTGATAGTTGATGGTTTGGACCTGCGCCGAGCATGGGCTTTGGGGTGGCGATTCGGAAATCGCCACCCAGTCTCCCTCTCTCAACCCTTAACCGGTTTGACACTCAGCCCGTTGCGGGCGTAAAATTGGCTTGTCGGACGGCGGCTTTTAGAGTGGCCGGACGTGGAGACGCCCTTGATAATAACCGTTACCTTAAATACGGCTATAGATAAAACTTATACAGTTGAAAATTTCGTCCTGGACCGCGTGCATCGCCCCATCGACATGAAATCGACCGCGGGCGGCAAAGGGATAAACGTGGCGCGAGTGTTGAAGGAGCTTGGGCGAGATGCGGTTGCTGCGGGATTCATCGGAGGCTGTAACGGCGATAGAATAATCGAAGGGCTTGACCGGGAAGGGATTCGACACGATTTCGTCCGGATAGCCGGAGAGTCCCGGATATGTATCGCCATCGTCGATCCCGTAAAAGGCGCTCAGACGGAGATAAACGAGATTGGACCGGAAGCGCTGCCGGGCGACCTGCAGACGCTGGCATCGAAGTTGGAGCGGATGATGCCTTCGGCTCAATATCTGGTCCTTTCGGGAAACGCCCCGCCGGGAACTCCGGACGACTTTTATGCGCATTTAATAGAGATAGCCCGGCGGCATGACGTGAAGACAGCGCTCGATACAAGCGGGCCGCATCTCAGGCAGGGAATCACAGCCGGACCTTATATCATCAAACCCAATGTCGCGGAGCTGTCAATGTTGAGAGGGCGGGAACTGCTCACTCGTGAAGAGATACTTCATGCCGCGAAGGGTCTGGTAATGGCTGGAACCGGCGTTGTGATCGTTTCCATGGGCCGGGCGGGCTGCGTGGCTACGGACGGAAAGCGGTCCTGGCAGGCCACTCCGCCGGAGATTCCGTTCGTCAGCGCGGTCGGATCGGGAGACGCTCTGGTGGCAGCGGCGATTGACGCCCTGCTGGCGGGTTCCGACATCCCGGAGGCGATTCGCGCCGGAACCGCGGCGGGAGCCGCAAATGCCATGACATTTGGCGCCGGATTTTGCTCAAAAGAGAGTATAATAACATTGAAGGATAAGGTTCACGTAGCGGAGATTTGACAGCGCAGGGATTGAGGTTAGCATGTTCGGACTCGGAACATCTGAAGTAATAGTAATAATGGTAATCGCATTGCTCGTTTTCGGCCCAAAGAAGCTGCCGGAGATCGGCAAGTCCCTGGGCGGCGCTATGAGAGAACTGCGGAAGGCTTCCAACGACTTTATGTCGGCTGTTAACACTAACGATTTCGAAGTTGACGAACCTGTTGAGAAGAAAGAAGGTGAAGAAGAATGACTTTCGCTATGATTGGATGGCAAGAAGCCCTACCTATAGTCGCTATTGTGGTCATACTCTTCGGCGCAAAGAAGCTTCCCGAATTGGGACGCTCGCTTGGCCAGGGTATCAAAGAGTTTAAGCACGCCTCCAAGAACCTGATGGGAGACGATGAAGAGGACAAGAAGACTGAGCCGCCTTCAGAGGAGAACGCGTAAGCAAGCTCTCTCAACTCTATTCGGGTGTATCCCAAGTTTACGATGATGGTTCTTGGAGTTGTTAGTGGTTAGTTGCTAGTGAATACTAGCCACTAGCAACTAACCACTTGTCACTTTTATCTTCCTTTTCGTGTTTTCGGGATTGAAAGAGCCGGCTTACCTTGAATCTGGGATGCCCGCAAATTCTCAACTTGACCGAGAGCTTGCGTAGTGATACAATATGCCGTAAATATTCTGCCGGTCTACGCGGGAAGTCGGCGTGGCCGGTTGTGGAGCGCGCTTAAATGCTAGAATTGTTTTCTTTTAAGAACATTTTGATTTTCATAAATATCGCGACGTCCCTTATCTTGATCGCGATTGTTATGTCCCAGACGACAAAGAGCGAGGGGCTTTCCGGCACCATTGGGGGCAAGGCTCAGTCGTCATTCCGGGGAAAACCCGGCATGGACGATAAACTGAATCTTTGGACCAAGTACGCGGCAGTCGGATGGATGGTTACGTCGTTGATAGTCGCCTACGTGCACATGGCTCGTTAGCTCGCGGTCGGCAGCAAATACTCTAAAAGCGTCCCGGATTCTTCCAGGGCGCTTTTCCGCGTACACAGCTAAATTCATGCTCAGGCGATCCCCGTCTCATAGGCGTCATCATCCGTATCCCGAGGCTTCCGATACGTGTCAGAGCGTGTGGACGCCATGAAGTAACAATAGATTGCAAAGCTCCCCAACAGCCACCCGGCAAGGAAGCAGATAAGCATAGAAATTGTCATACCAACTGTTTGGATTATCGGCAGGATTTGCGCGGGGCTTGAATTAAAGTCAACCGCATATGAGTTGTCGGTTGTCGGCTGATGGTTGATAGTTATGATGTGTGGCGATCTCTAACTTACTTAGCGTACGTCTCGAACCCGTCATTTCGAGCGGAGTCGAGAAATGACGTGACCCGTACGTTGTACCTAAAATAAGTTAGAGCCTTCGGAAATCGCCACCCAGGCAAGCTGAAAGCTGTCAACTTCTCTAAACTCTAAACTCTCAACTAGTATTTTCATTGACACTCTGCCCGAACGCTTCATATAATGTTTATGCCGCACACGATTTCGCAGGAGGCGCCTTCAATGCTCGCACGGGTAAATTCCAGCGCATTACTGGGTATAGACGCCTATACGGTCCAGGTGGAGGTTGATATCTCCTCCGGGCTGCCAAGGTTCGACATCGTCGGCCTGCCTGATATGGCGGTGCAGGAATCTCGCGAGCGGGTTCGTTCCGCCATAAGGAACTCCGGGCTGGAATTTCCACAGAAAAGAATCACAGTCAACCTTGCGCCCGCCGATGTGCGGAAAGAAGGACCATCGTTCGACCTTCCAATCGCCCTCGGCATCCTCGCAGCGACCGGACAGATAACCACGGATTGGCTGGATAACGCTGTAGTTGTGGGCGAGCTTTCTCTCGATGGCACGGTCCGCCCCGTTAGCGGTGTATTGCCTATTGCGATTCATGCACGGTCGGAAAAAATGGCGCGAATGATAGTCCCGTGTCACAACGTAAAAGAAGCCGCCGTGGTGCGCGGTGGCCCGGACGTGTATCCGGTGACCGCCCTTTCAGAAGTAGTGCAAATTCTGAATGATCCGGACTCCATGCTGCCGGCGATGTTGGACCCGGCGGAACTCTCCGCGCTTGACGAGCCGCATTATGACATAGATTTTTCCGATGTGAAGGGACAGGAGCATGTGAAGCGGGCGTTGGAAGTCGCCGCCGCTGGATCGCATAATATTATAATGGTAGGCCCGCCCGGCAGCGGCAAGACCATGCTCGCCCGGCGTATTCCGACGATTCTGCCTCCGCTTTCCCTCGATGAAGCCCTTGAAACGACCAAGATATACTCCGTCTGCGGACTGCTTAGCTGCAATGAAGCCCTTGTTACAAAACGAGCTTTCCGCGCACCGCATCATACGATTTCCAACGCCGGTCTTGCCGGAGGCGGAAGCTATCCGAGGCCGGGAGAAGTCAGCCTGTCCCATCACGGCGTATTGTTTTTGGACGAGTTGCCGGAATTCAAGCGCGATATTTTGGAAATCCTGCGCCAGCCGTTGGAAGACGGCTTCGTGCAAATCGCCCGTGTAAAGGCGTCGCTAAGCTACCCCGCAAGATTTATGATGGTCGCGGCGATGAACCCCTGCCCCTGCGGGTTCTTCGGAGATCATGTCAAGCCCTGCACCTGCACGCCGATGATGATCCAAAGATACCTGCAGCGGATTTCCGGCCCCCTGCT
>JAUSEB010000032.1 GCA_030650495.1 Armatimonadota bacterium | reverse complement strand
AGTCCGGCCATGGCTTCCTCTTTGGTCTCGCGGATCATTGTGACCTTCATAATGATTTGAATAGGTTCGCCGTTCTCATCGACCCACAGCGTCATGTCTTCCATGGGCGAGTTTCTTTTCACGACAAAGACGTCGTAGGTCTTGCCACGCAGTTCCAGCTTCTCACGATGCGTTACTTCCGATGTGAGCGGATCGATGGTGAAGGTCAAAGGATTAAAATAGTTTGCTGAGAACTTATCGCCGACCTGCACTTTTTTACCGCCAACGCCGTAAAGACTTGAGTCATCCGTGAGGTTGGTTCCAGGCGGTATCGGAATGCTTTTAGGAGTGACTACTCCCTGCGAGACGTGTTTGCACTCGATCACGTCAGGCTTGAATTCCGCCTCGATCCTGGATGTCTGCCCGCCCGAAGACATCTCGAATACCTCGAAGATTGGTTTTTGTTCGAGATCCGTGTACACAACCATGTTGATGTCTTGCCGAATCCGCGCGCCGAGAAGCATCATCTTCGTGCGCATGATGACGTCTGATCGATACGCGTCCCGGCCGTTATATTGCGTTTTCGTGGAGGACATGCTCATATAGCCAAGTTTCATATCTCCCAGGTAGACCCCCATCCAAATCTCTTGGGAATTGGGAGTTTGCGCTTGAATTGGGATGGATGAAATGAAGAGCAAAGAGATGAGGCTTATTACAATCAAGGTTGAGGAAAATTTTCTCATATTCGTTCCCTGAACTATCAACCATCGACCGACAACCAATTTACCTGCGGAAATGCTCGACCACGTGCAGCCGGTTCATCGCGCGAGATACCGCCGTCTCAGCCCTTGCGGAATCTACTTCATCCTCATTGCGCCTGCTGAGCCGTACTTCCGCGCGACGTTTTGCCTCTTCGGCGCGGGTTATGTCGATCTCTTCGGCAAGCTCCGCCGTATCGGCAAGGATTATGACCCTATTTGCGCTGACTTCCATGAAGCCGCCGCTTGTGGCGACACCCGTTTCGGAGTCATCGGAGCGTCTGATGTCAACCTGGCCGACCATCAACTCCGTCAGCAAGGGCGCGTGATTGGCCATTACGCCCAAATAACCTTCCGACCCAGGCGCGACTACTGACGTAATCGTGTCATCGGCTATCACGACGCGCTCTGGAGTCACTATTTCCAACCGAAACGTTCTGCCGGCCATATTCTAAGTACTCTGTTTCCTTTTAGCTATCCTTCGGCTCGTTTTCTGGAATGTTCAAAAATGCCGATTCCTCTGTAGCTCGGGGCCTTGTGCCCCGTCTGCTGAGGTAGATTTCACTGTCGCCCGACCGGCCACAAGGGCCGGGGCTACGGTTTTTGAACACTCCCATTTTGAAGCCGAAGCCGTCAATGCTACGTTGTCTTCGGCTCCAAAGAACGAGCCGAAGGATAGTCATCCTATGCTTATTTAGGCCGCCGCTCCTATCTGTTTGGCCTTTTCCACGGCCTCTTCAATGCCGCCGACCATGTAGAATGCCTGCTCCGGGAGGTCGTCGTGCTTTCCTTCGAGAATCTCTTTGAAGCCGCGCACGGTGTCTTCACGCTTGACGTATTTTCCGGCAAGACCTGTGAAGACCTCGGCAACGAACATCGGCTGCGAGAGGAAGTTTTCGATCTTTCTGGCGCGGGCGACAACCAGCTTGTCCTCGTCCGAAAGTTCATCAACGCCCAAAATGGCGATGATGTCCTGCAATTCTTTATACCGCTGCAAGACCTGCTGCACGTCACGGGCGACATCGTAATGCTCTTGGCCGACTATACGGGGGTCGAGCATCCTCGATGTGGACACGAGCGGGTCGACCGACGGGTAAATACCTTTGACGAAAATCCTGCGCTCAAGATACGTCGTAGCGTCCAAGTGGGCGAATGTTGTCGCGGGCGCCGGGTCCGTCGGGTCGTCCGCCGGAACGTAAATCGCCTGAATCGATGTAACCGAACCTTTCACTGTCGAGGTGATCCGCTCCTGCAGCGCGCCCATCTCAGTAGCCAGCGTGGGCTGGTATCCGACCGCGGACGGCATGCGTCCCAGCAGCGCCGAAACCTCCGATCCCGCCTGCACAAACCTAAATATGTTGTCTATGAACAGAAGGACGTCCTGCCCTTCTTCGTCTCTGAAATACTCCGCCATCGTGAGAGCGGTCAGGCCGATTCGCAGCCTCGTCCCCGGCGGCTCGTTCATCTGGCCAAAAACCATGGTGGTTTTCTCAAGGACCCCAGACTCTTTCATTTCAAGCCAGAGGTCGTTTCCTTCACGGGTGCGCTCTCCGACTCCGCCGAAAACGGAGAAACCGCCGTGTTCGGTCGCGACGCTTCGGATCAGCTCGGTGATTAGAACCGTTTTGCCGATTCCCGCTCCACCGAACAGGCCGATCTTGCCGCCTTTCGCGTAAGGGCAAATCAGATCGATGACCTTAATCCCGGTCTCGAATAGCTCCGTAGCCGGAACCTGCTCCTCAAATGACGGCGCGGAGCGGTGAATAGGAAGCTTTTCCTTCGCCTTCACCGGGCCAAGAGTGTCGATCGGCTCGCCAAGCACGTTGAATATTCGACCAAGCGTTTCACGTCCAACAGGAACTCTGATCGGCCCGCCGGTATTCACGGCTTTCATTCCGCGAACCAGCCCGTCAGTGGAGCCCATCGCCACGCAGCGCACGATGTCGTTGCCGAGCATTTGCGCTACTTCCACTATGAGCGAGCTTCCATCGGCCTTGATCTCAACCGCGTTTAAGAGTTCAGGCAGCGCGTCCGCCGGGAACTGAATGTCCACAACCGGTCCGACTACCGCTATAAGTTTACCTTCAGCCATTTTGCCTCCATTTGAAGCTGTTAACTATTAGCTATCAGCTGTCAGCTTTCAGCTGACAGCTATCTTTCACTAGCAGCCATCATTCACTAAACGACAGCCGCAAACCCGTCATTCTGAGGAGCGAAGCGACGAATAATCTAATTTGTTGTATATATAGCATAACGTATATACATATTTACTACCTGTGTAGATTCTTCACTTCGTTCAGAATGAAGGAATAGCGAAGTGTCGGCTAAATATGCTTCGGCTTGTTCTTGGGAGTGTTCAAAAACCGTAGCCTAGCCCCTTGTGGGCGTCATATTGCAGTCAACCTGAGCGTGAATTGACGGGCATAAAGCCCTAGGCTACAGGTATATAGGACTTTTTGAACACTCCCTCTTTGAAGCCGAAGCCGATCCCAAAGCTGTCAGCTGTCAGCTGACAGCTGACAGCTGACAGCTGATAACTGATAACTGATAGCTATTTCAACGCCTCCGCCGCGCTCACGATCTCCGATATTTCTTTCGTGATCGCGGCCTGGCGCGCTTTGTTATATGAAAGTGTCAAATTGTCTATCATCTCGCCCGCGTTTTTGGTCGCGGCGGACATCGATGTCATTCTGGCCCCGTGTTCGCTGGCAACAGCCTCGACCAACGCTCTGTAAATCTGCGTGTCAACGTAACGCGGCAAAAGCCTGCCGAGGAGTACTTCGGCTCCCGGCTCGAAGATGAACTCGCCGCCAGGCTCTTCCTCGCCCACGGAAGGCTCGATAGGCAGCAGCTTTATAGCGGTTGGCCGCTGGGTCATCGCCGTTACGAATTGCGAATATACGAGATAGACCGCGTCTACTTCCTTCGATTCAAACAAGTCTCGAATCTTCGCGGCGACCGGCCTAATGTCGGCAAATCCCACGTTGGAAGTCGGGACGCTGAGCGTCGCGGCGACCGGGTATTTCCTCTTGCGGAAAAAGTTCACGGATTTCCGGCCAAGCAGGACAAGGCGGACGCTCTGTTCGTCCCTGCCGCGCAGAAGCTCAATAGTCCTGCGCATAACGTTGGAGTTATAGCTTCCGGCCAATCCTCTATCGGCGCCGATGACGATAACCGCGATGTTCTCTTCCGGCCTGACTTCGAGAAGCGGATGCTCTATTCCCGCCGACGCCCGCGACAAGCTCTCCATAACCAGGCTCATCATGTTGGCGTACGGGCGGGCGGCCTCTGCCTTGTTTTGCGCCTTCTTCAGGCGCGCTGCGGCGACCATCTTCATCGCGCTCGTTATTTTCTCTATGTTCCGGACTACTTTGATCCTGGTCCGGATGTCTCGCATACCCATGTTAGTTGAGAGTTGAGAGTTGAGAGAACGGGACTGGGTGGCGATTTCCGAATCGCCACCCCAAAGCTAAGGCCGGATTTCCGAATCCGGTTTCTCTAAACTCTAAACTCCGATTTAAACTCCGTTGCCGCTTTCTTTAGTGTCTCTATGTTCTCATCAGTCAGTTTGCCGGTCTGCTTGATTTGCAGCCCAAGCTCAGGATATTTGTCATGCATAAACGTGTAGAACTCGCGCTCGAACTTCTTGATAGCGGGAACGGGCAAATCGTCCAGGTAGCCGTTCGTCGCCACGTAGATAATCATAACCTGGTCTTCAACGGGTATTGGCGTATACTGCGGTTGTTTGAGGACTTCCACAATCCGCTCTCCGCGTCCAAGCTGGGCTAAAGTTACTTTATCGAGGTCGCTTGAGAACTGGGCGAACGCCTGAAGCTCCCAATATCTCGCCAAGTCCATCTTGAGGCTTCCCGCCACTTTCTTCATCGCCGGGATTTGCGCCTTGCTTCCTACTCTTGAGACCGACACGCCGATGTTGATAGCGGGACGGATGCCGGAATAGAACAAATCGCTTTCAAGATAAATCTGCCCATCGGTGATTGAGATGACGTTCGTAGGAATATACGCCGAAACGTCTCCCGCCTGGGTTTCGATGATCGGCAGGGCGGTCAGACTTCCGCTGCCAAGCTCTTCGTTCAACTTCGCGGCGCGCTCCAGGAGTCTCGCGTGCAAATAAAAGATGTCGCCGGGATAAGCCTCGCGGCCCGGCGGCCGGCGAAGCAGAAGCGAAACCTCTCTGTAAGCCTGCGCGTGCTTTGAAAGATCGTCGTAAATTACCAATGCGTGCTTGCCGTTATCGCGGAAATACTCGCCCAGAGCGCAGCCCGCATAAGGCGCGATATACTGCTGGGGAGCCGGGTCGCCGGCGGTCGCCGCGACGACGGTCGTATATTCCATGGCGCCGTTTTCCTCAAACGTCTGCACGATTTGCGCGACTGTAGACATCTTCTGGCCTATCGCAACGTAAATGCAGAACACATCCTGGCCCTTCTGGTTCAAAATGGTATCCACGGCGATGGCGGTCTTTCCGGTCTGGCGGTCGCCGATGATAAGCTCTCTCTGTCCCCGGCCAATCGGGATCATCGAGTCGATCGACTTCAGGCCGGTCTGCAAAGACTGGTTGACAGGCATTCGCTCTACGACGCCGGGAGCGTGGCCTTCAATATGCCGCCGCTCGGTTGTGACAACCGGCCCTTTGCCGTCAATCGGGTTTCCAAGAGCGTCCACCACGCGCCCGGTCATTGCGCCGCCAACGGGAACGTCGGCGATGCGTCCGGTGCGCTTAACAATGTCGCCTTCTTTTATCCCCACGTCGGAGCCTAAAATGATGCAGCCGATATTGTTTTCTTCAAGGTTCAGCGTCATTCCCATAACGCCATTTGGAAACTCCACCAGCTCACTCGCCATAACGTCCTGCAAGCCGTAAATGCGCGCGATGCCGTCGCCGACCTGCAAAACCGTGCCGACGCCGACCTCCCGCAGTTCCTTTTTGTAGCCCGCAAGCTGCTGTTCCAGTATAGTAGTTACTTCTTCAGGCCTGATCGTTACCGCCATATTGTCACTCCCATTTAGAGGTTAGAAGTTGGAAGTTAGAAGTTAGAATAAGACCCCACCCCAACCCTCCCCTAAAAGGAGAGGGGGCAAATCCCCCCTCCCTGTGGGAGGGGGTTAGGGGGAGGTTTCTCTCAACCCTAAACCCTAAACTCTCAACTTTTCAACAATTGCTCTTTCAGCCGGGCCAGATAGCCGGTGATGCTTCCGTCCAATACGGTGTCGCCGATTTTCACGCTCAACCCGCCGATGAGCGACTCATCTATTAACAAACTTATTTCAACCTTTTTGCCCGTATAGGCATCCAATTTCTCTTTTAGCCGTTTGATTTGCTCCTGCGTCAATTCCACCGCGCAGCGAACTTCAGCGGCGATAATCCCTCGCCGTTCGTTCGCGATACGGATGAATTCGGACTCCGTCTGCTCGATGACTTCGGCGCGGTCCATATCGATGATAAGGAACAAATAGTGCAGAGTAATATCATGGACCTTGCCCTGAAACACCTGAGAGACGATTTCTTTTTTCCTCGAAGCCGGAATAAGAGGCTGCAAAAGCGCGTCTCGAAGGTTAGGCATACTTTCCAGAGTGTACGTGATCAAACCGAGGTCGCTCTCCACAAGGTCAGGGACTCCCGCCTTCTCCGCCGCGTCGTACAGCGCGGTCACGTATCGCCTGGTTATCCTGCTGTCGATCACTTTTTGGCTCCGACGCTTTCAATGAACTCGTCAACCAGCCGCCTGTGGCCGGGGTCGTCAAGCGACTTTTCGACCAGCTTGCTCGCCGCGTTGATAGTCAAATCCACCACTTCCCGGCGAAGCTCGACAACTGCTTTCTCGCGTTCGCGGATAAGTTCTTCTTCGGCGCGGGTCATAATCTTGTCCGCATTTGCCCGCGCTTCGGTCAACAACTGCTCACGAATCCCCTGCGCTTCCTTTACGCTTTCCTGAATCCGCTGCCGGGCTTCGGACTCTATATCGGCCAGCCTGCGCTCGTAATCCGCCCGAAGCTCCTCCATCTTGGCTTTTTCGTCCTCAGCGGCGGAATACGCTGAACGAATGTCCTCAGCACGGCTCGCAATCAATTGAGTCACGGGGCCGTAGAGGAACTTCTTCAGAATCGCAAGAAGAATCACGAAACTAACTATATTAACTACAATCAACTTGGGGTCTATGCCAAGTTGCTCAAAGATACTCAATCAAGACCCTCCTATCGCCCGCGGGTTCTTCTTTTTCAAAGATACCGTCGCAGTAGGGAGTGTTCAAAATTTCTATTTCCTGTAGCCTAGGGGCTTGTCCCCGTCACGACGCCCATAAAGGGCTAGGCTACGGTTTTTGAACACTCCCAATAAATCAGAGCGCCGGTTACTTACCGAGGTAATCCATAATTTTCATCGTGTCCGGCAGCTTTGGCATGAGCAGGAAAAACATCAGAAGCGAGTAGATGACTAACGACTCAATGAAACCGAGCGCGATCATCATAGCCAATTGGATTTTCCCCGCTGCCTCCGGCTGACGGGCGATTCCCTCCATAGCGGCGGCGCCGACCTTACCCTGTCCAATTGCCGCCGAAAGGACCGCTATCGGCAGTCCGAGTCCCACGGCAATCGCAAGCGCTGCAAAATAAACCATTATGAACCTCCTCCCATTATGCTAATGTTGTTCGGCGAGAGTAGTTGCTTCCTCGGCATGGCTTATCAAAACCGTCAGATAGCCCGCCGTGAGAACAGTGAATATCAAAGCTTGAATAAAGCTGGTGAAAACCCCAAATGCCATCATTGGGAACTGAATCGGCAGTAATTTCAACCAAGGTTTGATTATATATGGCGACATCGCCGCAAGTATAACGATTATCTTGTCTTCGCCGAAGATGTTTCCGAAAAGACGAATCGAGAGCGAAAGCGGCTTCGCCAATTCCCCAATGATGTGAATAGGAAACATGAGAAATCCCAACCACCACGGATCGCCCCAGAAATGCTTAACGTATTTCACCGGTCCATTTTGGCGAATTGCCTGGAATTGAACGTAAAAAAACGAGCACAGCGCCAGTGCGATTGTCATGTTCAGCGCGCTTGTCGGGGAGCGAAGGCCGGGGATTATACCCAGTAAATTTAGAAACAGGATGTAGAAAAACAGGGTTGTGATAAACGGAGCGTATTTTCTACCATCGTGTCCGATTATGCCCTCGATAAAGTTGAACATGCCGGACACGGCGAACTCCAAAATGCTTTGAAGTGGACCGGGTATTTTGCCTCGATTCCGCATTCCCAAATATGAGATTATAGCCAGGGTCAATATGACTATCCAGGACATTCCAACTAATGTCCACGGATTTCCTTCGACAAGGCCTGAACCGTGATGATGCTCCAACTATTGTCTCCCACCTGATTCCGGACCAACCGTCAGTGTCTTCCCTAGCGCTTTAAGGAATATCACCGCTTGCGGCAGCCCGATACCTATAGCAAGTCCGACAGGACTTACCCAGCCGAGCTTGAAAACTCCCCAAAGTATAGCCGCGATCACTGCGTACTTCAGCGCGGCGATTGCTAATAACCGCTTAATAGCCCGGCGTGATTCCTCGGCTGCGTCGGGCGTAAATATCGCTTTCACCAGACGCTCCAATATCATAAACGAACCGAGCGATATGCCAAAACCGATTGTGATTCCGGCGGCCGCGGGACCGTTTGCCAGCACGGCGCACCACAAAAGGGCAAATAGCCAGACCGCGATGGATGTTCTATAAACCCGTTTTATGAAACCGGAATCCAAAGCTCTCTTACCATTCTCTCTGTTATCCGTAAAACTGTTAGTCCTCTTTTGCAAGCTGCTGTGCTATTCGGATCATCTCGACAAAGCCTGCTACGATACCAAGTATCGTAAACACAAGCATCAACCAGGGCGTTGTCCCCAGCTTCTTATCGAGCCACGATCCAAATGCCCAGCCCATGACAATAGAGACCACAAACAACAGGCCGATGCTGGACGCAAGACCGGCTTTTCTCATCCATTTGTAGTCTTGTCCAGCCATCGCCATTCTCCTGTCACACGAAAGAATCACGCGCCATAATAGCAGCGCGTGATTCCTCAAAAGGCCTGAAGAAGTTTACCACACTGCCTCAAGCGCGTCAATGGAAATGGTGTCAAAATCTTAAGCTGGAATTAATATTGCTCAGGTCAATGATCTCTGAGTATTAAGACGACCAATCCAGCCGCAATTTGGAATCAGCTAAGCCAGTCTTCGAGCCGTAAAACGCTCATAAGCTCTACCAGCGGCTGGGCTTTTTTCCACTCAAGATTGGCCTGCGATTCCAGCCATTTGCGTATGTGTCCGTTGAAGAATTGTCCTTGCTCGATTCCGGATTGCGAAGGCGTAATGCGTACGCAGGGCATTCCCGCAAGACAAGCTCCTACAACATCACTTTCCCACGTGTCGCCGACGAATAGTATTTTACCGGGATCACAATCCAGTTTGTCGCACACGGTTTGGAACATGGCGGGGTGGGGCTTGATGAACCCCACTTCGGAAGAAACGACGATAGCGGCCAGCATAGGAGTCAAATCGTCACGCTCAAGCGCCATTCGGATTCCTCCGGCGGTGGGGTAGTTGGACAAGACGCCGAGTTTGTAATTGGCCGAGAGGCGGCGCAGCAGATCCGACACGCCATCCGGCAGCGTTAAAGCTCCCGCCAGCGCGGAGTCATAGTTGTGTATGCTCTTTGCAACGATCTCTTCGTTATCTTTATCAGTAAAACAACCCACGAGTTCGCGTATGGCGAACGTAAAATCATTTTCAACCAATCGTGACAAATTCTCCGCCGACATCCGCACACGTATGTCCATATACCGCGCATGTATGTCTTCAGCGTTGGACGATGGGCAATGAGAGGCAACGGTGTCGCACAGCGCATTAAGAGCCTTGGAATATTTGTCCGGCCCCCAGGGGTACAGCGTGTCGAAGAGATCGAAAACTATGGCATCGTAGGAACAGAGGTTGTTCAATATCTAAGGCTACTTCCGCTTCCCAATCACTTCCACCCCGCCCATATACGGCCTTAACACCTTAGGCACGACTATCGTTCCGTCCGGCTGCTGGTAGTTTTCCAATACGGCGATGAAGGTTCGCGGCAGGGCGACTCCCGAAGCGTTTAGCGTGTGGAGGAACTCCGGTTTTGCGCCGCGTTCCCGCCGGAACTTGATGTTGGCGCGCCGCGCTTGGAAGTCCTCGAAGTTGCTGCACGATGACACTTCCAGCCACTGGCCGACTCCCGGCGCCCAGGCTTCGACATCGTAACATTTGGCCGACGCGAAGCTGATGTCGCCCGTGCAAAGGAGTAACACTCTATACGGGATTTCGAGAAGCTGGAAGACCTCTTCCGCGTTTTGCAAAAGCGACTCGTGCTCATCGTAAGACGTTTCCGGCGTGGTGAACTTCACCATTTCCACTTTATTAAATTGGTGCACGCGCAGAAGCCCGCGAGTGTCCTTTCCGGCGGCCCCGGCCTCCCTGCGGAAACAGGCGGAATAGGCGGTGTAGTAGATCGGCAAATCCTCGGCGTTCAGTATCTCGTCACGGTGGATGTTCGTTACCGGAACCTCGGCGGTCGGGTCAAGGAACAGATCGTCCTCGTTGCAGTGATACATATCGTCTTCCATCTTGGGGATTTGCCCCGTGCCGATCATCGACTGCCTGTTTACCAAAAACGGCGGGAAGACTTCAGTATAGCCGTGCTTCTGAGTATGCAGGTCGAGCATCCAGTTGAACAGCGCGCGTTCCAGCCTGGCTCCCAGTCCTTTGTAGAGTATAAACCCGCTGCCGGTAATTTTGCTGCCGCGCTCGAAGTCGAGAATATCAAGCATCGTCCCCAATTCCCAGTGCGGGGCGGGATCGAAGTCGAACTTGCGCGGCTCGCCGATGGTCTTGACGGGCACATTATCAGCCGCGTCTTTTCCAACGGGCGTTGTCTCGTGCGGAATGTTGGGGATGTTGAGAGTTACGACATCGAGCCGTTCTTCGACTTCCTTAACTTTGGCGTCAAGCTCCTTTATCCTGTCCGACACCTCGCGCATACGCGCAATATCCGCGCTCGCGTCCTGCCCGGCCTTCTTCATCTTGGCAATCTCTTCGGACTCGCGATTTCGCTCCGCCTTCAGGGATTCCGACTCGACAAGCAGGCCGCGCCTAGTCTCGTCGAGTTCAAGGAACTCATCCAGCGCCTTTGTATCGTTCTGCCTGTTTATCAGGGCTTGGCGAACTATATCGGGATTTTGTCGTATGAACTTGGCGTCGAGCAAAAAATTACCTCCGCGTTTTTAGCTGTCAGCTGTCAGCTTTCAGCTGACAGCTATGTCGGAACGGAACGGCGTCCGTTCCCTACAATCAGATTCCGTAGGGAACGCTCGCCGCAGCGTTCCCACTGTCGTCTTGGTTATTTATGAATTCGCTGTAAACCCGTCATCCTGAACGAAGTGAAGGATCTACACAGGCTGTAAATATGTATATGCGTTACGCTATATATACAACAGATTAGATTCTTCGTCGCTTCGCTCCTCAGAATGACATGAGTGAGGCGTTGTCTTAAAAGACGAGTGTCCCGGCGCAATCGGCGCCAAGCTGTCAGCTGATAGCTGACAGCTGATAGCCTCCCTAACTTCTTATCAACTCCAGCAGTTCGGCCTTTTTCTCTTCCATCTTCTCTTTTGTTTTGGCTTCAAGGTTGAGTCGAAGCAGCGGCTCGGTGTTGCTGGGGCGGACGTTGAACCACCAGTCGTCGAACTCCACGGAAAGACCGTCAAGGTGAAGCATTTTTCCGCTGCCGTAGGTTTTCTCCAACTCCGCCAGTTTCTCGGGAACATCTTTGACCTTGGAATTGATCTCACCGCTGTGGAAATACCTTCGGAGTGGGTTCACCAACTCCGACATTTTCTTGCCGGTCGAAAGCATCTGCTTGATGATATTGAGCATCGCCAAATCGCCGTTATCGGTGTAGTAGAAGTCGGAGAAGTAGTAGTGCGATGACAGCTCTCCGGCGAAATAGCCGCCCTCTTCGCGCATTTGCTTCTTGATAAGACCATGGCCCACGCGGCATTTGACCGCTTCGCCTCCGGCTTTTTCTATCTCTTCCGGCACGACCCAACTGCTTCTAAGATCATACATTATCCTGGCTCCGGGAGCCTTCTTGAGCATTTCCCTGGCGATTAAAGCGGTGATGAAGTCGCCGGAGATGCTCCTGCCGGTCTCATCGACGAACGCCACTCTGTCCGCGTCGCCGTCGTACGCAACGCCGAGGTCAGCCTTCTCTCTAATAACGGTTGCTTTTAGCTGCTCCAGCGTTTCCTCTTTTAATGGATTTGCCTCGTGGTTCGGGAATCTCCCGTCCAACTCCCAGAATAGTGGGATAGGCTTGCTCCCAACCCGCTCGAATATATGCGGAAGAATCATACCGGCCATTCCGTTTCCAGCGTCCACGACTATCTTCAGATCGCCTAAGCTGGAAACTCCGGTGTTTTCAAGAATAGCGGTCACATAGTCTTCCAGGACGTCCGCTTGACCGAGGGATTTCCCCTTTTGCGCCGGTTCCGGGAAACTGCCTTCATTCGCCAGCCGCCAAAGTTCTTCGTTGCTCACCTTGACTATGCTCGGAATGGCTCCGGCTCCGGTCATCTTAAATCCCGTGTATTGCGCGGGGTTGTGGGAGGCGGTGACCATAACTCCGGCTTCTCCATTCAGCGCGTTCACCGCATAATAATACATCGACGTGCTGGTAAGGCCGACGTCAATCACATCCGCGCCCTGGTCCATAAGCCCTTTGGCGGTGGCGTCGCTAATCGCGGGACCGCTTTCGCGCATGTCGCGGCCCAACACCACTACCTTTGGATTAAGCGCCGAGGCAAAGGCGCGGGCGATGCGATATGCGGCGTCCTCATCCAGTTCGGACGGGTAGAGGCCCCTAATGTCGTAAGCTTTGAAAATTTCCTTGGATATATCTTTTTGAGTATCAGTAGGCATCAAGCAAAGAACCTTTCAGCAGGGGGAATTTTGGCAATTATAGCCCTCGCGCGCTCAGATTGTCAACCAACGAGGCGCGCATTTCGACCAGACGGCTTATTACCCAACGCCGCTAAATACTGAACCACAAGTGGTAAGGGTTGAGGGTTTGGAAAAGAACGCAGATGAACGCCGATGGACACAGATAAACGCAGATATGAGTTGAGAGTTTAGAGAGTTGAATGCTTAACGTTGAATGTTGAAGGGGAGCGTGGCGCAAGCGATACCTTAAACCTTCAACATTCAACCTTCAACTATCCCTCGACTCTCGACTCCCTTTTCCGTTGATATACCCTATTCTATAACAGACAAATTCGCCAAGAAGCGCTATTCTGTATTTAGTGATTATTTTGAAGGAATAGATATGGGCATAAGCAGACGTAAGTTCATGAAAACTATCGGGGCCGCGGGAGCCGCGGCGTTTGTCGGGGGTCCCGGCTTGTTATTGTCCAACGCGGAGAGCCTGGCCGATTTGACCGGCCCCGTACAAGATAACAACCCGTTCGAGCTGTTCGACTCACAAGTTATATCTCCCGACGGCGAAGGCTATGCGGACAGTCCCTGCATCGCATCGGACAGGAATGGCGCCGTTTGGGTCGCATGGCTAAACAGGCTGGAGCAGGATATGGAGATGGTTCTGGTCAATGAGCGCCGGGGCAAGTGGTCGGCGCCGTTGCCGGTGACTGAACAACCGGGAAAGTACGAGACGCCATGTATTGCTTGCGCTCCAGGCGGCGCGCCGATGATTGTCTGGATAAAGATAGACAGTGGGAAGTGGTCTCTGGAAAGCAGTTTGTACAACGGCTCCACATTTGGCCGCCCACAAACTGTTCGTGGCGGCAGAGGTAAGGCGCTGAATCCCTGCCTAACATCAGGAAAAGATAATACATTTTGGCTTGCGTGGGAATCGTACCAAAAAGGCAGGTTCAGGATTTGCGTAAAGCAATATCATAGCGGCGCGTGGGGTAAAACTGTCCACATCACGGACGGCAAGACAAACGCTTATAACCCGGCGCTCGATGTGGATCCATCCGGGACGGTTTGGGTGGCCTATTCCGCCGTGCGCGACCGCCAGAGGAATGTCCATCTCAGGCGTTACGACCCTGGGAGCGAATCCGTAGGCAAAGAGATAGACATCGCGATTGGAAGAGAAGGGCAGCACGTGATTAACACGAACTGCAATCCGTCGGTCTTATGTGATGCTGACGGTCGAGTCTGGGTGTCTTACCAGCGCATGTCTCCTTCAAAGACTGGGCTGAGCTATCACGGGCAGATGGAATGTAAGGCCGTGTGCTATCAAGACGGCCAATTATGGCAGGCGGGGTCCGGCAAGCAAACAGTATTGGACAGCGGTAACGATCATTACCCAACCCTGCTGGAGGGCGACTCCGGCGAAATCCGGCTGTTCTCTCGCGCATCCATGGAACTCAGACGTGCATGGTATATGAGAGCAAGTTGCCTGGACTCGAAAAATGGTTGGACGCAGCCGGTGAGCGCGCTGGAAGATGCCGAGCTGGGCAGAATCGGCAAGCCTGCCGTCACGCCGGATGGACTTGGCTCATTCTGGATAGCCTGGCAGGTGGACGATTATCTGGCGACGCCCGTGGAGAAGATTAAAAGCGGAATTCGTGTGGCGCGGGCCAAGCCGCCGGTTTCCAATACGGGCAATCGGCAGCCTGCGCTGCGGGAAGCCTCCGCCGGTGAGTTCAAGCCAACGGTTTTCGGACGCGCGAGACCGCCCCACCGCACGGTGAAAGTGGGCGGTGAAAAGTACATCCTGCTGTTCGGCAATCTGCACGAGCACACTCTATTCTCGCGCTGTTGGATCGATGGTTCGGACGGCATCCTCGATGACAACTACCGTTACGGATTTGATGTCGAGGGCTACGATTTCATGGCTATGACGGACCATGGATTCGACCTCTACGAAGCAGCCTGGCGGAAGACTCGCAGAGCGGCTGAGTTTTATGACGACCCTCCCTACTATGTGGCCCTTCCCGCTTATGAATGGACGTTTATCGGCAAAAACAAGCCTCCGAGTTCAGGCCACCGGAATGTGATATTCGGATCCGGCGAAGACGCCGCGAAATTCGTATGGCAAGGTAAGGCGGTATATGACGCCAATCTGGAAGAGTCCAGTCGAATGGATAAAGTCTGGAACTTGCTGCGAGAGAAGAAGATTGAAGCCGTCACCATTCCGCATCACTCCGCCGACATCGGACATCCGATGGACTGGGACTTTCATGATCCGCATTTTCAGTGTGTCGTGGAGATGTTTCAGTGCCGCAGTTCGATGGAATACGAGGGATGTCCGCGTCAAATTCCAAATCCGACTAAATACAAAGGATGTTACGTTCAGGACGCGCTGGCTCGCGGCCATAGAATGGGCTTTATCGCAAGCGGCGACCACAATGCGATGGGAATCGGGGTGGCTGCCGTGCTGGTCAAAGAGATCAGCCGGAAAGGTATAATCGAAGCCCTGCTTGCCAAGAGGTGTTACGCCACGACGGGGGATAAGATATTCGTCGATTTCCGCGTGGATGGACACATCATGGGAACGGAATACGCCGCCGCCGGGAAGCCTCGCATATCAGCAGTGGTCGAATCCATCAAGCCCATGACCAACGCGGTCATATTCAAGAATAACAAGGTAATCTATGAAATGGGGCAGGATGAACTGAAATCGCGTAAAAGCCTGTCAATAGACTTTGTTGACCAGGACTTCTCTGAGAACAGCTACTACTACCTGCGCGTGATACAGGAGAACAAACATATCGCCTGGTCCAGCCCGGTTTGGGCGGATGTAAAAACCGTAGCCTAGCCCCTTGTGGGCGTCATATTGCAGTCAACTCGATCGTGAATTGACGGGCACAAGGCCCTAGGCTACAGGTATATAGGACTTTTGTCCGATGTTTCGGGATTTCGGCTATGGGATAAGCCAAGGTATACGGAAAGCTTTGGTTAGAGAAGATACATCGGATAGCGGATAACCAAAATCCCGAAACATCGTAAAAGTAACGCGCACTTAAAGGAGATATAAGTGAAAAAGCTTGTTTGCGCCGTTTTAATAATATTCTCACTATCGGCCCAGGCGGTTCTAGCCCAACAATCCGCATCGCGGGCAGGCGCTCTTGTGCCCGCCGCGAATACGATTATCGATTATCTGGTAAAGGAGGATTTCTCCAGAGTCGTCAGAAACTTCGACAGCAACATGAAAGCGACAATGCCCGAAGACAAACTCCGGCAGAACTGGAAAGCTTTGATAGAGCAGGCCGGCGCATACAAAGGCCAGCTTGGCGTTCACCTCGAGGTTGCCGATCAGGATGGCCAGCGATTCGATGTTGTGGTCGCGAAATCTGAATTTCAGAAGTCTGTTGTCAACATCCAGATCGCTTTTAACACATCCAAACGTGTCAGTGGACTTTATTTTCTGCCCGTTCAGCAGGCTCCAGCCGTTAGCCAGCCAACAGGCGAGGCTTCACAACAGAATTTATCAGTATTGAAACCGCCTCCGCCGGATGAGAAACTCGTGTCTCTGGCTGGCGAGTTTGTCGGGGTTCTGGCAAAAAAGGAGTATTCCGACGCGGTGACTTTTACAACTGACGCCACAAACGCCGAAACCGGCGCGGCGAAACTGAAGCAGAAGTGGGAGCGAGCGCTCTCCGCCAACGGAGCTTTCAAGAAATGCGGAGACGCTCGCGGCGGGGTTGCGTCCACGGGCAAATCCACGGCCGTGCTTCTGGCCTGCGAGTTCGAGAAATCCACCCTGATGCTCAACATCAATTTCGACGAGAGCAGGCAGATCAGTGGTTTTGATGTTATGACGAAAGAGGCGGCCAGCGAAGCGGAATTGAAGTCGTGCGCGGAAGCATTTGTCGATCTCCTTTTGAAAGACGACTTCTTGACAGCGGCGCAGAGTTTTGATAATCAGATGAAGGCTGCCCTGCCCGCCGCGAAACTTGCCAAAGCTTGGCAGGATATAGCTGAGAAAGGCGGCGCGTTCAATCGTCGAACCGGCTCGCGGGTGGAGAAAGTCGCTCCGTATGACGTTGTATTTGTAGGCTGCAAGTTTGAAAACGGCAAGATCGATATACAAGTCACTTTCAACAGCTCTTTAGAAGTTTCAGGCCTGTTCTTCAGACCGGTCGAGGCTGAATCCACGCCCAAGGAAGCTGAATGATTGGGGGATGAAGCGCAGAAAGCGCCGCAAACCCGTCATTCTGAACGAAGTGAAGAATCTAATCAGTTGTATATATAACGTAACGTCTCGACTTATCCCTTACCTGCCCTCGAAAATCGGGGCCTGTGTAGATCCTTCGGCTTCGCTCAGGATGACGGTATGCGTTACGTTATCTAATTTGGTGTTTCGGGAATCTTGTTCCCGAAACCGATTAACGATGATTACGTGGATTTAATCGCGGCGCGGCCCTTTGCCGTGAGGGAAAGCAGGCGGAATTCGCCGGTGTCACGCTCCAGATAGCCTTGTTCCAATAGCTCGCTAATAGCGTTCTCAACCTCCGATTTGGTCTCCCCCGCCAGCGCGCCGAAATATGGACATTTGTCTTTTGTGATCGAGCTTTCAATCGAGCCTTTAAGCAGCCTGAAAAGTCCCGTCCAGCCAACGGGATATGGAACCGTGGCGACGGCTTGAAGTATAATCGCTCGTGTCTCCGCTTTCGACACGCTTGGCCCAGTCGGGGCGGGAGCGGCGGATGAGGTCTTCCCCGGATCGCAAACGTCACACTGGCCGCAGCGTTTGATGGGAGCGTCGCCGAAATGAGCGGCGATCATACCGTGCCTGCAATGCTTGCTCTTGGCGTATTCGGCCATGCGCTCCACCCGCCGTAACTGCTCGCTCTCATATCTGCGCAGCATGTCATCAAGAAGCTCGCGCATTCCCGGCCTGGCGGGAGGCCTCTCTAAGAACATGGCGCGGCCTGAGCTTCGATAGTTAATCCACCCAAAGTCGCGCCATTTGAGGAGCAAGCCTTCGATTTCAGTGGCGGGAATCCCCGTGCGTTCGACCAGTTCCAAAGTCTCGATAGCCAGGCGCTGATTAGGCCGGAGCCGCGCTTTGTCGACAAATTGGGTGAACTCCTGATCTGTAATTCCTCCCGCTGATCGAACGCCTATGTTTGCGGTCACCGGCAGGTCGAAGTGCCGGACAAGCATACCGGCTTTTTCCAACAAACTGATGGCCACGCGCGTCTTTGTCTCGTCAATTTGCGCGTCACGCCGCAGATCATCGTCGTGGATTATGTTGCCGCCGCCCGACGGTATTCGCCGTGTGATCGCGCGGTACGTGTCCCGGAGGTTCTCCATGTTTATCCGCTCGCTGTTCATCCAGCGGGTCAGATTGGCCTTATCGCTCGATGTGCTCAACAGAATGCAGCGCGAAGGCTTGCCGTCGCGTCCCGCCCGCCCGGCTTCCTGATAGTAGTTCTCGATGGAATGAGGCAGCGAATAGTGAATCACAAATCGCACGTCGGCTTTATCCACGCCCATCCCGAACGCGACCGTAGCGACTATGACTCTATATCGGTCATCCATAAACTCATCCTGTGTCTGACTGCGCTCCTGCGGCTCCATCCCGGCATGATAGTATTTTGCGCGGACATTGTGCCTGCGCAGAAGAATTGCCAGCCGCTCCGCGCGCTCGCGGGACGAAACATAGACTATGCCCGAACCGCTCATCTCGTTGCAAAGAGCGACTAACTCCCGCGCTTTCTCCTCGTTGTTTTTAAGAATCCTGGACTCAAGCCTGAGATTTGGCCTGAAGGTCCCCGCGTTCACAATCTCAAGCTTGCGGCCCAGATAGGCCGAGATTTCCCGTTGTGTTTCCGGCGCGGCGGTGGCCGTCATCGCTAAAAGCGTCGGGTTGCCGAGCATATCCAAAGCCTTGCCGATGTATAGATAATCGGGACGGAAATCATGGCCCCACATGCTCAGGCAGTGGGCCTCGTCCACAACAAGCAGTGAAATCCCACACGTCGCCAGAGCGTGAAGAAAAGGACGCTGCCGGAGCCGCTCAGGAGCCGCATAGACCAGCTTATAACGTCCGGCTTTTATTTCCGCGACACGCTTTTCCAGATCATCGCTTTCCAGGGAACTGTTAATAAGCGTAGTCGCATGTTGAACCGTGTCGGGCAGCCCCTCGACCTGGTCCTTCATAAGAGCTATAAGAGGCGAAACGACGAGTGTCGTCGGGTCCGCAAGGAGCGCGGGAAGTTGATAGCACAACGACTTGCCCGCGCCGGTCGGCATGATAGCAAGCGTGCTTTTGCCATCCAAAATTGATTCGATAATCGCCTGCTGTCCCTTGCGAAACGAACTGTGGCCGAAGAGCTTCCTCAGATTCGCTTCCAACTCAGGATTTGTCTCAGGCTCCCGCAGAGGCTCGCGGACGAATTCGCTCGTTGTTTCGGGGAACCCCTTCCCCGAAACCGGCTTGGAATTTGGTGTTCCCGTTGTTTCGGGGAACCCTTTCCCCGAAACCGACTTAGTGTTTGGTGTTGTTGGTGTTTCGGGAATCTTGTTCCCGAAACCAACTCCGCCAACTCGCCGAGGACGAGCAAATCCCTCTTTCCTGTATCCGGTGGGAGCGCCCGCCGGTTCAAGCTTATCGTCCGGTTTATTTAGCCTAAATGTCCATTTCATCACAAATTCCTGTAGTCAACTTCGGCCTCATAATCCGGCAAACAGTGGACCCCGACTATCAGCGGCCAGAACTTCCCCTCGTACTGGCGGCTCAGCCCAATGGCCGGATAGATACTACGCGCCCCGGTTATCTCGCGCAATTGCTCCGCGCTTAGCTTTACGCGCCCTCCATCTCCAATCAAACGCCTTCCCAATGCCCTCCACTTGATGTCGGTGACGGGGACGGCGCGCTGCCGTCCAAGAGCGGGAAAATAGAGTCTGGCTTGGTACTTGCCCGAATAAGCGTCCAATGAGAAAAGCGCCTGCGCCTCCTGCGAGTCGAGTAGGCAGAGTGATCGTTTCTGATTCGTGATTTCCTCGTAGCCGCCCGGCTCGGCATGTTTTTGTAGGAACGCCTCTCGTTCCCGCTCTTCCAACCGCCGGGCTAATACCGGGCGTTCTCTTATGAAGTCGCAAACCCAATCCTCTATGTGAGGAGCCTTTGGCCGATGTTTGGCCAATGAAAACTCGACCACATCAAATGGGCGAATTGGGGCGCCGTCCACGTAAGCCAGGTCGCCGGGGAGTATGGTCCCGAACTCCTTGATCGGCCTGACCCACTCGCCAGTCGATAGCGAAATGCCTCCGATGCACATCCCGCTCAACATCTTAGTGACCGCAAGTACTACGATCTCGTCCGTCACGGCAGATGGACCACCTCCAGGCCGTTATCCCGCGCCGCGAATAGCTCCGCGACAAGCCTCCTATGGCATTTCGCCGGTTGATGCTCGCTGCAGAGCAGGCATGGTCGCTCGAACTCTGAGATAACCGGCATTGCGCGCGCTATTGCGTCACGCTCGCGGATGATTTCAGTGAATTCTAACTCATATTGCTGCCAATTCTTGTCAGTGCGATAACGGTCGAGCAATTCTTTTGTCGGCGCAAGTTCAGGCAAATGCAGATAGCGTATGTTGAAACACGTCTCCAATAGAAATGACAGGTCGTCCTGCTTGGCGTAACCCGCAAGCTGGGACTTGTTGTTGAGGCGTATGTCTATCACGGCGTCAACGCCCGCGCCGGTGAGCAGTTCGATGAACTTTTTCAGGTTCTTCTTCGTGTGGCCTATTGTATAGATAGTCAAAATAAACCCCTTCGACTTTAATCTTGCCCGGCCTGTTTTTTCTCTTCGGCGGCCTTTTCCCGCGCCTGCTTCAGCTTATCAAGCGCGGCCTTGACTCTCGCATGGTCCACCGGGAACAATGGGGAATCTCCACTCATGCTTATTTCAACAAAATCGTTGTCCATTTTCACCGATACGTCTTCTTGTAGTTTGAAGGAGTTCACACTCTCTCTATCTTCGGGGGACAAATCTCTTAGCCATACACGCTGTTTCACGCCTAAGAATACGGCGTCATCTTGAGAGTTCGGAATTTTTCTTTTAGTAAGCTGAACAGAGCCATCATAAATCGGAGCGCTGCCTATTGTTGGAGATTCCCTTCCATAAAGAGGGTCATCCATAATCTCTTCAAACGACAGGCCTTCTTCGCTCCAGATCATGGCTTTTCGCGCCGGAGTCAAACGTCCATATAACTCAAGAAATACGCGCCCATCAGCCGCTGTATGGGCGTTAGCCGCAAGGAATACATGAACAAGCAATGGGTCGTCAATACAATTGGCGGAAGACATACCGAAGTTGTGAGTGATCTGAGCGTCGGTCAATCTGGCCGCCATATCTACCATCGCGTCGAAATCGAGTTCCAGTTTCTCCTCTATTTGCGCCAGCCAGCCTTGCACCCACTCATCGGGTATCTCCCACGACCGTCTCTCAGCCCAGTTCTGATAGCGGAACTTGACCAAATTGCCTGTTTTTGTCCAACCAAGGCGATATTGGGAGACCAAATCTTCCAAGACCCTTTGCAATTTGCGTTCATTCCCATGGGTTATGGAGCCGGAGTTGCCAATGGGGAAGCATTCATACATCACATTAAGACCGAACAGGCCGGCCAATTGCTCCATCTCGAAGTCTATTTGTTTTTGACCTTCAGCCGGTTTCTTTCCCGTATAGTCGGCTGCGCGTTCGAGGTCGGGGTCCGGTTTTTCATTATCTTTCTTGATGGATTTCTCATTTAGCGCGCGCAGATTATCCGAATGCATTTCTCTCGCGGATCGTTCTTCATCATTCCATTCACCTGGGGATATTTTGATGTCACTCATAGGGACATCAGACCGCGCAATCACGAATGTATCCACCCCAAAAGAACCGGCTTGCACATTAAGCCAAAACGGCAGCGGGGGTGTCGGGTAACTATCTACTTCGCCACACATTGGATTATAAAGCGATATTTCCGTCACTTGCCGGGCGTTCAGGGAATCTTTGTTTTCATTGTAACCATCGTAGTCCTTAATGATCCTATCAAAGTCAATCAACGACTGGATTTTCTTGAGCGCATCCTGCCCTTTCGGTGGAAGTTCGGATAATTCAAGGCTGAAACCGTGTCTCTCTCTATCCATCAGCATATCGAACTTCTCCCTGGGAATAGACATCAGAAGCTCGGCGTAAGCTCTTCCTCTTGGATTTCCCGCAAGGTAAGCAAGCCAGGGATTACGCGCCCTTATTTTCTCCGCGTCTTCGGGCAACATAAGCATCGCGAGTTCAGCGTCCCTGAGAGTCTCATCTATCACGCGCCTGAGATGCCGTTCCAGTTCCACTTTTTGAAGCTGAATCGTATCCTGCTCTTTTTTTCGTCCTTTCATATCCTGCCAGATCGCATAAACCCATTTGTCAGGCTCTCCCTGGCGGGTGAAATGGTAATCGAGAAGAGTCTCAAGCTGGTTCATAAACTCGCGAAGAGGCATGTCCTTGATGAAAAGAGATACTTTCCTTTGACGCACGGACCAAAACCGCGAGCCGGGCGCAACTCCCATCAGGACGCCGGTCTGCTTGCTGATGTCAGAAAGAACCTTCGGAAGCGTGGCTTTTTCAGCCTTATAGGTTATTTTCTGGTCCAGCCTTGAATCGGCGGCTTCAACGGAAGCAGGAGCCTCAACTTTTGGTTTTGGAGCTTCCGCCGCCTGCGTGACTGACACGCTTCCCACTAATAGGAAAGTCATTGTTAGCGCTAATTGCTGAATGATATTTTTCAAATCCCCTCTTGGTTACCTCTGAATAGAATATAAAGCTAAAACAACGTCCCTTGTTCCTGCCGCAGCAGCGTTCCGTCCGGGAGTATGTGCAGGACTTCCACGTCCATTGACCGCAGATGCCGCGCCAGCAGGCGTTCGCGGTGACACATTATTGGTTCGCCCTCGCTGCACATTATGGCGATTGCCTCCTCGCGCGCTAAGCCGATAACCGCCTCAAGCTCCCGCGCGAACTCAGGCCGTGATGCGATGCCGTCGAAATCGGGAGCGCCCGAAGGCGTGTAAAGAGACTCGTCGGATGGTTTGCCGCCAAGCTGTTGGCCGGAGTAACGATAACCTATTTGCGCCTGGGTGAGCATATATTCCAATTCCGACTTATTGAACTGCGGCGTGTATTTGCTATAGGGCGCGCTGCGGACATCGACCACCAGCTTGATTTCGTGCAATCGTAAAAGCCTGACGAACTCTTCGGGAGTGTGGCTGCTGTGGCCGATTGTGTATATTCGTGTTCCTGATTGTTGAGTGTTTGCCATTACGCAGATTCTATTCGTTAGCGGGCCGTATTGCAAGAGCTTAGTTTCAAGCTGTCAGTTGACAGCTGACAGCTTTCCCATCCGTGTTTTCTGAAATTTCGTGCTTTCGTGATTAATAGAGCAGGGTAACGGAGCCTGTTGTGTCGAAGTGGTTATTGTGGCGCCGCATATACTGCAAGTGAGGTTCTGAATGGACAGCATGACTCTCCCTCAAGTCCAACTGGGAAACCTGACCGTCTCCCGGTTGATGGTAGGCGGCAATCCCTTCGCCGGAAACTCCCACCTGAGCGTTGAATTAAGCAATGATATGCTGGACTACTACACGGTCGCCAATATCAAGAACGACCTGCGCGAATGCGAAAGATGCGGCATCACCACTGCTCAGCTAAGGGCGGATATGCACATCCGCCGGTTGTTGAAAGAGTATTGGGATGAGGGCGGCGCTATCAAATGGCTGGCTCAGACAGCCCCGGAGATCGGCGATTTTCCCACCTACGTACAGCAGATAAAGGCTTGGGGCGCGTCGGCTGTATATCTGCATGGCGGAGTGACTGACGAGCATTACCAAATGGGACGGCTTGGGGTAATGCGCGAGCGGCTGAAGATGATGCGCGACTTGGGCGTTGCAATCGGACTTGGCGCGCACGATCCTGAAGTTATCGAGGAAGTGGAGTCGCAGGGATGGGATTTGGATTTTTACGCCTGCTGCTTCTACAACCTAAGTAGAACGCCGCGAGAGAGTTTCGTCGCTACCGGAAGGGCGCATGAGGAGCAGTTTTTGCAGGATGATCCTGAGAGGATGTGCCGGACAATCAGGCAAGTAAGCAAGCCGGTGGTCGCGTTTAAGATACTCGGAGCAGGAAGACGGTGTGGTTCGGCGGAGGAAGTTCGCCGGGCGTTCGAGTTCGCCTACTCGAACATCAAGCCGATTGACACAGTGACCGTCGGGGTTTTCAGTAAACACGCAAATCAGATACAGGAAAACGCAAGGATAGCGCGGGAGATATTGGCGGCTGAATAGTTGGTTGTCAGTTCTGTTTCGCACGCGATCAATAGTTTCTATCGATAGGATGATGTGATTACAACTTTTCACCCTCACCCCAACCCTCTCCCGTCAAGGGAGAGGGAGTTCAGCGCCTTCGGCGCTGGCTTCGGCAGCAGGCTACCGAAGCAACAATCTCTCTACTCCCTCGACTCTCTCTACTCCCCTACCTCACCATGTATCCGGAAGCAGTTCTATAGGCGTAGTGGGAGGCTCAGGGGGTATTAGATTCTTCTCCAACACTACTTGAGTGCCCTCCGGCCCAGTGGAAAGAGATACTTTATCCGCGGCGTCAAGGATGATCGAATAGCCGAGGCCAAGTGACGGCTTTGTAGAGTAGCCCTTCTCCAAGGCGATTCGCGGAAGCCACAAGTGTTCCATTCCAGGCCCCTTATCCGCAATAGAAACCCAGACTCTGCCTTCGTGTATTCCTGAGCTTACAATACCGCCGCCGGCATGTTTTATGGCGTTGCTGATCGCCTCGCCGGCGGCTATTATGAATCCGTCCAGGCGGTCTCCCACCAGGCCATGGTCCTGCAAAGCCTGGCGCACCGATCGCCTGGCAGCGCTCGCGTCTACTGGATTTGTAATAGGGGCCGTCATGTCCGCGGCCTGGAAGAGTTCCCCGGCTTCCTCCGGCGTAACGATATCCAGTTTGCCATCGGTGAACACCCAGATGGTGGTCTTGAAGAACCGGCGCTTCTCTTCCTCCGCGACCATCCGGTCCGTCACGTCTCTATCTATACCTCTAAACCCTATGACGCCGCCTTTGTCGTCGAACACGGGAGAACCCTTCGTTTCAAGATGACGGACAGACCCGTTCTTATGCCTGTTGCGGTTGGGTAGGGCCTCAAGTTCCTTGCCGAGCTCCAAAGCTTCACGGAAAGCCTTCCAGCTATGCTCGCGATCCTCTGGGATAATGAGATCAAAGGCGGACTTGCCGATTACCTCCTCTGGTTTATAGCCCAGTATCTTTTCAACGGCCGGACTGCTATAGGTGTAACGGCCTTCACGATCCACCTGCCACACCCAGTCGGAGATGTCTTCTACCAGATCCCTATATTTGGCCTCAGACCGTTCGACCGCTCCTGTAGCCGATCTCGTTTCAGTGATATTTCGGATTATCTCAATGATCTGTCCATCCTTGAATGGGACTATCCTCGCTTCGTATATTTGAACACCCTTTGGCATTGACAGGGAATATTCCACTGTAACCAGGTCTTCCGTCTCGACGGCATGCCGGATGCCCTTCTTTAGCTTCTCGGCCACCCTATGCGGAAGCACGTCCGCGTAATTCTTGCCGAGGAATTCCTCAGGCGAAACAAAGAAATCTTCCATCCGTCCCGCTTTATAATCAACAATCACGCCGTCGGCGTCCACTCTGAAATAAATATCCGGCAGCGCCCTGAATATGGCTTCAAGCTCCGATGTGGTCTGTCGCAGCCTCTCTTCCATTTGTATGCGCTCGGTTATGTCGGTCGATACACCGCAGATCGCATAGATATTTCCATCTGAATCACGAAGAGGGAATTTGACGGATACGAAAGTCCGGACTATATCCTCAAGAGAAATCTGTTCCTCGAATTTGAGCGGCTCTCTGGTCTCAAGAACTCTCAAATCGTGGGCGCGATACTCATCTACCGCTTCTCTCGGCAACAGCTCATACTCGGTCTTGCCGATGATTTGCTCTTTGGAGGCGCCTAGTAATTCCGCGTATTGACGGTTGACTAAAACCATTCGGCCTTCAATATCTTTTACATAGATCACCGCCGGGCTGTTGTCAATAACCGCCTGCAGGCGCTCCTCGCTCTCCTTCAGCGCCTCCAACACATGCTTTCGCTCGGTTATATCGCGGATGATTATAAGAAGAGCCGGCTTATCCTGGTAAGTGATTCGAGCGCCGTTGATCTCGACCTCCACTCTTGACCCATCTTTGTGCACCATCGCCATTTCGTAGGGTGGCACATCCTCGCCTTTGAACCGCCGGATGTTTGCATCGTGGACTTTTTCAAGTTCGTCGGGGTGTACAAATTTATCATACGGCAGCCCGACTCCCTCTTCAATATTACGGCCAAGCATATCCGCCGCCTTCTGATTAGCATACTTCAAAATGTTGTCTTGAATGATAACGATGCCGTCGTTGGCGCGCTCAACAACCGTTCGATATTTTCCTTCGCTCTCTCTAAGAGCATCTTCAGCTTGCTTTCGCTCAGTAATATCGTTGGCTAAGGCGAGTTCGGCTCGTTTGCCTCCAAAGACTAAGGTATGCGAAACTATATCCACATCGATTATAGTTCCGTCCTTTTTCCGATGCCTCCAAACGCCGGCAATATCGAGTCCTTCGGTTACTTCCTCGATATTTTTTAAGAGCGCGGGAATATCTTCCGGAGGGTGGATGTCCGCTATGGTCATTGATAAGAATTCTTCACGAGAGTATCCGTAGTGTTCAATGGCGGCGTCATTGACCGCAAGAAAACGAAGTGTTTGCAGATCGTAAACCCACATTGGGTGCGGATTTGCTTCAAACAGGGATTTATAACGCTGTTCTGAGTCTCGTATCTCCTGCTCAACTAGTTTCCACTCCGCGGTGTCATAAAAACTTACCGCCGCGCCGATCAGCTTGCCGGACTGGTCCAACAATGGCGCCGCGCTTGCTGTGACTTTCTTGGAATTACCTCTTGGAGTCGTGAGCAGTAGTTCGACATCCGGCGGCTGGCGGCGTTCTCGCAGCGCAACAGCAAACGGCAGATCGTTTGACTTTACAGATGAGCCATCAATGTGAGCTAAACGCGCGCCAACTTCATCCACCGGCTTTCCTATTAGGTCCTCAGCCGGCATCCCAAGAACATCCTTGGCCCACCTGTTTGCGAAGATGATGGTTCCTGATTTGTCTATAATCAGCGTTGCGGACGGGCAGGCGTCGAACGCCGTCAAAAGCCCTTCCCAGACACCGACCACGAATTCTCTCTGTGACCGCATTTCTTGCTCACTAGTGTCACGCTTCATATTTCCTTATACCCAAGCAGAAGCAACAGATGCTGGTTAGGAGTTAGAAGTTAGGAGGGGGAGGGCCGGGGTGAGGGTGAAAACCTCCAAAAACAAGCCCAATGATCGAACTTCGACAGTATTGATACGCCATCGCGCGCGAAACGGAATAAGAGGTGTCGGATTCGGAAATCCGACGAAGACCTCAAGGCCCTGGATTGCAAATCCAGGGCCATCAACCATCAACCATCAACCATCAACCGATCAGCGAGTTGATATACACATCACCGAGTTTCTCGATGTGCTCTATAGTCTTTTGGAACTCGTCGAGATGCCCCTCTTCGTCATCGAGAAGCTTTTCAAAGATCGCCTTTGAAACGTTGTCCCCCTCGGCGGCGCAAGTAACGGCGGAGCTGTTATACATCTTCACCGCGTCGGTTTCCAGGCCGATGTCATGCTTCATCATGTCTGGAATGCTCAATCCCTTTTTAACGTCCGCCGCCGGTTTTGTGGCGGGCACGCCGCCAAGGAAGAGTATTCTCTCCCCAAGCTCTTCAGCGTGTTTCATCTCGGCTATCGCTATCTCCTTAATCCGGCTGCCGAGCTTGTCGTACCCGGCGTCGTCCAGCTCGTAATGCTGAACCATATAGGACATAATAGCGTGCAATTCTCTCTCACGCGCTTGATTTAGTAGATCTATGACTTTTTTGCTCACTTGACTGCTCCTCTCTCGATGTGGCTCATAAGTACTTGGATAAACTACCTGTTTCCAAGCTATATTAAACCTTGCTTGGTAGAAGGTCAATATGATTTAAAATAAAAAAGGCTCCGGACTGAAAAACCGGAACCTATGATAATGGGATTTTTAATCCCGAACGGATTGCAAATCCGGAACCATGTACATTAAAACTCCACTATATCCGCCTGCGTTCTTGGCCTTATCGCCCTTCCGGCGGGTGAAACTGATGTGTCGAGGACGCTTATTCCAGTTACTACGACATAAGGAGTCCCTGTCGGCTCCACCAAATCTCCACTCAAGACCTTCACCGGGCCGGAGCCGTCATCGACCCAAAAGCTAGTGGAATCGATTGGGCTAACCCTGCCAAACACTCTTACAAGTGAGCCTATGTTGTTTAAGCCGACTCCACCATCAACTCCCGGAGTTTTATCGTTAAGAACAGAGCCGCCAAGAGCGAAGTTTGTCATCCCCAAAGGACCAGGCTCGCCGGGACCGGGGATTATGACAATAGGCGTGTTGCCCGTAATGTCTATATATCTTTCGGAGTTGGCGCCTTTCATAATTCCCGCCACATCTACCTCATTGCTGACGGCGACGGAAGCCGCCGGGGTAACTCTCAGGCCAAAGGGCATATCAGGGTCTTGTATGTAGAAACAATCAGAGAAAACCGCCGAGACCACACCGCCGCTTATTCCCTTAAATTCCGTCGGTAAGCCGTTTGGCAGGTTTTTGGAGCCTTGCAGGGTCACAATATAAGCCGTCTTTATTCCATTCGAGTTCACCGCCGAACTCCAAACCCCATAACTGTTTCCGGCTTTGACCGTGAAGTAGTAGGTTCTGTTTTCCAAGAGGCTGAGGCCGTCATCTATCACTTCCGTTGCGGATTCCACGTTTGTCCAGCCTGTAACGTTGACTAATCCCGGCAATGTGCCGATGCCGTACTGGTATTTGGATGCTCCTACTCCTCCCGAAGTCCAGGAGCAGTGCAGCCTGGTGAGAGAGCCGGTGTAGGCCCCGTCGTCCGTCACGGCAATCGGGGCGGGAGGAGAGGTTTCGCCTCTTATGTTGTCCACGTAGAGCTTCTGGGCCGAAAGCGCGGTGACCCGGTTTGTGGAGACAACTATCCTTGAGATGTTCGTGCCGCTGCCGTTGAAGAAAAGGCTCAGCGGTTTCTTCACGCCGTTTACCCAGACCTCTATTCTTCTCTGAGTGAAATCGAAGCCGAGTTTTATGTTGTACCAGGTGTTTTGCGTGACCGGGGATTGGAGCGTCGCGGTTCCCGATCCCGACACAATCGTCCAAGTCCCCGCCGTGCAATCCAGCCTTGCGATCTCGTTCGGGTAATCATCGGGATATATGGATATGCCGCCATACACCAGGCTGCTGGAGCCGGACCAAGTCAGCAGGAGATCAAAGCTCAGGTATTGATAGCCTGAATTTCTCTTGGGGAAACCCTGGATCGTGTTCATGACGGTTCCCACCGCCGCAGCGCTGTCGAGCAATGCCGATTTGCCGCTTCCACCCGCCGCGACGGCTGACTGCACCTGCGCATTTGTGACGCCAGGCTCGGAAAGCCAGTTCCCCTGGCCGCCCAAATTTCCATTGTTGTAAGGGTCGAATATCTCGTTAAGCCAGAGCGCGTTGAATATCGGCGACGACGAGACCGTTACTGATGTGGATGTGTTGTAGTTCGATGCCGAATCGAAGGAAAACGCTCTGTAATAATAAGTCACGCCATTTGTGAGTCCAATGTGAGTGAAGGAGCTGTTAGCCCCTGGCGCTTCCAGCCTGTTCAGCACAAATTCGCCGTCGGTGGCGCTTGTGGGATAGCCGGTCGTCTTATGCCTTATCATTACTCCGGCAAAAGCAGGGTCGTTGGGATTTGTCCAGGATAAAGTGATCTGCTGATCGCCGGGAGTCGCCGCGAAATTCGTAATCGGCGCGGGAGGAGTCGTATCCAGGAAAACCGCGTCTCCCCATTTGTCGGGAATCTTAGATGGGAAACCGGCGCCGATTGTGTTGTCGCTCCAGCCGTACATCGTACTTGCGTCCGGGCTGCCGTAGAAATAGGTGGCGTCCGGGTTGTCGTTATCGCGGAAAGCGAAGTCAACGCCAAAGATTCCATTTGCAAGCATATTGGGATCGGTCGCGGATTTTTGTATCCTGACCTCAGCCCACCAGCCTGTCGAGTCTCTAACAACCGATGATGTAACTCCGGTTAAGACAGTCGTCGCGTATCCGCCGGTTGTCTGATAGACGTTCTTCTGATTGTCGCAGTCTATGACAAGCTGGAAATCAGATGTGGAATTGATGATAGAAGCCGATCCATGGTTATTGCTTGGGTCGATGTAAAACTCTACGCAGTCGTTCGCCCAGTTGGCGGAAGCCGGATTGGCGAAATTCATCTGGTCGTCATCGCAGCGGACCAGGAAGTATTGGTATGTCGAATCGGCCCGGCTGTATACTTTGGCCGTATGGTCGGCTGCGCTTGCGGGCAAGACACCGCCCGTCCAGTATCCGCCGTAGTAGAGGGTCCCGCCGTCATAACCGACAAGCGCCGTATCACCAGTCCCGGTCTGCCCTCCCCTGATGTAGGTGGCAAATTCAGGCAAATTCCAATCGCCCGGGTTGCCGTCGATGGTAATACTTCCGGCGGTTTTGACGCTTAGATTGGCGCATGGAGCAGACATCGCGGATGCGCTCACCCCTCCCGCGTATTCGGGAGCGCCGTTGTGCGAGAAAGCCGAATAGTAGTATCTGGTCCCGTTGGTCAAACCGTTGTGGATATAAGCATCATTTGAACCGGGCGTATTCGCCTTGTCGATCAGCAAAAAGCCGTCAGCAGGGTCGGTGGGATAGCCGACGGTGTCATATCTAATCATAGTGCCGGTGAAGTCACTATCGCTGGGATTGGTCCAGGACAGGCATACCCGGCCGTCTCCGGCGGCAGCCGCAAAACCGATGGCCCTGCCGCGCCTGGGCGGAATGACGTTTTTGTGTATGTGCAGTATCCAGTCGTTCGCGCCGGGGGCGGTGAAGACCCTGCTTGCGCCGCCGGTCGTCGTCCCCGAACTGTATCTCACTCCTATTCTTGGGTCGAACCAATCGACGTAGAAGGTTCCGCTTGCGGCGGAGAGATTGACCGTCACGCTTCCTCCGGCCAGAAGCTGGACGATATATTCGTTATCGGCCCAGGCGGAGCAAATACCCGCGCTTACCAAACCCTGCGACGGCGAAAGCCGGTGGAAACTCGTCTCCTCGAAGAATTCATAGAGTATCTTCATATACTCCGCCCCGATTGTTTCGGTAGCCAATGGGTTGAAACCGGCGCTGACATGATAGGTAAGAAAACCGGGCAAAGCGTTGCCGTAAACGCCGTATCCACCCGAAAGCGAAATCGCGTAATGGTCCTGGCGGACTTCATCGGCCAATTGTATCGGTTTGCCGCTGATAGTACTTTCATAACCGTATTCTAAATTCACGACCGGCTTATTGAATATCCGCGAGTCGGCGACATACTGCCCCATCTGCGGCGAAGTAGCCTTGTGCTGCTGTCCTATGAAAGAGTGGGCGGTCACGTTGCCGAAATCATTGGTATTATGTATGGTATGCATGCTGATCGGATGCTTGTACGGGTCGTTGTTATACACCGTATTCATATAGGATATCCAGTTACTATCCGACTCTCCCGCTTCCTCATACTCGCCTACGATAACCCAGAAGACGTTCTTAGAGGCGTACCTCGAAACGAGATACTTTATGTAGTTGATGTACTGGTTCGGCGAATTGTACTCTTTGTAGCCTTCATTGCCCCAGGAGAAGAACAGTGTCGCGACGATACCCTTGGAATTCATGTAGTTGACTTTCTCGTCCACCCATTTGAAGTAATCCGGGTTCAGCTTATCGCAGTCCCATCTGCCGCCGCTGGGGTCTTGAACGCTGTATATCCCGCCGCCTTCGTTATGGCAATAGGCATGCAATACGCCTTGTATTTGGTTGAAATGCTGGGCCGACCGGGCGTCCATCATGCCCTGGAGCGCGCCGTCGGAGTAGCGGATGTTGTACCAAATATGCCACATCGTATCTCCAAGCAGGAAGAAAGGCGTGCCGTCGGTCCATTCGAAGGTGTAAGGATAAGCGGTTGAGACTTTGACATAACCTTTGCTTGTGGAGCCATCGCAGACGAAGCTTCCGGTCCTGCCGTTAAGCTGGCTGTCATTTGACGTAGTCGTCCAACTCCAAGTCCCAGGCTCCGTCGGCATCATTCTGATCTTGTATAAGTTCCCCCCGTCCCAGAAACCGTTTACCGTTATCGTCTTTGTCGGGCCGGTGAATGTGGCGGAAAGGGTGACTTGTGTATAGGGGTTGGCGTAGTTGTTGGTTGTAGTGAGAGCCGCCTCATACTCGCCGTATTTTGAGATATGGGCGGTTCCGCTTTGGCTTGTGGTGAACCCTTTGCTCGCCCATGCTCCCCAGCCTTTGTCGTTGCGCAGGCGGACGTGGGTGTAGTAGGCCGTGTTATCCAAAAGCGAGCCTGATACGCAGTAGCTGTTTGAGCTTACTACCTCGCCCGAATCCCATACTATCCCAGTATTTGGGTCGCTTGACGTGGCGACATGTACTTCAAATCTATCGTGCCGCTCTCCCGTCCAGTCGATGATTGGGGTCAGGCTCTTTGATATGCCGTTGGCGGGGCTTTTGATGTAAGGGGCAATCGGCGCCGCCGCGTAGTCGTAAATCTTGACATTGGAATAAACAGCGTCGGTGATAGCCTTATTTGTAGTATCCGAGCCTATGCGTATGTCGTGGGTCGCCGGACGGTAGACTTCTCTGTATATGAACGGCCATTCATTCGCGTCGGTTCCATTCACATAGTAGCGGAAAACGCCGTCTCTCCAGGTAACCTTGAAGTGATAAGTAACGGTCTGGCTCCAAGTGTAAGCCCCCAGTTGGGCGAAATCATCGTACTGATTCATGCCGTGGGTCGTCAAGAACATCTTAAACTCGTTTGAATGGCCGCCGGGGTCATTGCCGAAACGATGCCATGCGAAACGCCAGGGATTGGTCAGATTGTTGGCAAAACGCGGATTGCCGGACGAGGCGTCGTACATGGCCATCAACATCCCGTCGGGATTCTGCGTGTCCGACGGCTTGAGGCCAATCACATCGAACTCTACCGCGCCATCCTCGATTGGGGTGGGAGGAGTGTAGCGGATGTTGTCCGAGTGAGAAGTGACCTTCCACCCGCCGGAGACAAACTGCCCCTGGCCGTTGTCCCGGACGCCGATGGTCGTCCCGGTGGTCAATGGATCATCGAAAACCAGAGCGGCGGCGGCTGACGCCGCCGACAAGAAGAAGAACGCAAGCGCGGCCATTATGGGCCTGCTCGCGGATGCGAACGTTCCTTTCACCTTCATACTAATGCGCCTTTACACTTAATTACGGAGGGACTCGTGTTAACGGCGGCAAGCGCTATCCTACGGCCTTCCTTATTTCTATTGTAGCCCGACTTGCGAGCTTTCGATATACCTGTTTTTCAGAACTCCGCTATATCCGCCTGCGTTCTGGGCCGGACGGCCGCGCGCGGCTCGCCGTCGGAGGCGTCGCGCGCGCAAATGCCGGTGACGACGACATAAGGCTCGCCGGACGGCTCCGCAAGGCTTTCGCTCAATATCTTAATCTGTTTTGAACCGTCGCTGATCCTGAAGTAGTTTCCCGACGGATCGACTTCAGTGACGCGCCCCCCTGTCCTCACCAGCAGCCCGATGTTGTTCAAACCTACGCCGCCTGTTATGCCGGGCGTTTTATCGTTTAACGCAACTCCGCCGAGAGCGGAGTTACCTATAGCTATGGGAGGAGGGGAGCCGGGGCCGGACGCGAAGTTTACGGCGTTTCCCGTTAAGTATATGAATCTCTCTGAGTCAGCCCCGCCAATTGGGCCCGCGACGTCGACAAGCTGTCCAGGCGAGACTGTGGCAGATGAGACGGCCATGATTCCAAATGGCTTGTCTTGCTCTTGTATATAGAAATAACCGGAAAAAGCGGCGGAGACGACCTTATCTCTGATAGCCCTTATCTGCCCGTCGTTTAGGGCTTTGGCCTGCTGGATGTTTACCCCGGTGGCGGTGGAAATGCCGTTTGAGTTTGTCGACGGCCCCCAGGTTCCATAGGCGTTCCCGGCCATAGCGGAGAAATAGTAGGTCTGGTTCTCAACCAAAGACAATTCCGTCGCTGACACATCGGTTGGCGCGCCGTTGCTTGTCCAGTTGCGAATGTTGGTTCCGCCTGGGGTCGTTCCGATGGCGTAGCGATACTGGGTCGCTCCGGTAACCGCGCTCCAGGAGCAGTGGAGTTTGGTGAGAGAGCCTGTGTAAACTCCGTCATCCGTCAGCGTAGTCGGGGCGGCGGGTCTTGTTTCTCCTCTTATATTGTCCACGTAGAGCTTCTGGACTGAAAGAGCCGCCTGCCTATCAGTGGCGACGGTTATTTTGGCTATGTTCGTCCCAGTTCCCTTAAAAGAATAATTTGAGGCTATTTGTATGCCGTTGACCCAGCAGTCGAGCTTCTTTTGGGGCATGTCGAAGCCTATCTTGATGTTATACCAAGTGTTGGGAGTGACCGAGGACACGATGAAGGCTGAGCCATCGCCGTGGTCGAGCATCCACCTGCCGCTCATACAGTCCACTCTTGCTATCTCGGTTGATGAGTTGTCCGCGTAAACATAGATTGAGCCGAATTTAACGCCCTGGTCTCCGGTGTAGTCCTGGGCAACGTCAAAGCTCACGTATTGATAGCCAAACGATTTCTTGTTAAAGCCGTTATAGTGGTTCTTGATGGAGCCTCCGGCGGCTGCGCTGTCCAGCAAGACGGCTCTTACTCCTCCCGTTGGGACAAATGCCGATTCGACCTGGGCGGAGGTTGTTCCGCTTTGCGTCGTCCAGTTGCCCTGCCCGCCTAAGTTCCCGTTCGTGTAAGGGTTAAAAGTCTCATTCAGCCAGAGGGGGTCGTACGCGGGAACGGCGGTGGCCGTGACCGACGACGCGGTGTTGTAGGCCGGGATGTCGTTATGCGAGAACGCGCGGTAGCAGAAAGTCATCCCGTTTGTTCTGCTTATTTGCACATAGCTGTCGGTTGAGCCTGGGACGTTTGGTTTATCGACTACAATCGAGCCATCTGTAATGCTGCTGGGATAACTATTGATTTTCCAGCGTATCATAGTTCCCGTAAAGTTCGCGCTGCTCGGATTGACCCACGAAAGCGCAACCTGCTGGTCGCCGGGAGTTGCCGTAAGACTGACCACAGCCGCGGGCGGCGCGCTGTCGAATACCTGAACCTGCTTGGCGAGCGTGTCGCCGAACCAGCAGACTTGCTCGTGGACCATCCGCCAGTCGGTTGTGTAAGTCCCCGTTGTGGCGGGAGCCGTCATCGTGAAAGTAAATGTCTTCTGCTGGCCCGCGCCGATCGAGTCGCCGCCCGCGAGATCGGCTCTCCCCGGAGCGAACGGGTCGGAGTCGTCGACCGCGCCGAGCTTATAACCGGTTGCAAACGTCCAGGGGATATATCCCGTGTTCTTCACCACAACTGAAACAGAGTAGGTCCGGCCGGTGTACATTACGGATGGAATCGTGTCGGAAACGATTTGCGCGCTGTCGGTGAAGACCGTAAACGCCGAGAGGCCTATCGCATAAGCGGCGCTGTTTATGAGCCAGCCTTCGTTGGTCTGGTATCTTGCGCCGGTGAGGTCCATATTCGGCAGGCCGGTTGAATATACGCGGACGTATCCATTCGGGACCACGCCAGGCTGGACGCCGTTGGCGATAAACGTATCGTATCTGCTGTGATATTTGTTGAGATTGTTGTCCCCGGCGGCCTCCATCATGCAAATGCGGTTATAGTTCGCGCCCATAACCCAGTCGTATTGATCGAGCGCGAACTTGAGATATGCGGGATCACCGATGAGCTTATATGATTCGACGGCCCCGAATAACACCACCAAATAGAGGCGGTTTATGCCGCAGAAGAAACCGTTCCAGTCCGAATTTGTCGGGAAGTAAAGGAGTTGTCCGCCGCCGTATTCGGTGTCAACGCGCCTCATGAGACCGATCTGCGGGCTTGCGAGATAGTTGATATAGTGATCCATGAGGGCTTGAACAGCGGTTCGGGCGTTGGCGGCCTGCGCGGTTTGCGGGTAGGTCCGCGCAAACCAGGCAAGGACTCCCAGTTCGTAACCAGGACCCTCGCAGTAAATCATATTGTCGTAAAACGCTGGATTGCTGATAATGGGACCCGACAGATCATCGATTCTTTGCACCGCCCTATCCCAGCAGTTCTGCTGTCCAAACACGGCGTAAAGGTCAAGCCCCGCCCATATTTGATGCGCTCCGGCGCCGAGGTTGTTATGCCCTCCAGCCTGCCCAATAGCAACCCTGTGGTTCCAAATATCGAGCGCCTTCTGCGCGAAATTCTCCGTAGGAAGTCCTTTGGAGGCCAACACGCGATGCATCTTTATCAGGGCGGCGGAGCAGACGGTTTCCTGCGGAGTGCCTTCGTCTCCCAATGTAATCCAGCGATCATCGGAGTTGCCGATAACGTTGTCCGTGTCGTTTTCCGGCCTTACCCAGGTTGGGCCGCTTCGGCGTATCTGCGTTCCCCCCATTATATGTCCGCTCGGCTGGACCATCTTAACCAGCCAGCGGGCCTGATGCCGGGCTTCCTCGATGATGTCGGGGATATTATTCGCGTTAGCGTCAATTGCGTCGTAGTAAGTCTTGTTAGATTCGTAGAGCCAAAGGAGGTCGAAAACGCCGTTCGCCCCGAAGCCATGGGGGAACTTGTTGTAATCGCCCGCGTCATGCCATCCGCCAACCTCGTCTAATTGGGGGCCGTCCGGCTTGAGGTAACCGTCGTCGAGGTGGCAGGCGTTGTGCGACCAGTTGATAGTGTTGCCGTCGCAATCCTGATATTGAACGGAGACGCTTGTGCCGCATCTTTGGGTGAGGAAGTATTGATAAGCGAGCTTTCCGGTTTTATCCAGCAAATAGCCGGGGCTGATGTTGAAGTTGTAGGATGTATTGGTTTCTCCGCCGGCGGCCGCGCTTATATAATATTCACCGGGGATCTGGTAGGAGCTGAAGTCGCCCTGCCAATACCACTTGTCCCACAAGCCGCCCTTTCTTGTTAGGGAACCTGCGTAGACCTCGGCGTTGTCGGAGACTCGTTTTACGGAAAACGTTCCGTCTCCCGCGTAATCCGTTGCTCGTTGTACCCGAAACGCTTTCGGCGAGTTCGGCTCAAAGCCGACCTGGTTCACTAAAACGTCGAGAGCAAGGGCGTCCACGCGCGGCAATAGGACGGCGCAAAATGTGAGGAATAATAAAATTACCCGCCGCATCAGAATCATCTCCGCGTACTCCGACTGCGTAACAGTTCACTGTTGATGAGGAATACACGTCACCCTGAACTCTTACTTCGACTGCGATTCGCGCTTGGATGGCGGGCGCGATCCCTTGATTCAGGTTAGCGCAAAGGGCATAACGTGTCAATCAAACGTGGTTCAAAACCGGTAATTGTACTGGTGGGTGTTGGGTATTAGGTGTTGGGGGATGGGGGGAAGATCGTTGATGGTTCCGGTTTCCCCAACACCCATCACCTAGCACCCAACACCTATCACTAACACCCATCACCTATCACCTAACACCCAACCTCACCGGCTCGGCCTTGATATGAATCGCCCAGTCATCTGCTCCTGCCGGTTTCTCGAACTTGCGCAAGCGTCCGCCCTGGACTTCCTGTTCGGCTCCCCATACACCGGCCTTTGTATCGTAAATCCGGCAAATGGCCTTTTCGGTCACATCCTGGAGGTTGACTTCCACGGATGGGTCGGCAAGCACATATACAACATATTCGTAAGCGTCCTTTGAAATGCAGGAGTTGACTTTGTTGTTGCTGACTAGGCCGTGGTGCGGGACCATCTCCCAGAATCTGACTCCCGACTCCTCGATGAACTCGGCCAAATTTCCGTAATAGACAGCCGTTTCCGTTTTGAGCATACCACGCCGGTCGAAACTGGTGTTGAAGCTGCCCCATCCGGCTGCGCCACCGGCAAAGGAATACCAAACCGCGCGGCGGAGGTCATCTGGGGTTCCACGACCCAACCGGGAGCCGTCCGGGTCCAGCCAGAACGGGTATCCCTTGCCGGTAAGAGACTCCAGTGACTTCTTAACATCATCCGGCGTGTTCGGATTATGTTCAGCGCAGCCGTCGGCGTTGTAGGCCAGCCGCCCGCCGTTTTGCGTAATCGCCTTCTTGGTCTTCGACTTCACATATTCGATCACGAGCGAATTCCAATCGGCGCGGGAATCCATCATCTCGTTTCCGATTTCATAGAAAATGTTGTCATAAGGAGCGGTCACAGCCAAGGCTTTGTCGATGATCTTGCGCTGGTAATACCCGACCCCGGTGTTGTTCGCGAAATCTCTCACCCGATAGAATTCGCCGTTCTCGTCCGTGTTGCCGTCGTTAGTAATCACATCGAGGTCGCCGTAGAAATCTCTTACCTGGTTGTCGATATTCCAGTAGGAGTTTATCCAGCGGTGCGCGCGATCACCACCACGTATGTCCACGCCGTCGAACAGGCACACGTGCAGCATAACGCCATGTCGCTTGGCAAGCTCGGCGTGATATTTCAGGCCGTCCCAGAATATCGGGTTCCATTTGTCCAAATCCGCCTTGCCGTTGATATACATAAAGGGCGTGGGCGTTTTTCGCGCATCCCAGTAATGCTTGCCGCCGCCGCCAAGGGCGTTGATTCCAAGGCTGAAGCGAATGTAGTTGATCTTATGGGGCGCGCCATTTGTGATCATATCCGCGTACCGCTGCGGCGACTCGATGTAATATCCGGGAGCGACGGACGCCCAGCAATAGTAACCAAGCAGGAAAACTGGCTTGCCCGAAGCGGCCTGGAAGTACCGTTTCGAGGAATGAACGGTGATTTCACCGGCGGACGCCTGGCCCGCGAGAAACAAGACGGCCGCGATTACGGCTATAAGAGTTTTCATTACAAATACCTCTCGTGGGTGGATACATAATAGTTAGGCGGGAGGCTGTTGGAAACCTGCGGGAGGGAGCGGCCAGTAATGAGCGATGAGTAACGAGTAACGAGTGATGAGTGATGAGTGATGAGTGATGAGTGATGAGTTGATGTTTCGGGATTTCGGTTAGATTAAGCCCGCTAGGCATGTTGAGACAAAAATCCCGAAACATCGGAAAATTATATTTTTCCAAACCCCGAAAACCTGTTGCTATGCCCCCGTCCGTCTGCTATAATACCGTCCGCTGGAGGGTTCTTGAGCCGCCCACCAAGTCCAATACCAGAGGTAAAATCAGCCGTGGACAGGCAGATGCAATTAGGTGAAGATGAACTAGACGCGATTCTTCAGCAAGCTTGGCAACACGTGCTGGACACGCTTGCCGCTCAATCGAACAAAGCCTCATTCAATACCTGGATCAGGCCCATCATACCCCTGGACTTCGACGGCAAAGTAATGCTGCTTGGCACTGCCAGCCTTTTCGCGAAGCGCTGGATAGAAAGCAAACACCTTAAAACCATAAAGGCTATCCTGGACTCGTTCCTGGAGATGGACGTTACCATACAGTTGGCATACGGGGAGTCTGTAGACCCGCCTGTAACCCAGCAAAAACTTCCCCAACCGGCGCCAAGAAAATCGCGGGAGGATCCTTTCTCTCTACCGCTGAACGACCATTATACGTTCGACACCTTCGTCGTCGGCCCCTGCAACCGCCTGGCGCACGCGAGCTGCTTCGCGGTAGCCGAGCGGCCCGGCAAGACCTATAATCCCTTGTTCCTTTACGGCGGACCGGGGCTTGGCAAAACCCACCTGCTTCACGCCATAGGGCAAAAAGTAGTTGAGTCCAAACCCAACGCGCGGGTGGTCTACGTATCAGGCGAGACCTTCACCCATCACTACGTCACGTCGCTTAGAGAGCGCAGCAACTCTGAGTTCCGCAGGAAATATCGAAACGTTGACGTTTGGCTGGTGGACGATATCCAGTTCATCGCAGGCAAAGAACGCACCGAAGAAGAATTCTTCCACACATATAACGCCCTTTACGAGACTCGGAAACAGATCGTCTTATCGAGCGACAAGCCGCCGAAAGACCTGCAGCTCGACGAGCGGCTTCTTTCCAGATTTGAATGCGGCCTCGTCGCCGACATAGTCGAGCCTGATCTGGAAACCCGAATGGCCATACTCCAGCAGAAGGCCCTCGACGAGAATATGACCCTGCCGGACGACGTGATTTTGTATATCGCCAAGCTGATTCGTTCCAACATAAGGGCGCTTGAAGGCGCGCTGATCAAACTTCACGCATACGCCTCTCTTATGAAAATGCCCGTCACGCCAACTCTCGCCGCAGACGTTCTCGGCGGGTATTTCGGCGATTCCGCCCCGCGTGCTTTGGACCCGGCGGCGGTCCAGGAGGCCGTGTGCCTCAAGTTCTCCGTCTCTCAGGAAGACCTCACGGGAGCCAGGAGAACAAAAGAGCTTGTTATTGCCCGCCAGGTGGCCATGTACCTTGCGCGAGAACTCACATCAGCGTCCCTGGTCAGCATAGGAAGGGCGTTCGGCGGGAGAGACCACTCGACCGTACTGCATGCGTGCGCCAAGGTTAAAGAGCTTGCGGCTTCGGACGCCTCTCTTGTCCGCGCTCTCGACGAGCTTACCAACAAGCTCCGAAACGGGTGTTAATAACTCTGTTAGTTACCTGATGATAACTCTGTGGACGACGTGTGGACTCTTCTTTTCGATTTTTCCATGTGGACTCTTGTGGAAAACAAGTACTATTCCTCACAGTTGAGCTTCCTAAACATATTATTTTATGCACATCCGATTTTCCTCGTGGCCGCGCTTGGAATTCCCGGATTTCCACAGTTTCCACAGTGACTACTACCACTACTACCAAATAAGTATAATATATAGTATTAGGAAATACGCGCCGGCTGACTGTTTTGTCATTTCGAGCGAAGTCGAGAAATCTGCTTTTATACCGAATTCAGAAAAAGCAGATTCCTTATTATGTTCGGAATGACGTGATCGTAATACTAAATCAATGCATATTCGAGAAATCCAGCTTAATAATTTCAGAAACTACGCTTCGCAGCGGATCGAACCGGGCCCTGCTATCAATATCTTTGTAGGGCCGAACGCTCAAGGTAAAAGCAACCTGCTCGAAGCCGTATATTTGCTGGCTACGACGAAATCTCATCGAACTAATCGAGATACCGACCTGATAAGAGTGGGAGAAGACACGGCAAGGGCATACGCTGATGTCGTCAGAGAAGAACAGAACGACATAAAAATCGAGGTTATACTCAGCAGGCTTGAGAAAAAGATTGTAAGACTCAATAAAGTAAGACACTCCAAAATAGCGGACGCTATCGGCCAGCTCAACGCGGTGATATTCAGCGCGGAAGATTTGGAAATGATAAAAGGCGACCCCTCGGAAAGAAGAAGGTTTCTGAACCTGGAAGTATCCCAATTGCGCGGAGAGTATGTTTACGCTCTCGGGGGCTACAAACGGGCGCTGGAACAACGCAACGCGCTTCTCAAGACATTAAAAGCTCATGGACATGGAGCCGAAACTCTTTCCATCTGGGATGAGCAGCTTACGGGTTTTGGATCGATTATGCTAAAAGCGCGGTTTGATTTCATAACACATTTGGCGGAGATTGCTTCCCGGATTCACAGTCAATTGACCGGTGGAGTGGAGGAACTTGAGATTCAATATGAGCCGAGCGTTTCAGTAAATGAAACCGACACGGTCGAGGAAGTCGCCGATCGGTTCAAAAACGATTTGCTCGAATGCAGGCAGCAGGAATTGGCGCGCGGCATCACCGTAAGAGGCCCACATCGGGACGATATTTCATTTCGTATAAACGGCATGGACGCGAGATATTTCGGCTCCCAGGGGCAGCAGCGGACGACTGCCCTTGCGGTCAAATTGGCCGAGATACAACTGGCGGAGGACATGGTCGGCGAACCACCGGTGGTTCTATTAGACGACGTGATGGCGGAGCTTGACGAGCGGCGCCGCTCGCACGTGTTCGATCTCACGTTCGGAAAATGCCAGACGTTCGCAACAGCTACCGGACTTGACGAGTTTTCCAATGAGATAATTTCGGACAGCGCGGTGTTCAACGTTTCTTCCGGGGAGGTGGCCAGGGCATGAGAAGGCGGTCGGACTTGTCGAGCATGAAGGATTTGGTTTCCGGTACCCTCAAACGATACCATCTGGAAACCAGGACGAATCAGGAGAAGGCCGCGTCTTACTGGGCGGAAGTGGTGGGGGAAAAAGCGGCGTCCGCATCCGCGCCGGATACCATCCGCGATGGGATACTATTTGTAAACTGCCGAAGCTCCACTTGGGCGCAGGAGCTTACTTTCCTGAAGCCGCGAATAATCGAGGAGCTGAACAAGCGGGCGGGCGGGCAGGTAATTAAGGATATCAGGTTCTCAGGGAGCGGTCTCAAGAAGGCCAAAGACGCCGCCGGCGGGGAGGAAGAAGACCACCCGTCGCCTAATGAGATTCAGGACATCGAGCTTGGCGGAAATGAACTCAAGCGAGTTGCCCAAGCCGCCGAGGGCGTGACGGATGAGAAGCTGGCCGCGAAAATCCGAAACGCCATGGAGTCCGGCCAGAAGTTTGAGCAGTGGAGGTTAGCGCGCGGCTGGCGCAAGTGCCGCAAATGCGGCGATCTTTATAAGGGGTTGATTTGTTTTAGCTGTCAGCTGTCAGCTGACAGCTGACAGCTGCGCTTAAATATAACAAATGCGAATTCTAATGCTTTCCTGGGAATACCCTCCCAGGATCATCGGCGGCGTCTCCCGCCATGTTTACGAGATTTGCGACGCGCTCGCCGCTAAAGACGTTCAGATAGACGTAATCACCTGCGAGCATCCCGAAGCTCCCGAAAAAGAAGAGATAAACGGTGTAAATGTTTATAGAGTAAAGGCGGGGGAGAGCGACGGCGATTTCGTCAAATGGGTGAAGCATCTAAACGACTTAACGGAGCAAAAGGCCGATGAGCTGCTTGCAGAACATGGCAAGGAACCCGTTCTCATCCACGCGCATGACTGGCTCGCGGAATACGCGGCGAAGAGCTTAAAACTCAAGCATAAATTGCCCGTAGTCGCCACCATACACGCCACCGAATACGGCAGGAATTACGGGATACACACCGATCTTCATCGCTACATAAACCAGGTGGAATGGGAGCTTGCTTTCGAGGCATGGCGGGTTATCTGCTGCAGCCATTTCATGAAAGAGGAGATAATCCGCGCCCTAGGAACCTCGGCGGACAAGATCGACGTTATCCCTAACGGCGTGGACTGGAAGAAGTTCGAGATAGATTTCGATAGGAAATCGTTCCGCCGGACCTTCGCCGGGGACGATGAAAAGATAATCTTCTTCGTCGGCAGAATGGTGAACGAAAAAGGCGCGGGGGTGTTGATCGAGGCTATGTCTAAGATTAGCGCGGCTGAACTGCCGGCCAAGCTGCTGATCGTCGGAGGTGGAGATAGAACCGATTTGCGCCAACAGGCCGAGGATTTGGGCATCGCCGATAAAGTCTTTTTCACCGGCTACATCGACGACGATACGCTCCTGAAGATTTATAACATCGCGGACATTGCCGTCTTCCCAAGCCTTTACGAGCCTTTCGGCATAGTCGCGCTGGAAGCTATGGCGGCGAAGGTCCCCGTGGTCACATCCGACGTAGGCGGGCTGCGGGAGGTCGTCGACCACGGCGTTACGGGAATCACGACATGGGCCGGAAACCCAGATTCGCTTGCATGGGGAATAACTCAGTCGCTCACGAACCCCGGCGCGGCGAAATCCATGGCCGGGACGGCTTATATGAAAGTGCGAAACGTCTTCGCCTGGCCGCGTATCGCCGAAAGAACGCTGGAAGTATACCGTCGCGTCGCGGACGAGCATTCACGGAGTACTTGGGGTGTCGATTAGGGAACGGAACGGCGTCTGTTCCCTACTGTTCGCCATTGTAGTGAGCGCTCGCCGCGGCGTTCACGGATTTTCTGTTCCGACCAACCCCTGACCGGGTATCACGTATTCGGTGTTTCGGCATTTCAAATGCCGAAACCGATATATCCTCCGTCAGGAAGAGGCAAATAATATGACAGACTGGTCTAAGAGACTCAAACAAATTGATGACTATAGATGGCTGATACCCAAATCCTATAAGTCCGGGATGCGGACCGACGGCCTTGTCTACGCGACTGAGCGGATGATGGAGGCGATTACCCACGATGAGGCGCTGGAGCAGGTCGCGAATGTCGCGTTTCTCCCCGGCATTCAGGGCAAATCGATGGCCATGCCGGATATCCACTGGGGCTACGGCTTCCCGATTGGCGGCGTGGCGGCGACTTCCGTGGATGACGGCGTCGTCTCGCCGGGCGGCGTGGGTTTCGACATCAACTGCGGTGTGCGGATGCTCAGGACCGACCTCACTATCGAGGAAGTCCAGCCTAAGATCAGGGATTTGGTCGATCAACTGTTCCGCGACGTGCCCGCCGGTGTCGGCAGCGAAGGCCGGATCAGGGTGAACGAGGCGGAGCTGGCGCAGGTTATGAAAAAAGGCGCGCGATGGATGGTCGAACACGGCATCGGCTGGAACGACGACCTCGAAGCGACCGAGCAGGGCGGATGTATCCCCGGAGCCACGCCGGAATTCGTCTCCAACGAAGCAGTAAAGCGAGGCCGACCGCAGCTCGGCACGCTCGGCAGCGGAAACCATTTTCTTGAGATACAGGTCGTGGATGAGATTTACGATGACGCCGCCGCCGCTACGTTCGGCATTTTCGGCCCCGGCCAAATCACGGTGATGATACACACAGGCTCGCGCGGTTTCGGGCATCAAGTGTGCGATGACAGCCTGGAGGTTATGCAAGGCGCCGTAAAGCGTTATAATATAGATATACCCGACCGCCAATTGGCCTGCGCGCCGGTGAACTCCCGTGAGGGCAAAGAGTATATGGGAGCCATGGCCTGCGCCGCGAACTACGCCTGGGCGAACAGGCAGGCAATCGCGCACTGGGTACGGGAGGCATTTGAGCGTATAATGGGAGCCGGGGCGCATAAACTGGGCCTGCGCCAGATCTACGATGTCGCTCACAACATAGCGAAAATAGAAGAGCATGAGGTCGATGGCAAGACCATGTCCCTTTGCGTGCACCGCAAGGGCGCGACTCGCGCGTTCGGACCCGGCAACCCGGACATACCCGCCGCGTATCGAAAAGTCGGGCAGCCGGTTCTCGTTCCCGGCGATATGGGCCGGTATTCCTTCTTATTGGTGGGAACCGACCAGGCGATGCGCCAGACGTTCGGTTCAACGTGCCACGGGGCGGGCAGGCTGATGAGCCGCCATGCGGCCATGAAGCGGGCAAGCGGCCAGGATGTTCAAAGGGATTTGGAAGCGAAGGGGATAATCGTGAGGGCCCAGAGTCGAGGAACGCTCCCGGAAGAGGCGTCGTATGCTTATAAGGATGTGTCGGACGTAGTCGACGCCGTACACGGGGCGGGCATTTCGAGAAAAGTCGCCAAGATGCGGCCGCTGGGCGTGGCGAAGGGATAGAAGTAAGAAGTTAGGAGTTAGAAGTTAGAAGTTAGAATAGACAAGTTATTGTTGTTGCATCGGTAGCCTGCTGCCGATGCCGGCGCCGAAGGCGCCGACTCCTTTAATATAATGCAACCAGGAGGGCGCCGTTGAAGAAATTGAAAATCGGTTTTATAGGAACGGGAAGCATCTGTCAGGGAAACCACCTGCCGCATTATGCCGCGATGACCGATGTGGAAATTTACGCTATTTGCGATATTCTGCCGGATGTTGCTAAGACCGTCGCTGAAAAATATAACGTGAAGCGCGTGTTCACCGACTACAATGAGATGCTCAAGCTGGATGAGATCGACGCGGTGGACGTTTGCACGCCGAATAACTTTCACAGCCCCGCTGCTGTAGCCAGTCTTAACGCCGGGAAGCATGTTATCGTCGAAAAGCCGATAGCCAGAACCGCCGCCGAAGCTCAGGTTATGGTGGACGCCGCGCATAGGAACAAAAAAAAGCTGCAAGTGGCTCATTGCATACGTTTCCAGCCCGGCAACCAGGCCCTGAAGCGGTTTGTCGACGACGGGGAGATGGGCGAGGTTTACTACGCAAAAGCTCAGGCGACTCGCCGCCGGGGCGTTCCTTCGTGGGGTGTTTTCACCAACAAGGAAAAGCAGGGAGGCGGGCCGCTCATAGACATCGGCGTGCATGCGATGGACACGACCCTTTGGCTTATGGGGCATCCCAAACCGATTTCGGCTACCGGCATGGCCTGCACCAAATTCGGAAATCGAGAAGGCGTCTGCAACGCATGGGGGCCTTGGGACCCTAAGACCTACACCGTGGAGGATTTCGCGGCAGGTTTTGTGCGGTTCGAGAACGGCGCGAGTATGGTCGTAGAGTCCAGCTTTGCGGCCAATATAGACCATGGTATTTTCAACGCAACGCTCGTAGGGACTGAAGGCGGCTGCGAAATGACGCCGGTGAAGATGTTCAAGGAAAAGCATGGAGTATTGATAGACGTAACGCCGGTGTCCTTGCCGACGGTCGATATATACCAGCAGGAGATCATTGCCTTTCTAAACGCCATTAGAAATGACACGGAGGTTCTCGTGACCGGCGAGCAGTGTCTCATCACGGCCAAGATAATCGACGCGATATATAAGTCCGCCAAGACGGGCAAGGAAGTGGAGATTGGTTAGAAGTTAGAAGTTAGGAGTTAGAAGTTAGAATGAGGTAGGCGGCGCCGGTGTTTCGGACTCCCTATGTCAATACCAAAGTTCTATGCTGCGGGAACGGTGTGTTTGGATAAAGTTTTGTTTAAGCATAAGGTAGTTCCCGCAGCAATATCGCCTACCAAGCTGCGGGAATTGTGGTGGATTAAATGTGTAAGTCTCTGCTGTAAGACCATTCCCGCAGCATATCAACTCCTACCTTCTAACTTCCAACTTCTAACTTCTAAATCGGAGGCTAAGAGCGGAATTTGACGGTTTTTCTCAAAGGTCTATGGTCAAAGGCTCCCGCGCGTAGGGCTATCGCCGGCCTGGGTGTCATCGCCCTGTTGGCGGAGCTTGGTTACGCCACGATGAACCAATCCGCGCTGCAACCTTATGTAGTCAAAGAGCTGAAGTTGAGCGCGGGATGGCTGGGTTGGATACTGGCGACTTTCCTCCTGGTGGAAGCGTTGTTCAGGCCCGCCCTGGGCGCTCTCGGCGACCGTGTTGGCCGAAGGCCGCTTCTGATCGCCGGACCAATAGCTTCCTGCGCCGCCGCGTTCCTGACCGCCAGGGCCGTCGACCCGGCGGCTTTGATCTCCCTTCGCATTTTGGATGGACTCGGCGCGGCGGCAATTTGGCCCACGGCCTTCGCGCTTGTTGGGGACACGGTCGATGAAAAGAATCGCAGCGTGGCGATGAGCGTCCTGAACGTCACATATATGGCGGGCATTGCCCTGGGGCCGCTGGTGGGAGGAGCGGTGAGCGAGTATACCGGCTCCGAGCGGTATGTATTTTACACGATAGGCGGCATGTTCGCACTTACGGTCATTATCGCCCTGGCGGCTATTCCAAAGCGAACCGCGCCCCACAGGCATGAGACGCATTTGGAGGAGCCGCAGCCGATTCATCTTTCTTCTTTGCTTTACAGCCTGCGCGCCATCCCGGAGATGTTGGCAATGGTGTTTTTTGCTTTTGGCGGCGTCGGCGTGTTGATTCCCATCGTCAAATTGTACGCCATGGACGAACTTGGGCTTACTGAAAAAGGCTACGGTTGGCTGCTCCTTCCCGCCGCCGCGACGCTGGCGGTTTTGGCTATGCCGTTGGGCAGGTTGGGCGACAAATGGGGCAAAGTGCGTTCGGTCAGGCTGGGAGTTCTAATAGCGGCTACCGCCATGTGGGTTATCGCCACGACCAGAGCCCAGCCGGCGTTAGTGTTGGGCGGCTCGTTGCTCGGTGTGGGCTTCCTTATGGCTATGCCTGCCTGGCTTGCCCTGATTTCCGAGATGACCTCGTCTTCCCGTCGAGGAGAGATTCTTGGAACCGTGGGCATGGCTCAGGGACTCGGCGCCATATTGGGCGCGATTGTCGGGGGACACATGTATGAGGGTTCGATCAGCGTTCCATTTGTCCAGGCCCACTCCGCGCCGCTGGTCCTGAGCGCAATTATGCTGAGTGTATCAACGATATTAACGTTCATATTTCTAAGGCGAAAGCCAACAGTTCAGAAGTAGTGAGTAAAACCCCCCTCAATCCCCCCTTCTAAAGGGGGGAAGTATAATTGCTCCCTTCCTATAAGGGGGAAGCCCGGAACTCCCCTCCTTACGAAGGGGGGGTTGGGGGAGGTTAAATCATGCTAAACGAAAGTAAATAATAAGGCGAAAGGAGCCTATAAGTGTCGTTTCCTGAAATGTCGATCGGAGTCTCGGTAGTATTGCTCGCCGTCAGCTTCGGGGTGATTCTGGCAGCCGCCGAGCTGTTCACCAACAGTATAGAGTGGTTTGGAAAGAAACTGCAGTTGGCGGAAGGCGCGGTCGGTAGCGTTTTGGCGGCGGTAGGTACCGCCCTCCCTGAGACATCCATTGCCATAATAGCCGTGGTTTCCGGGACGAAGACGCACGACGTAGGCGTTGGAGCCATACTGGGCGCGCCTATGATGCTGAGCACCCTAGCCATGTTCATCACCGGGCTTGCCGTGATCGTATTCGCCAGGGCCGGCATTCGCAAAACGGAGATGACGGTAGACCACAAAGTGCTGGGCAGGGACCTGCGAGCGTTCTTTATGGTCTATATTGTCGCAATAGGCGCCTCTTTCTTGCCTTGGATGCACAGCGATAATGAAATAGTCCGGTACGCCGTCAGGATAGCCATAGCGTTGTTCCTCGTCGGGGCTTACGTCCAATATGTGATGCGTACTTTCTCCGGTGAAGGCGGCAATTGCGCTGATCATACGCCGAATCCTCTCCATTTCCATCGCAGCGCGGTGTTGCCGCATCTCAAGATAGTAACCTTGCAAGTGGCGGTAAGCCTTGTGGCTATATTGATCGGCGCAAAGTTGTTCGTGGAAAGCGTGACGGCCATTTCCAAGCCGCTTGGAGTCTCCAGCCTTGTCCTTGGCCTCATAATTGCGCCAATCGCGACCGAGCTGCCGGAGAAGTTCAACTCCATCACGTGGGTCAAGAAGAAGAAAGACACGTTCGCGCTGGGCAACATCAGCGGCGCGATGGTATTTCAGAGCAGCATAACCCCGGCCATAGGGATTTTGTTCACCCCATGGGCCTTGAGTCACGACAAGAGCGCGATGGCAAGCGCCGCGATAGCTATTCTAGCTACGATAATCATCTGGGCCGAGATGACTTACAGGAAACGGCTCAGCCCCTATTCCCTCCTCATAGGCGGTTTCTTCTACGCTCTGTATCCTATATATGTGTTTGGGATTGCAAGATAGAAGATAGAAGTTAGGAGTTAGAATGGGAACCTCAGAGCCGTTGTTTCGGGATTTGAATGGAGCGAAGTGGAATGGAAATCCCGAAACAAACCAAGGATGTAATGTTGAATGTTGAAGGAGAGAGTGTTGGCAACAATACCTTAAACCTTCAACATTCAACCTTCAACTCTCACTCGACTCCCTCGACTCCCCGTACAAGCAAAAGGTGGCGGATTCTCGGACTGCTGCGTCCAAGCCCCCACCACCTTTATTCATCGTACGCCGGCTACGAAACCTTAATGGCGTCCGTTGGGCAAGCTTCGAATGCCTCCTGAGCTGACGCCTCGGCGTCGGCGGGCACATCATCAACGACAACATAAGCCAGGTTGTCATCGCGCATCTCAAAGACCTCAGGGCAAGTGTCCGCGCAGATGCCGTCGCCTATGCAAAGATCCTGATCTATCTCAGCCTTCATTAGTTCCCCCCTCTCTATGCTTACTGCTGATGGGTTATACCCATCGGTTGGGTTATTTTCGCTTAACATTATAGTGCAACCGATTGGAGAGGGCAAGGAGTTTGGCAGAGTTGTAATTGCAGAGCGATTATGTCCCCATTAACTGCAGAGCGATAATGTCCCCATGAAAAGAGAGGGCATCGAGATCAGTCTTAGGGACATAAACCGTCATCATATTCTCAGGATGGCGCTAGAGAACAAACTAACAT
>JAUSEB010000029.1 GCA_030650495.1 Armatimonadota bacterium | reverse complement strand
TATCCTTCGGCTTGTTCTTGGGAGTGTTCAAAAACCGTAGCCTAGCCCCTTGTGGGCGTCATATTGCAGTCAACTTGAGCGTGAATTGACGGGCACAAGGCCCTAGGCTACAAGTATATGGGACTTTTTGAACACTCCCTCTTTGGAGCCGAAGACGACATAGCTTCTCACGGCTTCGGCTTCAAAATACAAGCCGAAGCATCTTAAGCATTCAACCATCTTCGGGTTTGTCACAGCTTATAGACTACTTCGAATGCGTCCGCGCGGCGCTCGCCGAAAAAGCCTTCTCCGACTTTTGTCAGGTCAAGAGTCGCGTAGATAATCTCCTCGGCGTCCTGATTTGCCTCGGCAAGGCTCAGCCCTCTGGGGTCGCAAATGCGGCTCACGGCCATCTGCAACGGGCCGGCGGCGTTCACGGCAACCATATACATACTATTTTCAGCCGCCCGGGTTCGGTAAGCGCCTTCCAACACGGGGATTTTCCACGTCGCGCCCCCACAGGCGTTGAAAATGCCGAAAACCACGGTTGCGCCCAGACTTTTCAAATAACGATACGGCTCCGGGAATCTCACGTCGAAACATATCTGTACTCCGAACAGCGCACCGCCGAAGTCGAACACCGACACCGATTGGCCCGGCGCAAACCATTTCTTGTCCTCACCGGTCAGGTGAACCTTATCATATTCGCCCGCCACTTTCCCATCCGGCGAGATTATAAGTGCGGTGTTGAACAATTCCTCTCCGCGTTCGACCATCGTCCCGCCGATGAGCCACAGGCCGTGTTCCCGGCACAACTTAGCGATTTCGCTATTCGCCTCAGCGATCCGCTTGCAGTCTATCTGTGAAATACTCTCATAATGCATCGGTCCATAGCCGGAGATTGCGCCTTCAGGCAGCGCCAGAACATCGGCTCCATTGGCCGCGGCCGTCTGTATGGCATCGGTTATTTTCCTTAGATTCCGATCAATATCCGCCGTTGTAAACATCTGAAATCCAGCGACCTTTAACTTGGAGAGATCCAACACAAACCTCCTGTGGCACAATCGAAATCGTGCTGTTAGTATCAGATTATTATAGCATGAAGGTTTATCGGTTGACGGTTGAACTATCGACCGCCGACCTATAGTATGGAAGGACTTCCCGCCGAATCCGGTTAAGGTTTTATCGTAGGCGTTCACCCTCGAACGGTGTTCAACTTTGAAAGGGCGGAGTCATCTACTTGAGTAAGTCCGAAATCAGCCAACGTTTCTTCCTTTCCTCAATCCTCATAGCTCTCATTACCGTGGGCTGCGCGGCCCAGGCAGGGGAGGATTTGCGCGCCAAAACTGAAATCCTGACCTCGCATGTCATTATGCCGAACGAAGGTGACGGCGTGTACAAAGAGGTCGAAATAGGCGGGCGCAAGGCCATTGCCAATTTGGGCAGTGGGCAGGCTCCGTATCTTTACTTCCAAGTCCCTCTGGGCTTTGCCGAGAACGGTGACCTCTATATAACCATCGAGTTTTTCGACGCCGCGGCACAGGCTTTCATGATTCAATATGACAACGGTCAGGATTTGTATTTTGACGGCCCTCAAGGCGTTACCATAGGCTCTAATACATGGGTGACCGCCACATATAAGTTGGTAGGCGCCCTATTGGACCGCCGCCAGAATTACGGTTCGGATTTTCGCATATACGCATCATCCGGGTTGCCGGTAAGCCGCGTCGAAGTGTCGCGAATATCGAAGAAAACCGGCGTTTGGCCGAGCCTCAAAGAGCGTTTTGCCATAGCGGGCAAGAAGATAAGGAGACCAAAAGGAATGGAGTATACATTTGGCAATGGATCTGATGACCAGTCGGCGCAGCTATTCAAATCTCTCGGCGTGACCAGCGTCGAAACCTACGTAACCTGGGAGACGGTCGAGGCCAAAGCGAAGGGCGAGTGGGATTGGAGCAAGTGGGATGAACAGGTAAAGATACTTAAACGGCACGGCCTCAAGTGGGTTCCGTTCATCATACTTGGCCCCGCGTACTCCACGCCCAACTGGTTCAGGGAGTCCGAAGATCACATCGGCTGCGTTTGCCTGGAGCACGGCGCTGCGAGCAAAATCGAGTCGCTTTGGAACCCTCATCTGCCCGCATATATTGACCGTTTCATCGGCGAATTCGCAAAACGCTACGAAAAAACAGGCGTCGTCGAGTCGGTACTGCTGGGGATTCAGGGGGACTTCGGCGAGGCTATATTCTCCGTTTTCGGCGAGTGGACGCAGAACGTTCCCGGCCCATACCACAACCATCCCGGCTTCTGGTGTGGAGACGAGCATGCGCTGGATTCGTTCAGGAAGTGGGCTATCGTCAAATACGGCGATGTTGGCAAGCTCAACACGGCATGGGGAACAAGCTTCGATTCACAGAATGCTATAGACTTTCCCATTCGCGGGGAAGCTGAGATCAAAACATATAGGGACGCTTTGCCACGATCTTCCCCCACTACGAAACGTTATTGGCTGGATTTCGTTGAATGGTACAGGGGAGAAATGACGCGGTTCTCCGATTGGTGGATGGCTACGACCAAGAAGCATTTCCCGGAAACGCCCGTTTATCTTTGCACCGGAGGTCATGCGCCGCCTGAACATGGGTCGGATTTTGGCGCGCAGTGCAAGGTCGCCGCGAAGAACCGTTCGGGCGTTCGCATTACCAACGAGGCTTCGAATTACGCCAAGAACTTCGCGATCACCAGATGGGTCGCCGCCGCCGGGAAACACTATGGAGCGTTTTATGGGTTCGAGCCAGCCGGAGGAGAGGACGAAAAAGGGATAGTCGCGCGTATATACAACGCCACCGCTTCGGGCGCGGCTCAGTTGCATGACTATCAGAACAACGTCACGAACACGGAAAGCAGGCAGGCGGCGCAGCAGGCTCACATTCAATACTTGATGAAAACAGAGCCGGTTGTGGGCGTGGCTCTCTTTTATCCGAATGTCTCTATGACGCTCGATTTCGGCGATTTTCTCGACAGGGCCGCTGAATTCAGAGACATCACCGACTACGATTATGTTGACGAGGGAATGCTTCGCGACGGCGCTCTTGACCGTTATAAAGTCCTGGTCATAATTCGCGGCAATGTGATCGAGAAATCGGACTTCGAGATAATAGAGAAATGGGTCCAAAACGGCGGAGTCGTCTTTGCTTTGGAAGTAACCGCCAAGACCGTTGAAGGAGATAACGAGCCGTTTAACCGATTGTTCGAGCCGAAGGGCGGCGAGCGCAAGATTGGCAAAGGTAAGAGTGTGTTGTTCTTGAGGTCTTTCCGCCAGCCTAAAGACCCCATAAGAGTTCTTTCCGGCATACTCAAGGAAGCGGGAGTGATTCAGCCCGACGGTGAAAATGACGGCGTTTACGCCACTATTATCAAAGGCGATAAGGTCCTCTACCTGAACACAACTTCTGCTGATGTCGAGAAAAATATCATACTCCCAAACGGCAAAGAGCAGAAGGCCATGGCCAAGGCCGGCACGATCACGGAAGTTAAGGTAGACGGGTAGGAAGTGGCTGGTGGCTGGTGGCTGGTGGCTGGTGGCTTGTGATTGGTGGCTAGTATTTGGGTATGTTTCGGCATTGAAATGCCGAAGCGCCAGCTACAATAGGCCGAATAAGGAGGTTCGTAATGCTTCGATCGATTCTATATGCTGTTCTGGTTCTTGCCGTTCTCGCTTGCGCCGTTCCCGCGTATTCGCAGGATAAGGATTTCGTTTCGCTTTTTAATGGCAAAGACCTGTCAGGTTGGCATGCGATGGGGGCGGACGCATGGCAGGTTAAGGACGGGCTTCTGGTCTGTAATGGTGAAGGCAAGGGCGTGAGGTGGCTTCGCTCAGACGCTCAATATAAAGACTTCGCCTTGAAGCTGGAATATAAGATACCGGCGGGCGGAAACAGCGGGGTTTTCTTCCGCGCGGCGGAGGAAGGTGATCCGTCATATACAGGTTTCCAAATCCAGATTTACGATGATTTCGGCAAAGCGCCTGACGCGAAAGGCTCGGCTGCGCTGGTCGACGCCGTTGCCCCTTCCATCAACGTCTCGCGTCCTGCAGGCGAGTGGAACTCGATGGAAATTTCCTGCATAGGTTCGATGCTGACTGTGCGCCACAATGGGCGGCGTGTTATACGCATCGACCTTGCCGACCCGGCTCTGAACGCGAAGATGAAAGCCGATTACAAACTGAACAATCGCCGGCCCATTGGCTACATCGGCGTACAAAACCATGGCATTCCGGTCGAATTCCGTAACATCAGGATACGCAAGGTTTAACAGAATCTGATTTACGGTAGCCCTTCGTTGTTTCGGGATTTCCGGGTTGGCTCACACGCTCCCTTGTAAAACTATATGTCTTATTTGCCAACCCTCAAATCCCTATATGGTAATCTATTCTCGGTTGGGTATCAGTTCCCTCCGGGTTTGTTAAGATAAAGATGTCCCTTCACGAAGTGAAGGGGCGCCAGCAAGGCAACGCAGGCTGGCGGTGTCTGCACTCAGGACCATCAAATCCCC
>JAUSEB010000016.1 GCA_030650495.1 Armatimonadota bacterium | reverse complement strand
CGGATTATCGCCGAGACCGGCGCAGGCCAACATGGAGTTGCCACCGCGACGGCCTGCGCCCTTTTCGGCTTCGACTGCGAGGTCTATATGGGCGAAGAGGACACCCGGCGCCAGGCTCTAAACGTGTTCAGGATGAAGCTGCTGGGCGCGCAAGTTCACGCGGTAACAGCCGGGACCAAGACTCTCAAAGACGCGATGAACGAGGCGATTCGCGACTGGGTGACGAACGTCCGCAATACGCATTACATAATCGGTTCCGTCGCGGGGCCGCATCCGTATCCGATGCTCGTCCGGGATTTCCAGTCCGTTATTGGCATTGAAGCCAAACAGCAAATCCTGGAAGCGGAAGGTCGATTGCCCGACTGCCTGGTCGCCTGCGTCGGCGGCGGGAGCAACGCTATGGGGCTTTTCTATCCGTTCCTGAACGATCCGGTGAAGTTCATCGGCGTCGAGGCCGCCGGGCATGGTGTCGAATCCGGCAAGCACTCCGCTACGCTCGTAGCCGGGTCTTATGGCGTGCTTCACGGCTCGGCAAGTTATCTCTTACAGGACGAAAACGGACAGGTGAAGGAAACGCATTCCATTTCCGCCGGACTTGATTACCCCGGAGTCGGGCCGGAACACAGTTATTTCAAAGAGTCGGGTCGCGCGGAATACGTCGCCGTGACCGACGAAGAGGCTTTGGCCGCTTTTAAGCTGCTTTCCCGCTGTGAGGGCGTCATTCCTGCGCTGGAATCCTCACATGCTCTCGCTTATGCCAAGAAGTTAGCTCCCAATATGGGTAAAAACGATGTGGTAATAGTAAACCTGTCCGGCAGGGGGGACAAGGACGTAGAAGTGGTATCGAAAACTATGGAGGTGTCGCTGTGAGCCGGATAGGGGATCGATTTGAGGAACTAAAGGCTAAATCGGAGAAAGCCCTGATTTGCTTCTTGACGGCGGGTGACCCGAATATTGCGACCACAAAGTCTCTCGCTCTCGAATTGGAGCGGGCGGGGGCCGATATTCTGGAACTCGGCGCGCCGTTCAGCGATCCGCTGGCGGACGGACCGAGTATCCAGGAAGCGTCGCAGCGGGCGTTGAAACACGGGACGACCGTGGGAGATGTTCTTGCGTTGGTGGCCGACATCAGGCGAAGCTCCGAGCTGCCGATAGTCCTGATGACTTACACCAACCCCATTGTGGGTTACGGGTTCGCGCGATTCGGACGCGACGCTCGCGCCGCCGGGGTTGACGGGGTTATAATTACGGACATGCCGCCGGAGGAAGCGGATGAATGGAAGTCGATTGCAGACGCAAATGGCTTGGATACCATATTCTTGCTTGCTCCGACAAGTCCGCCGTCGCGGATTGAATTAGTTGCCGCAGCGGCCAGCGGCTTTATCTATTGTGTGTCACGTACCGGCGTAACCGGCGCCCGGAAGGACTTGCCGATTGATTTGCAAAACATGATACCGGCGATTCGCGGGGTGACGGACAAGCCCATAGCGGTCGGTTTCGGGGTCTCGAACCCGGAGCATGTGCGCCAGGTGTGCCAAATGGCCGATGGCGCTGTTGTCGGAAGCGCATTAGTCAATCTGGTCGCCGAGCGCGGCTCCGATCCGAATCTGACAACGTACGTAGGCGAATTCGTCCGGGCATTAAAAGCGAGTACGAGAGGATAGAATTAACCGCAGATAAACGCAGATGGGAAAAGAAAGCTGTCAGCTGACAGCTGACAGCTTAAACCAACTAACAACTATCAACCAACAACTCTTTCCCATATCTGTGTCCATCTGTGGTTAAAAGACCGCGTTGGAGAAGTTTGGAGGCGGTTGGTATGTATTCAAAAGAACAGTTTGCCAAGATGTTGGATTATACGCTGCTGCGCCCGCAGGCGACGCGCGCGGACGTAGTCCGTTACTGCGATGAAGCCAAACGGCTGCATTTCGCCAGCGTGTGCGTTTTTCCGTTTTGGGTTCCCGTCGTGGTTCGCCAACTAGGGGGTTCCGATGTTAAGATATGCACCGTAGTTGGCTATCCGTTTGGGGCGAACAGCAGGTCGGTCAAGCTTTTTGAGGCCAGGAACGCGATAACAAATGGCGCTACTGAGCTTGATATTGTCGCTAATATATCGGCGCTGAAATCCGGGGAAATCGCTATTGTGGAGCGTGAGGTTACGGAGTTGCTCGGAAGCGCTCGCATGCAGGGGATGACTGCTGACGCCAAGCGCACGCTTATTAAGATTACGATAGAGACCGCGTATCTCACGGATCGCGAGAAGCTCACGATTTGCGAAATAGCCAGGGACGCGGGAGCGGATTTCATCAACACCTCCACCGGCACCGCGCCGTCAGGAGCGACGGTCGAAGATATAAGGCTGATTCGCAACACGGTCGGTTCCGGCGTTGGCGTCAAGGCGTCCGGCGGGATACGCACGGTCGAGCAGGCGATGGTGATGTTGAACGCCGGAGCAAATCGCATCGGGACCAGCAGCGCCGTATCTATCGCGGAAGTATACGATCCTGAGATGTTCCTGTCTGAGAGCAGGAGGTAGGCGTTAGAAGTTAGGAGTTAGAAGTTAGAATTAGAAGTCGAAATGCCGGTGTTTCGGGATTTGAATGGAGCGTAGCGGAATGGAAATCCCGAAACAAGCCGTGTAATTTAGTTGTATCAGTAGCCTGCTGCCGATGCTGGCGCCGAATACTTCTCTAAACTCTAAACCAGGTGAGGGTGATAATTGAGGATGAACTGTTATGGCGGTATATAGAGCCAATGGAATCGTGCTGCGCAGGACAAATTTCGGCGAAACCGACCGTATACTCACGCTTTACACCCGCGAGCACGGCAGGCTCTCCGCCATCGCCAAAGGCTCTCGCAGGCCGGTTAGCAGGCTCGCCGCCGCTACGGAGTTGTTTAACTACGGCAGATATTTGCTTGCCACGGGCCGGAATCTGGACGTGGTCACCCAGTCCGAAACCCGCGAGTCGTTTCCCAACATCCGTAACGATATTCACAGAATAGCCTACTCCACGTATATCGTCGAGCTTGTCAATGGGGTTGTTGAGGACCGCGACCCGAACTACGAGCTTTTCGATACCATTCTGTCCTGCCTATACCTATTGGAAGGCGGCGTGGATCCGGAGATTGTCACACGCTCGTTCGAGCTTCAGCTTATGATGATTTCAGGGTATCGCCCCCATTTGGAGTCTTGCGCCAGGTGCGGCGCTCCTCCGCCCAAGGAGAAAATCGGCTTCAGCCCGTCCGTCGGCGGCGTTGTCTGCGAAAACTGCGGAGATCTTCCCGAAGATACGATTCCCATCCACCGCCAGACGCTCGATATGATGGCCAAACTCCTGACAGCGGAGCCTGCTGAGATAAGGGACTTGCGCATGTCGAATGGGATCAGAGTAGAAATGGCAAATGTCATGCGCTGGTATATTCGCTACAGGCTGGAGCGAGAGTTAAAAAGTTCGGAATTCATACAGGCGCTTAAATCGGGGGCGAATAAGTAGTTAGAAGTTAGAAGTTAGGAGTTAGAAGCCACTAGCTACTAACCACTAGCCACTATTACCTGGAGGTTATTAGAAAGTTGTCTTTTTCCACACGTATTCGCTTACTTACCTATGCTTCGGCTCGTTCTTTGGAGCCGAAGCTTTCCACCGGTGTTCGATTTCTTGTTATAATCCTTTTGCTCTGCCTGTCGGCTCTGCCTGCAATCGGCTACCCCATATCCATCAAGGACGCTCGCGGTAAGATCGTCATCATCAAGTCAGCGCCGCGACGAATTATCTCACTTGCTCCCAGCAACACCGAAATTCTTTTCGCGCTTGGCCTCGATGATCGTATAGTCGGCGTCACTACATACTGCGACTATCCGCCGCAAGCAAAGAAAAAGCCTAAAATCGGCGACCGCATCGTTAACGTCGAAAAGGTTATCAGCCTCAAGCCCGACCTGATACTCGCGCACGGGCGTGTAAATGACGCGTACATAAGCCAATTCGAGGCGCTGGGCAAGACGATCATCGCAATAGACCCCAAGACCTACGAACAGACGATGTCGGATATCCGTATGATTGGCCGCGTAACGGGGCGAAGCTCCAAGGCTTCGGTTATTGTCAAAAAAATGCAGTCGGTGGCCGATAGAGTCCGGCGAGCGCCCGCGCGCAAGACCAAGCCCAAAGTCCTTATGGTCATCCAGCCAAGCCCGTTATGGGCCGCCGGGCCGAATACTTTTGTTGATGAGATGGTTCGGTACGCCCACGGTTCCAACATAGCCTATGACTCCCGGCCTGGTTTCAACCAGTTCCCGGTCGAGCGGGCCATTTCCCGAAATCCGGATATCATAATCGTGGGAAAAGATCAGAAAGAGTTCTTTCTCACCAGTCCTGTTTGGCGCGGCGCCAGAGCCGTCAAAGAGAAGCGCGTTTATGAGATGGATCACAACCTGCTGGTCCGCCCCGGGCCTCGATTGGCCGACGGCCTTCTAAAGCTCGCCGGCCTGCTGCGCTAGTTTATAAGTCGTAGCCTAGGGCCTTGTGCCCGTCAGACGCCCATAAAGGGCTAGGCTACGAAATCGTACAGCCGCCGTTCGTTTGCCACAAAAAACCGCTGGGTAATATCATATCGGATGGTAAACAAATAAGGTGGTCCTACAATGTACAAGCATATCCTCCTTACACTGGACGGCTCGCCGTTGTCCGAACAGGCTCTGCCTCACGCCGAAATGCTGGTGACGGCGCTTGGGGCGCGGCTCACCTTATTGTCCTGCGTTGAACCCTATGTAATCACCCTGCCGACCGCCCCAACACATGTGCCCGTATATAACATCGACACCGACCTCGAAGCGCTCACGGAAGAACGTGAGGAATATCTGGACATACTGAGAGAGGAACTCGCGGAAAGAGGCGTAAATGTTTCGATAGTTACCCGGCAGGGAAGACCGGCGGATGAAATTCAGCGCTTCACCGACCAGGAAGGCGTAGATATGATCGTAATGAGCACCCACGGCAGGTCGGGAATAAGCAGATTTATCTACGGCAGCGTTGCTGAAAGAGTTCTCCATGGCGCCAAAATCCCCGTGTTGCTCGTGCGAGTACAATCTCCTGAGTGACCAGCCCTCCCATGAAGAGAGTCGAGAGAGTCGAGAGATAGTTGAAGGTTGAAGGTTGAAGGTTTAAGGTATTGCCTACAACACGATCTCCTTCAACATTCAACATTAAACATTCAACCCTCAACCATCAACCGACAACCACGGGTGCACGCCAAGATTGTGGTATCGATGTAGGGGCGCAAGCATTCCCTCGCCGATAACGTATTTCGCATCGGATTTCGCCGGGAATGCTTCGCCCGAACACCCAAGCCGGGTTAAGCATTTGCGGCTAATACGCCAACTGGCAGTAGAGGTGAAGGGCAAATGCTTAACCCCTACGCCGTCTACCATAAACGTGGCGTGCACCCGACAACCACCGCCAGTTTGACCTTCCTCCATGCCGTGTGGGATAATCCTCATATATGGAAGACACAATATCCAAAGATTTCCACGGTCTGGTTCTTGCCGCCGGGATGGGAAAACGGCTGAGGAGCGGAGAAGGGGACAACCGCCCCAAGGTTCTCCGGCAGGTGAATGGCCGGTATATGATCCTTTATGCGCTGGACGCGCTCAGAGGCGCCGGTGTCGCGGACATCTGCTTGGTTGTCGGAGCCGGCGCCGATATGGTAAAAGCCGCGCTCAGCGACTCCGTGGAGTACGCATATCAAGAAAAGCAGCTTGGCTCCGGGCACGCCACGGCATCCGCCAGGTCCGTATTGGAGGGGAAGTCGAGGCACATATTGCTTATGTGCGGCGACAGCCCCTTGTTTACTTCGGCGACCGTCTCCGCGCTGAAAGCCGAGCACATCCAAAACGGCGCAATAATCACCTTGGCCTCTGCTGAGCTTGACGACCCGACTGGATATGGCAGGATCATCCGGCGAGATGGAAAAGTCGCGGCGATTGTCGAAGAGAAATGCGCTTCAGCCGAAGAGAAAGCCATAAAGGAAATCAACGGCGGCTGCTACGCATTTGACTCGAAATGGCTGTGGTCTAACATCGATCGTATTCAGCCAAATGAAACAGGCGAGATTTGCCTTACGGATTTGGTCCAATTCGCCATTGAAGACGGCGAGATGGTCGCCACCGTGCAAATCCCGGCTGAAGAGGTATTGGGAGTCAACACGCCTGAGCAACTCAAGCAGGCGGAAGAGATATTGCGGAGTCGAGGGAGTCGAGAGAGTCGAGGGAGTCGAGGGAAGACCCCACCCCAGCCCTCCCCTAAAAGGAGAGGGAGTTTGTCCCGATGTATCGGGACAGCATCGGCAGCAGGCTACCGATGCAACAAGATTGAAGCTGTCAGCTGTCAGCTGACAGCTGACAGCTTAAACCAACCCTCAACCCTCGCGCTTAGCGTCGTTACTCCGGCATATAACGAGGAAACCCGCATCGGCGATTCGATTCGAGCTATTGCGGCATATCTCTCACAAAATACGCCGGCCTACGAGATCATTGTAGTGAACGATGGAAGCTCCGACTCAACGCTTGAAATCCTGCAAAAGCTCCACGGCGAAATCGCCCGGCTAACTATATTGACTTACTCTCAAAATATGGGTAAAGGTTATGCTGTCCGGCAGGGTATGCTCGCCGCCAAAGGCGATTGGGTGTTGATGACCGACGCCGACCTTGCCGCGCCAATCGAGGAGCTTCCCAAGCTGGAAGAAGCCTTGCGCAATGGGGCGGATTTGGCGGTCGGCTCGCGCGCCACCGTAGGGTCAGTCAGGGAGATACACCAGCCGTTCTATCGTGAGTTGGGTGGGCAAATCCTTAACCTGGCGATCCAAGCGATAGCCGTCTGGGGTATTAGAGACACCCAGTGTGGATTCAAACTCTTCACCCGCGAGTGCGCCCAGGCTGTTTTTCCGAAATGCTTCCTTAATGATTTCAGCTTCGACGTTGAAGTCATTTATCTTGCGCGCAAATTGGGATTCAAGGTTAAGGAGGTCGGCGTCCGCTGGTATCATCGTGAAGGTTCGAAAGTTCACCCAATACGAGACGGCATTCGATTGCTTGTCGATTTATTTAGGATAAGAACTCATAAATATGGATGCAAATAAATTGTTAATAGAAGGAGCAGCGGTTTTCGGCGCCGCCGCGTGCGCTTACGGTTTTCTCATAGAAGCGTATCGGCTTGGGCTGACCGAGCTTGAATTCAAATTCGACCGCCTGCCGCGCGAGTTCGACGGGTTCAAGATACTCCACCTTACCGACCTCCATCTAAAAAAGGAAACCCGCATTCAGAATATATGCCTCCCTATATTAGAAAAGAAACTCCGCGCGCTCATAGCCGGACGGAGTTTCGACATGGTCGCCATAACAGGCGATCTGGAGCTTAGGGGAAAGGGATTCGAAGGCATGCGGGACCTTCTGGAATCGATTCCTTCTAAGCACGGCGCGTTCTTCGTGCCCGGAAACGGCGAATATCAAGACTATAATATCGATATTCTGCTAGAAGCCCTCGATTCCTGGGGAGTGAAGACGCTGCGGAACGATTCTTGCGTCATCGAGCATAATGGCGCATCGGTCCGCCTGGTCGGAGTTGACGATCCATTTACAAAACACAGCGATCTCGACAAAGCAATGCTTGACGTTCGGAATGATGAGTTCAAATTGCTCCTTTCACACTCACCCGCAATCGCCAGGGAGGCCATACGCCATAAGATAGACCTGATCCTATCCGGCCACACCCATGGAGGGCAAGTGCAATTTCCATTTACGGGAGCCTTATATACCCATCTTGGCAGGGGCGCGCCGCGACTCGCGCATGGTGTATACGAAGGCCGCCGCCTTTCCGCCAGAACGGGCATGGACGCCGGTCCGATGAAAGTATACGTCAGCAGGGGAGTTGGGATGAGCGACTTCTTCATCCGGTTCCTTTGCCCGCCGGAAATAGCCGTAATCACCTTGCGCGCGGCGTAGCCCCCCAAAATTCCTGCGAAAAACCTGCATTTTTGCCGATAATCTTCTAAGTGGCGATTAAGATGCGTAAACTAACTCTATATATCATCCTTGCAATTGCCGGTGTTTCGGGAATCTTGTTCCCGAAACCAAATACGTGTATTGGGAACAAAGCTCCCTCCACACCGGCAAAGCTGTCTTTGTGCATAATCCTTGCGATTTTCTTGGTTCTTATCGGAACACGGCAGGTAATCGCGCAGCAGCCGCGCCCGCAAGGAGTGCAGCTTACTGTCGCGGCGTCCGAACTCGCCTGGGTGAAGGTCCGCGTAGACGGTCGCACGGTTTTTCAGGGGAACTTGAGGCCCGGCTGGATCAAGACATGGCGAGCGGAAAAAGTCATTTATTTCGAGACGGGGAACGCGGGCGGGGTTCGCCTGAGTCTAAACGGCCGCAAGCTAAACCTCATTGGGAGACGCGGGCAAGTAACAACCAGAATATTTATCGCTCCACCGCCAAGTCCCAAGCCGCAAAAACCAATGCCGCCGCCTCAGCCTGTTCCAAAGCCTAAACCTCCACCGCCTGAGTCTAAGCCGCAGCCGGTTCCACAACCTGCCCTCCCTGAGCCGTCGCCACAGCCGGTTGAACGACCCGTAAAGATCTCAGATCTGCCGGAAGCCGCGGCTCCGTACATCAGCTTATTTGCGCTCATAATACTCTTAGTCGTCTCAATATGGATGTTTGTTATCCTGAGGCGGGAAAATAGATTATACTCCGTCCTCAGCGCTATAGCTTTGGGGCCGGAAAGGAATATCAAAGTCGTAGCGTCTCAACGACTCTCGCGGAAAAGCGCCGTCTATCTTCTTGAAATTGGAGATAGGTTGTTCCTGACCGCGACTGGACCGGTTGAGTTTCTCACCGAGCTGTCCAAAAACCAAGAATCACAATAAGAACGATTTACATACAAAAACCTCTTCTACATATAAGCCGCTGACCACATCTTGCCGATAATTTACTTTGTACCAAGCGCCGGAACTGACCGAAGTTCTATGATAGAGGTTAAAGATGAGCAGAAAAGTCCTCATAGTGGACAAATCACTCTACAACCGCATGATTCTGCGAGACATACTGATCTCGCATGGATACTCGGTTGTTGAAGCGTCAACAGGCGATGAAGCAATCGAGACTTATAAGAAAACGCGCCCCGATTTAGTTACAGTCGATATAATGATGCCGGGCATAGATGGAGTAAAGGCCGTCAGAGAGATCAGGATGATCGATCCTAAAGCAACCGTGCTCATGTGCGGGAGCCGCGGCCAGCAAAGAAAGGCTATGGAGGGTATGTCTCTCGGAGCAGAGGGCATACTCCTAAAGCCATTTGTCGAAAGGCATGTCATCCGCTCTATCAAGCAGGCGATGGGCCATGCCCCTGATGCTAGCAGAATGAACGGATTCTGAGACAGGTGATGGGTGGGTTAGAAGTTAGGAGTTGGCCGTTGTTTCGGGATTTGAATGGAGCGTAGCGGAATGGAAATCCCGAAACAAGCCGCGTAAAGGAGGGGGTTAGGTGGAGGTCAACTAACAACTATCAACCATCAACCCTCAACCAAAACAGCAGAAGGGACATCCCAATAGTGCAAGATAAGCTGAAGATACTGGTCGTCTCCGTGGAAGTGGCTCCGTTTGCTAAAGTCGGAGGACTTGCCGACGTGGCCGGTTCTTTACCTCAATATCTTTCGAGCCTGGGGCACGATGTTCGGGTTGCGATGCCCTGCTATCGGATGATAGAGTCGAACCCAAAGTATAACGCGCAGCCGTTTATGTCGGAATTTCCCGTCCCGATAAACGACAAGATAACCCGCATTGCGTCCGCGAAAACGACTTCCCTCGGCAAAGTCCCCGTCTACCTGATAGAGAATAAAGAGTTCTTCGGCGCCGCCGTTGATTCCAAATCAGTCTATCGCACCGGCGCTGACCCATATATCTTCTTTTGTCGCGCTGTCTTGGAGATGGTCCGGCGGATGGATGGCGACTGGGTCCCCGACGTAATCCATTGCAACGATTGGCACACCGGACTGCTCCCCGTCTATCTTCGCACTCTCTATGCGAACGATCCCCGTTTCAACAACATCGCTTCTGTGTTCACGATTCACAATCTCGCCTATCAGGGCGAGTTCGACTTCGAGACACTTGCAGCCGCCGGTCTTCCCGAAAAGCTCTACAACATGGATATGTTGGAATGCTACGGAAGAGTCAATTTCATGAAGGGCGGAATCGTTTTCTCCGACTTGGTCAACACGGTCAGTGAAACGTACGCCAAAGAGATTCAAACTCCTGAATACGGCTGCAGGCTGGAAGGCTTATTGACATACATGGCTTCACTGGACAAGCTGCGCGGAGCGCTAAACGGAATCGACTATAATGAGTTCAATCCCGCGACCGACGACAGGATTTGGGCCAAATTCAGCTCAGAAGACCTTTCGGCGAAGTCAATTAATAAAGCCAAACTGCAGGAGACCCAGGGGCTTCCCGTTAAAGCTAATACTCCGTTGATCGGCCTAGTCTCCAGGCTTGTCGATCAAAAAGGACTCGATCTCGTGCGCGCCGCCGCGCCGTATTTCCTGAAGCAGGACGTTCAGCTAATAATACTCGGCTCCGGCGATCCCGTCTACGAAGACTACTTCAAGAAGCTGCAAGAGAAACATCCCGACAAGGTAAGTGTAACGATAGGTTTCGACGCGATACTCGCCCAGCGCATATACGCCGGCTGCGATCTTTTCCTGATGCCTTCACGGTTCGAGCCTTGCGGCCTTGGCCAGATGATAAGCCTCCGGTACGCGACCGTCCCCATGGTGCGCGCGACCGGCGGGCTTGCGGACACCGTAATCGACTTCAACCCCAAGACCGGCGGCGGAAACGGCTTCGTCTTCACGGAATACCAAAGCAAAGCATTACTCGATACAATTAAGCGCGCAATAACCACATACGGCGACTCGCGGAAGTGGTCTAAATTGCTCGACAACGCCGTATCAAGCGATTTCTCCGGCCTCCGTTCTGCAGAGAATTATTCCGAACTCTACACGGAAGCGGTGAAGAGAGCGCGGGCAAAATCGCTTTGCATCTGCGCATGATGAGTGATTAGTGATTTGTGATTAGTGGTTAGCCTGTATTATTCACGAACCGACAGCCTCGGAACCGTCATTCTGAGGAGCGGAGCGACGAAGAATCTAATCAGTTGTATATATAGCGTAACGTATATACATATCCATTACCTGTGTAGATCCTTCACTTCGTTCAGGATGACGGAATAGGGAACGGATGACGGTCTGCTCACATGTATGCAAATCCAACAATATGTGGTATACTCCTAATATAGTAAAACCAATCTAGATCGATAGTATTAGGGTAAAACCATGTCGGTAGTTCGCGCATCATCCAAATATCAAGTTGCCATACCTAAGGCTATTCGGAACAAATTACACCTCAAGCCTGGGCAGAAACTTACCATTTCCGAAATGGACGGTGTTATTGTTCTTACTCCCATTCCGCCTGATCCCGTGGACTTTCTAAGCGGTATTTTCAAGGGTGAGCCTTCCATGACCGAGGAGCTTGTGCGTGAAAGGAAGGCGGATCTCAAGCGTGAGTAGATACGTCCTCGACTCTTTTGCGCTATTGACCTTCCTTCAGCATGAACAAGGCTGGGAACACGTCGGAGAGCTACTTAAAGAAGCAGCCAACGGTAAAATCGAGCTATATATGTCGATCATCAATATGGCTGAGGTGAAATATCTTATTGCGCGCCGGGGTGGGCGGACGCCACAGGTAATTGCCGCTATTGAAGCTCTGCCTATCAGCATTGTTTCAGCGGATGAATGCATCGAACGAGTTATCGAACTAAAAGCCAAGTATCCGGTTTCTCTTGCGGATTGCTTCGGCGCGGCGACTGCCATCGATCTGAATTGTCCGATTGTTACCGCCGATCCTGAGTTCAAGAAATTAGAGAGTATTTTGCAGGTCGAATGGCTCGGATGAAAGTCCACCTCCTGGTAATTATTATAGCTGCTTGCAACAAAATCATGGAAAATATCCCCCGGTAATGCAATTTCTTGGGAATCAATCCTATTGCTCGGCTCGTATTAGAATTAGGCTGCGCCTTCAGTTGCTGGAGACACCCCCTATAGTCCCCCTTCTAAAGGGGGACGGTTTACTCCCCTCCTTGCGAAGGAGGGGTTGGGGGAGGTTCTGAAAGTTGACAACCAACAAGCTCTTCGCTAGAATGAGCCAGATATGAGTCGAGAGTAGAGTTGGGAGACAGTATGCGGTCCGCTAACCTGAGCCAGGTATGGTTAAGCTATAAAAACAGAGGTGATCAGAAGGCGCGTGACGCTCTTATTACCGAATACGCTTATCTAGTCAAAATAACGGCAGGTCGTGTCGTAACAAGCTTGCCGCCGAATGTAGATAGAGACGATCTCGTTAGCGCGGGTGTGATAGGCCTGATAAAGGCCATCGACCAGTTCGACACGGAGCGCCAGGTCAAATTTGAGACTTACGCTATAGCCCTCATACGCGGGGCTATTCTTGAAATGTTGCGCGAAGAGGACTGGGTGCCGCGGTCCATAAGAGAGCGCGTCAAGGCTCTGGAGCGCGCGTATGTAGAGCTTGAGAGCGAACTCGGGCGTCCGGCTGAAGATGATGAGGTCGCCAAAGCCCTGGAATTGTCGCTTGAGGATTTTCACAAACTGCTCTCGGATACGGGAAGAGCTTCCCTTTTATCTTTGGACGATGTGGTGCTTACAAGCGAAGGCAACGAGCGGATACATCTTGTTGATGTTGTCTACGACGAATCGGCTGACACAGTAGCCGAAGTCGAAATCAACGAGATGAAAAACGCTCTTTCCGTGGGGATTGACCGCCTTCCTGAACGCGAGCGGCTTGTGATAGCCGTCTACTATTATGAAGGGCTGACCTTCAAGGAGATCGGGCGCATACTCCAGGTTTCCGAGTCACGCGTATATCAGTTGCATACACAAGCGGTTTTAAGACTGCGCGGCTATCTGCAGCGTGACGTTGCAATGTTCCATTAAGTTTCCTTCGGAGGCTTTGTGTGAATCAACTCGTGCTTGCGCTGCAAGCGGCGTTGGCCATTGTCATATTGCTTGTTCTTTGGGAGCTTCTGCGGTTGCGGAGGGCTGTCCAATCGGCGCAGGTCTCCCTTCCGGATTTGGACAAAATTCGGCGTATGGATAAATCCATCAAGGAGTCCGCCGAGCGCTCTCAAAGCAAGGCTACTGCGCTGGCGGAGAGACTGGAGCAGTTGTGTCTGGAAGCGGAATATCTTTCCACATCTGATGGACATGCCGAGCCGGAAGCTGATCTTGTTGTGGACGAGCCGGTCGCAATGGAACCTTCGCCGGCCCCGGAGGATGATGCCCCGAAACGTGGGCCTCGCGTTCTCTCTGAAGCGGGGCGGGCAAAATACGATAGAGTTCTTCACCTGGCGGCCCAGGGATTGGACGCCGGTTCAATTGCCAGGGAAGTTGATCTCACCAGGGCGGAAGTAGAGCTAATGCTGGACGCTGCAAGTTAGCGCCGGCCAGATTTTGGGAGGAATCAATAAAATGCGGTTCGCAAAACAAGCGCTTTTAGGTGTGGGATTACTGGCGCTGGTCTCATTGTCGTTAACCGGCTGCGGAAGAAGCGTGGCGAAAGTTAATGGCGATAAAATATCCCGCAAAGAATACCTGAATCGCCTGGAGAAGATGTCGGTGAACGTCAACGGCCGGCGTCAGCAGGCAGGCGTTATGGCGCTGGAGGGGCTTATTCAGGAGAAGCTGAGGCTTCAATTGGCCGAGAAAGAGGGAGTCGAGCCGACCGAAGCGCAGGTCAAAGAACGGCTTGATATGATGAAAAACGAGGGGTCGCTCAAGCAGTTGAAGGATGCCGGGTATACCGACGAGGATATTCGTGCGGACGCGACTCTTCGCCAGGCCAATATGAATATCTTGACGAAGGGAATCAAGGTTTCAGAGGCCGAACTCCAGGCGTTCTACAAGCAAAACAAGAAAATGAGGTTCACAAAGCCGGAAGGCGCGGATGTCGGCCTGATCGTAACGAACACCAAACAGAAAATGGACTTGGTGCGCAATCTTCTTAAGGTGAAGAAACAGGCATTTTCCTCCGTGGCTATGAAGCACGCGGATATTCCTGAGCTGAGGACATCCAAAGGCGATCTCGGTTTCCTTCCAAGGAACATGGAACTCCTGCCTCAAGGCGCCCGGCCGCCTGCCGAGGTATATAGGGCGCTTTTCCAGCCCAAATTGAGGCCCGGCGAAGTCAGCGAGCCTGTCAAAGTAGATAAGGCGTGGTATATTCTTAAGTGCTTGGACTATAGGCAGGAAAAAGTGGAAAGCTATCGGACAGCCCGTTCCCGCATTAAAGAGATGGTGATGCTCAGAAAAGCCCAGGAGATGTATGATGGCCAGGGCAGCAAGCGGGCCGTGAACCCAATGGTGAAGTACGCCAAATACGTCAAAACTTCCAATGTCAAAATCAACATCCGCCGCTATGCGCCTATATGGACAGGGATGAAAAAGCAGGCGGATCAGGCTGCCGCAAGCGTATCTTCGGGAGCCGCGCGTCCGGGAGCCAGATAGCTTTTGGCGGACCATCCGCTGATCAAGATCGTCGGGCTGGGCCCAGGCGGTCTGGGCGGAGTTTCGCAGCGATCCCTTGAGGTCCTGCGAACCGCGCGAAAAATCTATATTAGGACGGAAAATCATCCCGTGGTCGCTGAACTCAGCGACCACGGGATTCTATTTGAGTCCTTCGACTCCCTCTATGAGAACGCGCAAGACTTTGAAACTCTATATCAGGAAATAGCGGATCGCATTATCTCTGAAACTGCCGCCGGCGACGTAGTCTACGCCGTCCCCGGCCATCCGCTTATCGGCGAGCGGTCAGTAGAGCTAATAATCAAGCAAGCAGGTAAACTGGGAATCGAAGTGTATATTGCGCCGTCGCCGAGCTTTATCGAAGCGGCGCTGGAATCGCTGGCGGTGAGCATGGACAAGGGTCTGAAGATACTGGACGCCCTGCAAATAGAAGACTTGACCCCCAGCCTCGACACGCCCAATCTGATCTACCAGGTGTACGACCTAAGCATTGCTTCCCGTGTCAAACTGCGGTTGATGGAATTCTATCCTGACGAGTTTGAAGTGTTCGTCGTGCGCAAAGCGGGAACAGATGATGTGGAGACACTAAAAGTTCCACTATATAAACTGGATTGGATGGAACACGATCACTTGACCAGTGTCTATGTGCCAGGGATAAGTTTAGAGTTGAGAGTTGAGAGTTGAGAGAAGGGAATATCGAACTGGGTGGCGATTTCCGAATCGCCACCCAAGAGCTGAAACGGGATTTTGTTGCTTCGGTAGCCTGCTGCCGAAGCCGCCGCCGAAGGCGCCGAACTCCCTCCCCTTTAGGGGAGGGTTGGGGTGGGGTCTTATTCTAACTTCTAACTCCTAACTTCTAACTTCTAAATAGGGGTGAGGGTGAAAAGTCATAAATGGATACGCAAATGACCGACAAAACCGCGGACGAATTTCAGAAACTCGTTGACGTTGTCGCTGAGCTTCGAAGCGAGCATGGCTGCCCGTGGGACAGAAAACAGAACCACGAGTCCCTACGCCGATTTGCCATAGAAGAGACGTACGAAGTCATCGAAGCCATCGACCACGGCTCGGACTCCAAGCTCAAAGAAGAACTGGGTGATTTCATATTGCAGGCGCTGCTCCACGCGCAGATCGCCAAAGAGCGAGGCGCTTTCGACATCGCCGATGTCTGCGCCGTCATAAGAGAAAAACTCCTCCGCCGCCATCCACACGTCTTTGGAGAGGTTGAAGTCTCCACGGTTGATGATGTGGTCCATAACTGGGAAGCAATCAAATCCGCCGAACCGGGCTATGAAGACCGCAAGTCCGTTCTCGACGGTATCCCAAAAAGCCTGCCTGCCCTGATCAGAGCAGCCGAAATGTCCAAGCGGGCGTCCAAAGTAGGTTTCGACTGGCCCGACATCTCGCAAATCCTCGAAAAACTAAACGAAGAAACGACCGAGCTTTCCGAGGCAATCGAGAGCGGCGATACGTCCCACGTGAAGCGCGAAGTCGGCGATCTTCTATTTGTCATCGTCAACATCGCCCGGTTTTTGGACATCGATCCCGAAGAATCGCTTCGAGAAATGCTGGAACGGTTCTCGACCCGTTTTCGTTGCATAGAAGATCGCGCGAAATCTACAGGCCGCAAAGTGTCAGATATGACTCTTGAAGAGATGGACGCGGTTTGGGACGAGGCGAAGAATGGGTAGCCGTCAGCTAACAGCTGTCAGATGACGGCAGCAAGGATGCATTTGCTTGCTAAAAATCATGAAGCGTGGGTATATCTCACCAACGATAGAGAGGAGGCCGAAGTATGACAAGGCAAAAAATAGTTCTTATATCTATCCTATCGATTGTGGTTGTGGTCGCAATCTTGACTGTTGCTTGCGCGCGGCAAAACGGGTCTTCCTCCGTTACAATTACCGCCGAAGTCGCTCGTGTTATCCGTGGGAAATTCCCTGATGTGCGTCTGGAGCTAAGAGACGTTGAGTATTCCAAACGTACGCAGCTTCAGGGCAGAATTCGTGATACACTGTCGGTGCGCCCGGCGTATGTCAGCGCCAGGAATGGAAGCGTCGTCTATACAAGCGCCGTCACACAGCGCAACCTCGCAGCCTACTATTTAGCGCCCGGAGACAGGATTTCGGCTAGACTCTTAATAAACAGGCGAAGTGATAATGTATACTTGATAACCGACGTCAGCCGTATTACTCACAACGGACAATCGGAGCAGCCGCGAGCAATGGAACTAAAAACAGACAGAGACAGCTACACCAAAGGCCAGCCGGTACGTATGGAATTCATCATAAGGAACACTACATCCAAAACCGTTACGTATCGATTCTCCTCTGGCCAGCAATATGATTTCTGGGCGATTCTCGATGGCCGGGAAGTGTGGCGCTGGTCGCATGATAAAGCCACGATTCAGGTTCTAACATCCTTCGACCTTAAACCGGGAGAAAGTAAGACGTTCAAAGCGACCTGGGACCAGAAAGATAATTCCGGAAGACAAGTCCCGCCCGACTCTTATATAATCAGTGGACAGCTTACCACAATGAGAGATCGCCCCGCCCCGGTCTCCAAGACGATACGCATTCTATCTGAGGAGTTTCCATCCGTGGAAATCTCCAAAATCAAAGCTAGACCCGGCGATTACGAAGGCAAAATGGTATCAATCTCCGGCGTATACTACGGCTGGAGGGCTCCAGAAGGCATTCCCGGCTGCGACGCCGGTCCGCCAATAACGCGGAGCGACTGGATAATCTCCGACGGTAAAGGCTGCATCTACGTAACCGGTCTAAGTGAATTCGACCCCGTTGACGACCGAGGCAAGTCCATTGTCGTAGTCGGCGAAGTAAAACGCAACGAAAAGGGGCAGGTCTATATCGAAGCCGAAAGCGTAAGGTTGGAGGATTAGCAAGCAATTCTTTTGCTCGCTATGAGCTTCTGATGGCCCTGGACATCTATGTCCAGGGCCTGATTCCATCGGACATCCATGTCCGATACCTCGTAAGATGGGTGGCGATTTCCGAATCCAAAACTACCTCAACACGGAATCATACTACTCTTAGCTTCGTAAAAGAGTATGTTCGCAAACAGATTCGCACTTTCGTCCAAATTCCGGCGCTGTATTGTAAGCCTTCAAAATGAGCTCGGCGGAGGAGAGTCGGGGGTTTGTACGTAAGTAGAATATTTGGTACAATCGTTTAGATGCAAAGAGTAGGCAATAGGAGGATTAGCTGAATGACTGATAAAAAACGCGTCTACCTGTTCGAAGAAGGGAACGCGACGATGCGAGACTTGCTCGGAGGAAAAGGGGCGAATCTGGCCGAGATGACCAACATCGGCCTGCCGGTCCCGCCGGGCTTTACCGTTACCACCGAGGTGTGTATCGACTACATCAAGCAGGGCAAGAAGATGTCCGCCGGTTTGATGGATGAAATCAAAGACGCTCTGGCGAAAGTCGAGGAGAAGATGGGCCGCGAGCTAGGCGACCCCGCCAAGCCGCTGCTCGTTTCCGTCCGCTCCGGCGCCAAGTTCTCAATGCCCGGAATGATGGACACCATTCTGAACCTTGGTCTGAACAAAGCGACCATCGATGGAATAATCAAAGAGACCAACAACCCCCGATTTGTCTGGGACGCTTATCGCCGCTTCGTGATGATGTTTTCAGACGTAGCCATGGGCCTTTCCAAAGAGAAGTTCGAGCACAAATTCACCGAACTGAAAACAAAGCTTGGCGCCAAGCAGGACACCGATGTCAGCGCTGACGATCTGCGGAAGCTGGTTACGGAGACCTTCCTGCCGATGGTGAAGTCTGAGCTTGGCCGCGAGTTCCCCGAAGATCCGATGGAGCAGTTGGAACTGGCGATCAAAGCCGTTTTCGACTCCTGGGACAACCCGCGCGCCATTCTTTACCGCAACAAAGAAAAGATTTCCCATGACCTCGGCACTGCGGTCAACGTGCAGACGATGGTCTTCGGCAATATGGGCGAAGACTCCGGCACGGGCGTAGCGTTTACGCGAAACGCCGCTACCGGCGAGAAGAAGCTCTACGGTGAATATCTGATGAACGCGCAGGGCGAAGACGTCGTCGCCGGCGTACGCACTCCGATGGACATCCAGGAACTTGCCAACCAGAACCCGGAAATCTACAAGCAGTTCGCGGACATCGCCCAGCGGCTTGAAAACCACTATCGAGATATGCAGGACATAGAGTTCACGATCCAGCAGGGACGGCTGTTCATTCTCCAGTGCCGCTCCGGCAAGCGGACGGGTATGGCGGCGGTGAGGGTCGCCGTCGAAATGGTCAAAGAAGGCTTGATAACCAAGGAAGAGGCGATCAAAGGTCGCGTTTCTCCCGAACAACTTGAGCAAACCATGCACCCGCGCTTCAAATCCAAACCCGCCGATAAGGTCATCGCCAAGGGTATGAACGCAGGCCCCGGCGCAGCCGTCGGCAAGATCGTATTGGACTCCGAAACGGCGGTCGAGATCGCCCAGAAGAACCCCGGCGAGCCGCTGATTCTCGTTCGTGAAGAAACAAACCCCGACGATCTGGGCGGAATGCTGGCAAGCAAGGGCGTTCTGACTTCTCGCGGCGGACGCACCTCCCATGCCGCTCTCGTCGCCAGGCAGTTCGGCATCCCGACGATTTGCGGATGTAACGAGATTAAAATCAACCACCAGACAAGGACAGTAAGCGCCAACGGCACGATTCTAAAAGAGGGCGACTGGATTTCCATAGACGGAAGTGACGGCACGGTCTACACTGGCCAGCTCCCAACCGAGCCACCAACCGAATCAGGTGAAGTCGGCGAGATGATGAAGTGGGCGGACGGCTTCCGCAAGCTGGGTGTTCGCGCAAATGCCGACACTCCTGAGCAGGCTGCCGAAGCCGTGGAGCTTGGAGCCGAGGGCATCGGCCTCTGCCGCACTGAGCACATGTTCCTTGGCGACCGCGTGCCTCTGGTCCAGAAGATGATCCTGGCGGAGAACGAAGCAGACCGCCAGTCCGCTCTTGACGCGCTTCTCCCATTGCAGCGTGAAGACTTCGTTGGAATCTTCAAAGCAATGGAAGGCAAGCCGGTGACGGTCAGATTGATTGACCCGCCGCTGCACGAGTTCCTGCCTAGTGAGTCCGAGCTAATTGAAGAGGTTGTAACGCTCAGAATCAAGGAGCCGAATTCGCCGAGACTCCCCGAAGCCGAGAAGATGCTTGCGGCGGTTCGCGGCATGCACGAAGCCAACCCGATGCTGGGTCTGCGCGGATGCCGGCTTTCGATCTACATGCCGGGTATCGTCCAGATGCAGGTTGCTGCCATAATCGGCGCGGCTTGCGAAGTGAAGAAGTCCGGTATGGACGTTCATCCTGAGATCATGATCCCGCTAATCGGCCATGTCAACGAGCTGACCTGGGTTAAGAGTAGACTCGAAAAGACGGCGCAGGAAACGATGAAGGCCGAAGGCTGCGATGTCGATTACAAGTTCGGCACGATGATCGAAATCCCGCGAGCCGCTCTGACCGCGGATAAAGTCGCGGCGGAAGCGTCGTTCTTCAGCTTCGGCACAAACGACCTCACCCAGATGACCTACGGCATCAGCCGTGACGACGCAGGCAAGTTTATGCGCCTGTATATCGACGAGAAGATCTTCCCTGGCGACCCGACCGAGTCCATCGACCGCGACGGCGTCGGAAAGCTGATGAAGATGTGCGTCGAGGATGCAAAGAAGGTCAACCCGACAATCAAGCTCGGTATCTGCGGAGAGCACGGCGGCGACCCGAACTCCATCGAGTTCTGCCACATGATCGGCCTAAACTACGTAAGCTGCTCGCCCAAGCGAGTTCCAATCGCCCGCTACGCGGCGGCGCAGGCGAACATTACGCTTGAGGTCGATGGGGACAAGTAAAAGAGTCGAGGGAGTCGAACGAGTCGAGAGTTCCCGATGACATTATGGAAACAGAACCGGGCAGGGGAGTAATCTCCTGCCCGATTTGGTGTACGAAGGCTATAGTTACCGGAGCATCTGCCTGGGTTTAACATCCGACATTGATGTGCTCACAGACTGTCTCTCATAAACCACCAGTTCGCGGTTTTGGTTATTCAGCCAGCGGTAGTCGGATGAAAATGAGGCTACTTTGCTGTATCTTCGCTCGAACCAGTTTCGGAAATCGCGATTGCTGATTGCGCTGCCGACATCCCCATTGCGCGCGACAATATAGTCCGGGATAAAGCGCTTGGCTATCGAGGCGAAAGGAGGCAGGTCCGGGTTGAGATTGCTTGCTTTTGCGCGGAACTTTACAACTTGCGGGGAAACAAGACCTACTTCATCCAAAATATAACGGTTCGAGTAATACCCGATATACCCGATTGGCTCCAATAGGACTGAAGCGTTCGCGGGAGTTTCAGTTGCCAGCCAGAGACCAAGCGGCTTGCGCCTGCTTTCCTCCATCTGTTGCAGTTCTCTGGCAGAAGACACGCTGTAGGTCAGAGCCGCCGCGTATATTAGAAACAACAGCGCCGGTCCGGCCAGATTCAAAGGCCGGATTAACGCAAGTTTTTGCTCCATTTTGGAGTGTATTCCATTTGCGCCAAGCGCGGCGACAACAAGCAGTGGGACAATAGCGGGAACAAGATACCAATCGAATATCACCACTCTGGATGTCGCGAGGGCGCCCAGGTAAATAATCGGAAACAAAGCCGGCGCGAGTAGACGGCGGTTATTACGAAGCGCAATGGCGCATCCTATCAAGTAGAGCAAGATGGGCGGCGCCTTTGCGGCCATCTCCGCTCGTTGATCACCGAGGACGCCTAGGATTATCTCTCTGACGCAGTATCCCATCGATAGACCGTAGTTTTCCGCGTAAGCTACATGCTTTGCTGTTATCGAATTGGGGATTATTGAGCCAAAGTAATAATGCGCGAATATGAACCATGGAGCGACTGTCATCAAACTTGCGGCGATGGACTGCCACGGGAGTTTGCGCTCTATCAGCAAGAAGCATAAAAATACTACGCCCAACCAAGCTATGCCGTCGAGTCTTGTCCACAAGAGCAGACCTCCGGCAATTCCAGCCGCCCAGAAACGGCGCGAGTACAACAAGTAATACGACGCCAACATCAACATAACTACAAAAGCCGTCTCCATCCCGGAAACGCCGACTCTCACTATCAGTGACCATGTGGCGAAAAGCGCAACCGCGTACCAGGCGGTTCGAACTCCGGCATAGAGGCGTGTCAACTCAAAAATCAGGACTCCCGAAATACCTCCCGCAAGGATTCCCAGTATCTTGCTCCAGACGATGACATCTATCCTGAGCAATGGTCCCAGGGCCAGTATGAGAGTAAACAACGGCGTGGTAGTTCCGAGCGCTCTCTCACCAATGTTGTAAACAAATCCATGACCGCCGGCGATGTTGTTGGCGTATCGCATGGTAATGAGGGCGTCTTCATAAGTTAGATGGCTAGCGGCTAAGAAGAGAATGCGCATCGTGACAACGACAAGAAACACCAGTAAATAATGCGGCGCGTAATTAAAACGCTGGAGTCCGGACTTCACATCCTCACCTCCAAGGCCTTGATTTGATACAGTAGAGCATAAGTCTGCCTGCTTAAACGGGATACAACTACCCCGGATGCGCTCACATTAAACCATCGTTAATATGGTGCGCCTAAAGTCACAATCTCCGAATGTTTTCCCCATAATCATAGAGGGGTTTATATCACAAACGATAACATGTAATTGTAGTCTAGGGGCTTGTCCCCGTCATCTCTATATGTAGCCTAGGGCCTTGTGCCCGTCATTTTGTTGCTATATGACGCCCACAAGGGGCTTGGCTACGGCCTATATCGCGTCCATAAGGGAGTGATGATCACCGTTGAAAATCCCTGATAACAAAGTCAAATGGGGAATCCTGGGCTGCGCTAACATAGTCCGCAGGCGGTTTATGCCCGGTATGTCCAAGGCGAAGAACGCCTGTGTGGTCGCCATTGCCAGCCGGGAAGAGTCGAAAGCAAAAGCATTTGCCGATGAGTTGGGAATCCCCAGAGCTTATGGAAGCTATGATCGGCTTCTCGACGATCCCGAAATAGAAGCGGTCTACATCCCACTGCCGAACTGGCTTCATGCAGAATGGACGATACGAGCCGCCGCAAAAGGCAAGCACGTCTTGTGCGAAAAGCCGCTTGCGACAAACGAACAGGAATGCCGCCAAATGGCCGAAGCCTGCCGTGCAGGCGGCGTATTGCTTATGGAAGGCTTCATGTATCGTTTCCATCCGCGAACCATTAAAGCGAAGCAAATTGCCACGTCGGGAATGATCGGCGAGGTCAAAGTTGTCCGTTCGGGCAGCAGCCATGTCATACGCGATATGAACAACATCCGGCTCGGCCCCGGCGGAGGCGCGATAATGGATGTCGGTTGCTACTGCGTGAACGCCGCCAGATATTTTTTCGACGCCGAGCCTATCGCCGTTTATGGCCGCTGGCGGTGGGACTCCGAGCATAACGTAGACATGACATTCGCCGGTCTGCTGGAGTTCCCTGGAGACCGTTTCAGCATATTCGACTGCAGTTTCGAGCACAGTTACCGGCAGGGCTACGAGTTGATCGGAACCGGCGGCGCTCTTACAGCCCAACGCGGTTTCGTTCCCGGAGACGCCGGTATTGGGCTGAAGGTCACAAGGGAATCAGTTCACAATATGACCGTTCTCGCGCCCCCCGCGGACCAGTTCGCGCTGGAAATCGACCACTTTTCTGATTGCATTCGCAATGGGAAACCGGTTATGCTGAAACCGGAAATAGAAGCAGTCGCCAATATGCGCGTGATCGACGCGCTAAAGCTCTCGGCGAAAACAGGCGAGCGGGTGAAGCTAACGCTGGGTATTGGGTGATGGACCGGACCTCACCCCAACCCTCTCCTAAAAGGAGAGGGAGTTCCCCCTCCTTTTAGGAGGGGGTTAGGGGGCGGTCTGAAACAAAATATGCAAATTATTGGAGGTTTGGATTCACATGTTACTTTCGTTATTATCTCTTCGACGGATTGTGGTTTTGGCTCTGGTTTTGACCGCGTTAGCGCCGTTTGCGTACGCCGCGAAACCACAGAAAGAAATGTCCGTCAACGTCCTCAAGTTCGGCGTGAAGGGTGACGGGGTTACCGACGATACCAAGGCGTTCCAGAAAGCCATCTACGCTGTGGCAAAAACCGGCGGCGGCGTCATCAATATCCCAGTCGGAAAATATATGATCAAAGGCCATCTTTACGTCCCACCGCTTGTTACCCTGCAGGGCGTGGCCCAGTCTCCGTATAGTGATATGAGTATGGAAGGCGCCAGCGTGCTTCTGGCAGTCGAAGGCGAGGGCAACCCGGACGGACCCCCCTTCATCTTCCTCCACGCCGATTGCACTCTCAAAGGCGTAACGATATTCTATCCAAATCAAGGAAAAAACGGCCTCAAGCCATACCCGTGGACAATCAGCGGAGACGGCGACGGAGTCTCTATAATCGATTGCTTTATAATCAATCCCTGGCAGGCGGTGGATTTCGGCAGGCACCCCTGCGGCAGGCATCTGATCAGGGGTGTGAACATGGGACCGTTGTATAAAGGCATCTTCGTGGACGCGTGCTACGATGTCGGCAGAATAGAGGATGTCCATATCTTCCCATTCGTTGGCTGGAAAGGGGAAGTCAAAGAGCAGATTAGCAAGAACGCGACCGCGTTCATCTTTGCCAAAACCGACTGGCAATACGTGACCAACTGCTTCAGCTTCGGCTACAAGACAGGTTTTCTTTTCACCAAAGGTTTCAAGGAACGGACCGGGAATGTAGTTATAACTCAGTCAGGGGCGGATGACGGCGACATTTGCGTGCAGGTGGACGCCGCGCAGCCGCATTCGGGAGTTGCGTTCAACAACTGCCAGTTTATGGGCACGGTTGTGATCAAGCCAACCAACAATGCGCCGATAAAATTCTCCAACTGCGGATTCTGGCCGGTCAACAGCACCGATAATTTCGCTTACCTGGAGGGAACAGGCAATACAACGTTCACCGGATGCCACTTCCTTGATTGGGGCAGGAAGAATCCTGAGTCGGCGTGCATAGTGGCCAAATCAGGTTCGTTGATCGTAAACGGCTGCGACTTCATGTCCGGCAAAACGCACATCAAGCTGGAAGAGGGCGTTGGTTCCGCCAACATATTCGGCAATAAGCTGCGCGGCGGCGCAAAGATCATTAATGAGAGCAAAGGTACGGTTCAAATAGGGCTGAATGTGGATTAGCCATCAAAGCTGTCAGCTGTCAGCTGACAGCTGATAGCTAATTAGAAAAGCAGATTTCTCGTTACACTCGAAATGACGTGAATAATGTGGATTAGCAGCCTGGAGGTCCAAGTGAAAGTAATGGCAATGCCGCGAATATGGCTCGTTCTGTTTCTACTGCTGGCGATTGCGCCACAGGTATATGGGGCTTCGCAGAACAAGTCGAAAAAAGAGATGTCGGTGAGCGTTATCAAGTTCGGAGCCAAAGGTGACGGTGTCGCCGATGACACAGCCGCTTTGTTGCATCGGTAGCCTGCTGCCGATGCCGGCGCCGCAGGCGCCGAAACTCCGCGCTACCCGGACCCCCGCCTGCCAAGCGCCACGCCAGCCGTCTTTACTATAATCACTATGTCCAGCCATATATTCCTGCGCTTGATATATACCATATCCATCGCAACCCGGCGATTGTAGGAGTGGTCGGAGCCGCGTAGAACCTGCCACAATCCGCTCATTCCCGGACGGACGGTGAGAAGTCTGCCGGCCATACGGCCGTACTTTTCCATCTCGGGTGGAGTGATTATCCTTGGCCCGACCACGCTCATTTGCCCGATCAGGACATTGAAGAACTGCGGCAGTTCGTCCAAATTAGTCTTGCGCAGGAACTCACCCAGTCGAGTTATGCGCGGGTCGGAGTCGAGCTTATAATTCTTGAGGTACTCACGGAGAAGGCTCTCATCCATCGTAAGAACAGAATCGGCGTCCGGAGTCATTGTCCGAAACTTAAACGCGTCGAACGTGCGAACCGTGGACGGGTCTACAGGGTGTGGTGAATGACCATTTTGCGCAACCACGCGGCGCCGATGAAACACCGGCCCCCGGCTGTCCAGCTTAATCAGAATTGATATTATCAGGAACACAGGCGCGAGCAAAACGAGCGCCGATGACGCTACCGCCAAATCCAGCAGCCTTTTAGCCATCAAATATCTGTTAGCTGCCTTCGATCTATCCTCTACGCGGGCATCCTTTATCCCAGACGCCCCGCGGTTCTCGCCTACCAAAGGCCCTGGGCGCGCTTCTACTTCCATTTCCCATCCTCTCAGTAATCATATATGTCGTTATGTGCGCCGGGCAGGAAAAGCGCTCTCAAATGTTTTTAATAAACATCTTGAGTGGCTATGTCAGCTCTCTTTCGGATCGGTCGTCTTTAGCTGACTGCCGTAGCTGTATCAGTTATTTCCCGTTTTTTGGCGTTATGACACTTCCAGCCTTGAAATATAGCGAAAATTCTTTAGGCGCATGTCATTTGTAGGGGCGAAGCATTCCCCTGCCGATAGCATATTTCGCATCAGACTTCGTCGGGAATGCTTCGCCCCTACGGATGAACGCGTGAAAATTCTTTAGGGCTATTTACACATGAGGCGTAAGAGGGTTAGACTAGGACGCAAGCGAGGAGAGCAATTCCCAGTCGGCGAATGGATGCTTACGCGAATATATTGACGCGGAGGAAGACCACCGAGTAGATTCCGAGATACAGCGCAATCGCCATCCATGTGGCTTTGCGAACGAAGACCGGGTTCCGCCGTTTATGTATTTCGGCGACCACGAGAAACGGAGCGAAGCTGAGGATTTTGGCCGCGATGAAGAACACAGTCCCTCTGTCCAGGCAGACGGCCATCAGGGGATTTTGCTCTGTGGCGACACGAAACTGCACCAATAAAGCCGTCAGCAGCGTATCAACTATGCATATCGCGGCAAGGAGCGCGCTTTCTCGACTTATTCTAATACTCACGGAGCTCTCCTCTCGGTGGATACTGATGCACTGTTCGCTCATCACTAATTGATGTTCAAGAAGCGTGCCATAGCAGGCGGTATGTATACCTGTTTTGTTGTAGGCTTACGCGTCTTATTGGGAGGTATTAACTTATGGCATTGATCATACTCGCAATCATAGCAGCTCTTATAATACTTGCGGCGATTCACGGAAGAGACAAGCGGATGTTGGCTGTCTTTCTTGCCATCATAACGTTCAGCATCGTTCCCTTGTTTTATGTGGGTTCCGTCCCACTTCGCGCTCTCTTTATCCTGGTCAAAACCGGCAGGCTGCCGCTGCTGATCGCAGGCTATCTCATCGCGTTTCTCGTTTTGGGTGGAATAGGACTGCTTATCAACGCTTATAATCGCACGTCAGGAGATGTGCGCTGGGTAAAAATGGCGTTCTCTTCGATCTTGAGCGCCATCCTCATCGGTTTCGCCTATATGGCGTTTGCATGGCTTATACTTCCTCAAGCAAGTGTGAAATACACGGATCTGGCGGGCGTGCTGGGCGTTGGTGTTCTGGTTGGCCTGGTTGTATCATTTGCCTTAACCCATGAACGACCGAGTGATTGCCTGTTTTTCCAAAGCAGAGATGGCGGGACAGCGCTGGCCGCTTCGCTCGGCGCGGTGGCGTCAATGGGCGGGTTGAACATCATATTGCAGCAGCTTCCGGGACCGGGCGGCGTTCAAGTTATAGTAGTAAATCTAGTGACCGGAGCGCTGCTCGGAGCCGGGCTTACGATACCATTACGCGCGATTGAAGCCGGCAGGCTCGTTCGTTCGGTACTTGGCGCAATCATAGGCTGCCTCATTCTTACAGCCATTTTCCAAAGCAGATCCGGAGCTTCATCGCTTGTCGGTCTTGTCGCCGGAGCCGCGGTAGGCGCGCTGCTTCCCGACGAAAGGGAGTCGAAGGAATGAAGCTGTCAGCTGTCAGCTGACAGCTGACAGCTGAAACCAACCCATCACCTAACACCCAACACCCATCACCCAACACCTAATCAGTCCCGGCGGCCTCCCCGTGACAATTAGCGCAATAAGCCCTCTTATGGCACCTGAAGCAAACCGCTCCCTTTGCAAAACTCGCAACTGACTTGTGCGCCGCCATAAAGCCCTCTGGGTGGGGCATTTGGATGTCATGGCAGTCCATGCAATTCTTCTTCTGATGGCAGGTCAAACACGGCTTCTGATCGGTTTTAGCGACCTTACCATGCTTATCCCGCCAATCGGACGTATGAGAAGCCGGCCTACCCTTTGGACCGGCGTGGCACTGGTTGCAGAAGGACTGCTTGTGACATGTGTAGCACTGCGTTTTGTCCTTCTTGGCGATGCTTCCGTGCGCTGAACGCCAGTCGGCGTCGTGGGAAATCGGCCTCACCCTCCCATGGCATGCGGCGCAGTTCTCCTCTTTGTGGCAGAAAAGGCACTGCGATCTGGAACCCTTTGCGGTCGCCCCATGCGTCCTCACCCAATTGGCGTCATGGCTTTCGGGTCTGATACCCTGATGGCAGTCCTGGCAATATGACGCTTTATGGCACTTGGCGCACACGGTTCTCTCTCGCCGCGCGTCGTTCTTATGCGTACTCAACCAACTGTCCGGGTGCGGCATCGCAATCCCGTGGCATTGCCGGCATCCCTGCTGTGTGTGGCAAGTTGCGCAGGAGTCCGGATTGACGGCGGCGGCCCCGCCGTGCAACTTCGTCCAGTTCGGACGCTGATGCGATGATGGCTTTCTGGTTCGATGGCAAGTCAAACAGAACTCGCTCTTATGACAAGTGTCGCAGCGTCTTCCGCCAGCGGCTACGACTCCCCCATGAACGCCTATCCAGTTCGGCTGGCTGTGGGATTCGGGAATTGCCTGATTGTGGCACTGGATGCAGAACCGGTCGGTGTGACACCGCTTGCAATACTCCAGACGCTTTAGCGCTTCCGTGCGATGCGTCTTTATCCACCCGGCGGGATGGAATTTGTATGACTCGCGCACCTCCCGCCTTCGCTGCTTCTCTTTTCCTGCAATGTGACGTTCAAGGAGAGCGTCGGGATCGGCGTGACATTCTTCACAACCGGCCAACGCCTTTGGAGGCAAAGGCGGCAGTTTCGCGGGCCGCCGTGTGGCGACCAAAGCCAATATAATGCCGGTTACCAGCAGCAGGAGCAGCGATATTGTTATTGCCAAAGCCTGCCATGAGGTCGTTCTTCCGCTGAAAGGCACACGAATCACGTTAGGTTCTCTCCAATGCTATGATACTTTGTGCAGATTTGCTCAAAGTATAAGTGTTATTAAGCTGATTTTACCCCAGAACCTCTGCAATATTCAATAGCGTGGTTTCAGGGGGGTGCACGCCAAGTTTGTGATTGGGCTAAGCAGCCATACGAGCATACTCAGCGAAATCAGCAGTGGGAATATCCATCCACATCCGACGCAATTGCAGTATAGACTCTGCTCCCTGCTGTGTCCAGTGCATTCCAGACTG
>JAUSEB010000451.1 GCA_030650495.1 Armatimonadota bacterium | reverse complement strand
CATCACAGCCCCGCCTTCCGCAGCCGCGCGACAACTCCCTTGGATGACCGCGTATTCCAGAGCAGCAGGCCAATGAACGCCGGTATGGCGATAGCCAGAAATATCCACAGGCCGATGATGAAGTTTGACCAAGTCATGGCGTTGCCTCCACGTTGATGACGGCCGCATGGATAGCGCAGAGTAATTTCATGTTCAATCCTCGTAGTGATCGGCGTTAAGCGCGCGGTAACAGATTGCACAGTAATCGTGGATCAGGTGGCAGCAGGACGGAGCGCCGCATTCGTAGCAGGGACGCACTGGTGCCGCTTCCTGTTTCGGCGGGAACTCAAGCGCGTGTTCCGGCAGCTCCTTGAAACTGGCGACCGGGGAGCAGGTGTGGCGCGGGCAGGTGGAGAAGGCGGCGCCCGTCTCAGGCGAGACGCGGCAGCCGCAGACGAGCAACTCGCTGGCGTGTATAGAGGGCTTGGTTGCGGTGTTCATTTCTCGCCTTTGGCTTTGGCTAATGCTTTGGCGGCAATCTCAACGGCTTTCCGGAAACAGTCTGCTTCGCCCCATTCATTAAATCCTTCAGTGCTATCGCGTTCAGGGTCTAGGCCGGAAATAAGCTCCAGCGCCTCAAGCAGTTCTGTGTTGATCTTCTGGGTGGTGGTTGCGGTGTTCATGGAGAAACTTATACGCTACGACTAAACGCAATGCAAGTAAAATTTAGACGATACGAATAAGTTTATGACGAAAGGTATAAATCAGGATTAGCTAATATGTCCTACTGGACTACTCGGGTTTATTCTTCGGACTGCCGGGATGGCTTTCCATGCCGCCAATCATCCTTAGAAAAACTGCGCGTTCTGACTCACTCATGGAGCGGAACACATCAACCAGAGCACGCTCTTCCTTGTCGCGTAGGTAATACACGTCCTCTTGCAGTATCTCTGACACAGTGAACCCCGCCTCCCGTATGACGGTTTTTAGCTCTTCCGGCGTGACTTCCCTTCCGCCGTTAAGCCAAGCATAGACAGTTGAGTCGGCCACATGTAAACGTGCCGACACCCGACGGATCAGCTCCGGCCTGGTCATGTTTCGCTCTGGTAGCCGCCTCAGTAACACATCGAACCAGCGGCTTTTCTTTTTATCTGCGATTTCCATGGTCGGAACTGTAACAACACCGCCGCGAATAATCTTATCCGAATCGTCCATGTTTGCAATCCTTTGTGCTTGACAATGTTTAGACGTTATGAATAAATACAGGTCATGCCCAAGCCCAATGAAAAACTCCGCACCC
>JAUSEB010000439.1 GCA_030650495.1 Armatimonadota bacterium | reverse complement strand
TGTTCAAAAAGGCATAACTTAGCGCGACCCGTCATTTCGAGCGAAGCGAGAAATCTGCTTTTAAGCACAATGTATGGTCTCTGAAAAGCAGATTCCTCGTCGTTCCTCCTCGGAATGACGGTTTTTGAACACTCCCTCTTTGAAGCCGAAGCCGTCCAGATGAGCCGTACAGCAAACCGGGCGGAGTATAAATACTCCGCCCGATGAAGCAACGGTTATAAAGCTACGGCGTTCGGGGGACGAATTAAATCGCTTCGCTTCCCCATCTTGTTCTTAAAACCTATAAGGGGCGCCTGAACAGGAGCAGGCTCTTCGGCCTGCGTTTTCCTCGATCTTCTCATCAGAAGATCGACGGAGAGTACAGCCATTGCATCCACTCATCAGAAGTGGGTCTTGCTGTAGCTGCCATCGTCAGATCCTGCATGGCTCCGGCTACCAACGAGAGCAAGAAGCCAGCTAAATCCAACCCTCTCATGACTTCCTCCTTTCACGGCAACCGCTGAGTGCAAAACAGCAGTTTTATAGCTTCTACCATCTCTTATCCGCGACATTTGCACGATTTTAATTTAATCGCGCTCCGCTCGCGTCGCAGAGAGCCACCTCACGGAAATACGAATTCCACCCATTCTGTAGCGCGTTGAACGCACATTCAAAAGTCAATGCAGGTTGGCTTGCAAATGAGCGCATTTGGATACTAGCTTAATAATGACGCCGGTATTGAGCGCAGCGTCAAATCGCGCATGAGAATTGAACTTGTGCGGTGGGGAGATGGCAGATGCGCCGTTAATGATTCCGTCCCTGTTGACCGCCTGTAGCCTTACACCACTCCTTCCTGAGAGTAGTAGGCGGGTTCATCAGGGCGGGTGAACCCATATACGCTATGCATATATGTGTATAACTTTAGCGTAAGACCTTATATAACATACGCCTGCGCGCTTGTCAAGGGTTTTGCTAAAATATTTGCAAAAAACTTATACAAAGCTCTATGCGTTGGCGGTCATGCATTCAACAATACGGCGCCCCAATGAACAGAAGATTTGTCTCTCAACACCCAACCCTGGATTCAGCCAGAATACATTTTTCTCAGGTTTTCTCATGTATTTCTGTTGACCTCTTGCCAGACTCAACAATATAATAACCTTAATGGTATGAAGCCAGACAATGCGCCGGCACGTTACAAAATATCTACGCGCTGGGGATAAGCTGATTTATGTATTATTCAAGTATTACGTCATCTCGCTTCCTTCGTTGGAAATCACTCGCACTCGCCATTGCTGTTTCAGCGCTTCTTATTTTTCCGGCGCAAGCCGCGAACCGGAAAGACGAGCCTGTCTATCTCCAGTTTTCAGGCCTTCCAGTTTCAGAATCTGTAAAGATAGAATGGCGCGCCAACGGCCTGGTCATTAAAAAGTTTTTCCAGGAGCATCCCAATATAAGAGCGAAGATGCTCACAAACCTGAAGCTGCCTGGAGAGATGAATGTACAGGGAGCGGACATCACAATGTCTATGGTCGGTGACGCGGCTCCGGACGTATTTTTCATCCTTACACAGCATCTGTCCAAGATGGTGGACCAGGGCTTCCTTATGTCTCTTGATGACTATGTAAAGAACTGGCCGGAGGCTGATGAGCGATTCTCTGGTCACATTCGCGAGCTTTGCAGCGCCATCGGACCGGACGGCAAGAAACATATTTACGCGCTCCCATTTGCTATAAGCTGCGATTGCATTAACTATAATAGAAAACGGTTCCGCGAAGTCGGCCTCACGCGGGCGCCGCGCGACTGGGACGAGGTTTTCGAATTTGGCAAAAAGCTCTACGACGCGGACATAGACCCTGATACGAAAATGCCCAGGCGCTGGGCCATCCAAATTCCTCTTGAAGGCTGGTTATTCGACCGGCTGCCCCCTTATGCCGGAGGCAATCTATGGGAGCAAAAACCCGATGGGAGTTGGAAGACTCTCATTGACAGTGAAGCTTCCGTTCGCTCGCTGGACATGATCAAGAAGCTCTGCTGGGAGCCTTGGACGGACAGCAAAGGCAGGCATATTAAGGGAATAATGAATCTTTCCCTGATGGCGAATAAGCAAGGCGGTCAGGGGAGCCGCGCTACGCTTAGTATCGAGGGGAAGGGCGATCTCGAAGCTGCGGGTATAGTGGGTATGGATTTCAGTTCCCTGTTTGCGACATTCAATGAACGCACACTTAAGGACCCTGAAATCTACGGCATAGCGCAAGTGCCCAAGTTCTCCGGCCCTAAGGGGAGATATACAAATAAACTTGGCGGCTCGATTATTGGAATCAAGTCAACCATTAAAGACAAAAGAGTCGCCGACGCCGCCTGGGAGTTCATAAGCTATATTTGCGGCGAGCCGGGCGAACGCGAAAAAACAAGAGTATTCGTTGAAAACGGTGTTGCCAGATACGTTAACCCCGATCTGCTGCGCAAGTACGGCTATCCAAAATCAGTGATTGACCAAGTGCCGGAAGATTGGAAGGCCGCATATAAAGAGATATACAGTAACACATACGCCGCAAACGAACCTCCCGGAATGATGTCCATCGAGTTGGAACTCAATGGGCCTTGCAAGCAGTTGATTCGTGATGAACATCAGGACTCCCGGAAAGCTTTGGCCGCGGTACAGAGGGTCGTGGAACGGTCTTATCTATACTCGCCCACTCCCAAAGAGATGAAGCACAACCGAAAGATAGCCTTTGTGGTCGTCAGCTTATTAGCCATGGGAATGATAGCGGGTGGAGTTATGATACTGCGGACCCAGATACGCGAGAACCTGGCCCAGGAGCGCGAACGAGTCTACGTCAGGAAAGTTCCAAAGTCAAAGCAAATTCTTGCGTGGGCTCTTTTGACCCCGGCGGTTCTTTCGGTATTCCTGTGGCAATATGTACCAGTAGCTTGGGGTTCCATAATGGCATTCCAGAACGTGCACATCCTTGGTGGTAGCGACTGGGTCGGCCTGGATAACTTTATACGGGTGGCAATGAGACCGCTTTTCTGGTTAGCCTGGAAAAATACTATTATATACGTGATTATGATTCTAATCATGGCTTTTGGCGCGCCAATCATGCTCGCGTTCCTTCTTTCAGAGGTGCCAAAGGGCAAGACGCTTTTCAGAACCCTCTACTACCTGCCTGCTCTCACAACAGGCGTAGTCACTACCCTTCTATGGATGCGATTCTATGATCCTACTGAGTACGGTCTTATGAACCGTATAGTCACGGGAATACACTCTAACTTCCTGGCATACATAAACTACTTTATTGCTTTTCTGCATATCCCGCTGCAGATACCAAAGCCACCAACGTTGCAATGGCTTCTAGACCCCAAACTCGCTATGGCCGCGACCATCCTCCCCAGCATCTGGGCCGGCATGGGACCGGGCTGTATAATCTATCTTGCGGCCCTCAAAGCCGTGCCTGAGGAGATGTATGACGCGGCTGATTTGGATGGCGCCGGGATATTCCAGAAAGCGTGGCATGTGACCATGCCGGTTATATTCCCGCTGGTCTTAATCAACTTTGTCGGAGCTTTCATAGGAGCCTTCCATAACTCTGGAAATATACTGATTATGACGGGAGGAGGCCCTAATCACGCCACTCACGTTATTGGCCTTGAGATATTTTTTCAAGGTTACGTTATGGCGAACTATGGACAAACGACCGCCATCGCCTGGATGCTTGGCTCGTTATTAATCGGATTTGCAGTGTTCCAGATGAAGATATTTGCCAGAATGAAGTTCTCCACTGCCGAGCAGCAGGGACAATAGCAGGGAGTCGAGGGATTGTTGAAGGTTGAATGTTGAAGGTTTAAGGTATTGCCTACAACACGATCTCTTTCAACATTCAACATTAAACATTCGACTTAGCTTCGGCTTCAAAGAACAAGCCGAAGGATAGGTTTCCATCAACCGACAACTCTCAACCCTCAACAGACACTTTGCTTGACACTGTATAGTTGTTTCCATATAATGACCTAACTGTAATAAACACATGTATTGAAGGATAGAGCGAACCACCGGTTTCCACATGGCCTTACCCCACATGCTCAACTTTGAAGAAGAACTATCCCAGGAAGAAACCGATAGGCTGATTGAGAAGATAGCCACGGATGTTGTAAGAAGGCGGCTGGAAACACCGGCTGTGATGTTTCTGGAGATGCATAAACCGCTGTCGTTCATCGCCAGCCAGGCGCTGCTTGTCGGGACACCGGCGCTGGGCGCGTTGTTCGGCGCTGAGACAATGAGCCGTTATAGCGGCCTGCTGCGAAGACGCGAAAACGTGGAAAAGCTCATACAGAAAATCGAACAGCTTAGCAAGGAAAAAGACAAGTCCACTGCAGGAGCGTCCGGCGAAGAAGGCGAAGATTAAGCATAATGGAGCATGCGAACTTAAAAGTAGATATAATAATCGGGCTTTTGACGGCCTTCATCCTCGGCGGCATATTTTGGAGCAGATTCCTCACCGGTAAGGGCAAAAGCCTGTTCATCCGCAAGATTTCCGGTTTGTCCGCGCTTGACGAAGCCGTAGGCCGCGCTACGGAAATGGGCCGCCCTGTTATGTTTATCCCAGGCATCCGGGGTTTTAACATCGTTGCCTTGCAGGCGCTGATAATCCTAAGCCACGTTGCCCGGATTGCGGCAAGATACGGCTCCAAGGTGATAGTTCCAACAGCCGACTCCGTGGTTTTTACTCTGGCGCAGGACGTGACAAGAGAGGCCTACATCGCTGAAGACGCTTCCGATCATCATGACCCCGAAGATGTCCGCTATCTTTCCGACAGCCAGTTTGCTTTTGCTTCGGGAGTAGTTGGCATACTAAACCGCGAGAAGGTCGCCTCCGCGTGCTACTTTGGCGAATTCTTCGCCGAATCTTTGATACTTGCCGAGACGGGACATCAAGTAGGCGCCGTTCAGGTTGCGGGCACCACCGAGACCATGCAAATTCCATTCTTCCTTGCGGCGTGCGATTATACGATTATCGGCGATGAATTCTATGCGGCAAGCGCGTATCTATCGCGTGAGCCTACACTGCTCGGAAGCCTGGTGGGACAGGATATTGCCAAGGCGGCGATAATGGTCCTGATGATAGTAGGCATAATACTGGTGTCCATCTTTGGAGCGGATTCAGCAATTCTAAAAGCTTTGGTGGGGTAACAGTTCAGAAATAAAAAGAATCTTCCGTATACCGTCATTTCAAGCGAAGCATAGCGGAGTCGAGAAATCTGTTTTTCCGATGAACCGTCCCGGAAAAAGCAGATTCCTC
>JAUSEB010000435.1 GCA_030650495.1 Armatimonadota bacterium | reverse complement strand
GGCTCACTGCTCCCCTACCCTCTCAATGGCCGTCAAAAGCCGCTGGATTACTACGGCGCGGTCTTCAAGCTCACGGACGATTTACTCTGGCTGAACGACAGTTTATGCGCGATGCGGGTTTACGACGTTTTAAGAGCGCTTGATGTAACGGCGCTACTGCATGGAACCAAGAATGATGATATCAAGTTCTACGCTCATGGCCGCCAGGGGGTTTATGCGCAATTCGCAGCCGCATTGGACGAGCGCGTGAAAGGCATTGAAGTTGCTAATGGCATGGAGAGTTATACGAATTGGGTCGGCGCGCGCATATATGACTCGCACGATGTCGTCAGCGTAATCCTGCCGGGGATGCTGAGATACTTCGATTTACCGGATTTGGACAGGTGGTTTCTGGAACGGAAATAGCGGAATCGGACAAGATGTCCGATGGTATTAAGCCCTGGACATGGATGTCCAGGGCTATCACAGTCCGCCTCCCTCAACCCTCAACCCTCAACCTTCAACCTTCAACTCCCTACCCCATCATCTCATCGGGAGATGGCATCGGCGTATAATCCGGTCGTCCGATGTTTTGGACTAAATCGTCTATGCGAATCACTTTACCGGATTCCATTGAGCGATTTGCCGCGACGCCGGTGAGTATTGAATACGCGCCTGATCTTTGATCCGCCGCGTGTTTGTATTTACTGGGAGTAGGGTTGGGATTGAAAACGTCGTCGAGCAAGCGCGCATCTCCGCCGCCATGGCCGCCTTCTCCCTCCCACACTTCCACTTCGTAAGCGGGCGCGAAGTGCGGGTATATTTTGACCCAAGTTCCTTCCGACTGCAATGCGCCCGGGACCGTGCCGTCGCCGCTGATGTAGACCGACTCCTGGCACTTGTGCTCCAGCCTGCCTTTGGAGCCGTTGAACACCATCGTGTAGCCTTCCCACGGGGAAAAGGCCGTGAGTGAGTAGCTCATGACTGCGCCGGTGTCGTAGGTGACTGTGAGGAACATGGTGTCTTCGATGTTGATTAGATTGCTGAAAACACAGCGGTCGCGGAAATAGCCGTCGTATTGCTCGTTGTCCAAATAGAGGGAGCGCAGGCCATCGTTCGCGCGCAAGTCCAATACGAACTTGCATTTGGACTTCTCCGGGCAGTCGAGGCAGCGTTCGGCTCGATTAGTAAGCCCGTAACGGTCCGCCTGCTTTGGCGTATAGAACTTGCGGAATCCCCTGGCGTAGACGGTTTCGGGAACCGCCGAGAGTACCCAGTTTATAATATCAAAATGATGCGTGGCCTTGTGGACCAGCAGGCCGCCGGAGTTCTCTTTGTTGCGATGCCAGCGGCGGAAATAATCGGCGCCATGGCCTGTGTTCAGCATCCAATGGAAATCGACGGAGATGACGTCGCCGATTATGCCGGACATCAGTAAGTCTTTGATTTGCGTCCGAGGAGGAGAATAGCGATAGTTGAAAGTTACGGTGCACTTCTTGCCGGTTTTGCGCTGGGTGTCGATCACGCGCCGGCATTTGTGCTCGTCGATTGTCATAGGCTTTTCGGTGATGACATCGCAGCCAAGCTCCATTGCGCGGCAGATGTAGGTGTCGTGCTCGCAGTCCTTGGTGGTGACTATGACGCAATCGGGCTTACGCTCGGCGATCATTCTGTCGAAGTCTGACGCAAGATAGCCTTTTACATCCGCTCCTTTGCTTCGGAGCAACTCCACGCGCTGGTTCAAGCGGCCTTCGTTGGTGTCGCAGCAGCCGACCATCTCACAGGTATCCGCATAGTCTCCAACGATTGCCTGAAAGTACATTCCCGACCTGCTGCCCATTCCTACTTGCGCAAAACGTCTCTTTCCTGCCAAAACTCTCCTCCTAGCTCATCTGTTACGCCCGTTGATACACTTCGCTACTCGGGGATACGGAGGTTGGTTAGTTTCCCTATGCTTAGGCTCGTTCTTTGGAGCCGAAGCTGACATTACCGCTATCGGCTTCGGCTTCGAACTACAAGCCGAAGCATCCGATACGTCGAAACACCGAGCAAGCAGGGCAAAACGGGGTGGGTTTGGCTCCGGGGTGAGGATTCGAACCTCAATGAAGAGATCCAAAGTCTCTCGTCCTACCATTGAACGACCCCGGAGCGTCTGCTATTATTATAGCCGGATAGAGATGGATGTCAAATACGAGTTGAGGGTTTAGAGTTGAGAGTTGAGAGTTGAGAGAAACTGATGGCTTTCAGCCTGTTTAATGTTTAATGTTGAGTGTTGAAGTAGAACGCAGCGGAAGCAATACATTAAACCTTCAACATTCAACCTTCAACTATCCCTCGACTTCCTCTCAATCTGCGTCCATCTGTGGTTGATTATACATTGGAGATAAAAATGAGAGTTATTCGTTTGCACGCGCCATTTGATTTGAGAATGCATGAGGAGCCGGTTCCGCAAGTCAAGCCGGACGAGGTTCTGATACGGGTCAAGTCTGTTGGGGTTTGCGCCTCAGACTTGCACTATTACAAAGAGGGGCGGATCGGGACAAACGTCGTGGAAAAGCCTCTCATAATCGGACATGAGCCATCGGGTGTGATTGAGGAAGTCAGCGCTGAGGTCGTGGGACTTAGAAAGGGCGACCGAGTTGCCATAGAACCTGCAAAGCCCTGCCGGGAGTGCAAGTTTTGCCGCCAAGGTTATACAAATGTATGCAAATCAGTCGAGTTCTTCGGCACGCCGCCGATAGATGGGGCGCTGCGCGAGTTTGTCGCATGGCCGGCCAGGCTGGCGATTCCCATACCTGAGAACGTCAGCTTCGACGAGGCTGCGATGGTCGAGCCATTGTCGGTTGGAGTATATGCGGTCAAAGTATCAGACATGAAAGGCGGGGAGACAATCGCTATACTCGGCGCGGGAGCAATTGGGCTTTCCGTACTACAGGCGGCTAAGCTGAAAGGCGCGGATAAAATCATAGTGACTGAGCCTGTAGCTGAGCGGCGGCAGGTTGCTCTCAAACTCGGAGCGCATACTGTAATCGATCCTTCTCAGGGCAACGTGATTGAACAAGCGCTTGCGGCAAATGGTGGTAATGAGCCGGACATCGTGTTCGAGTGCGCGGGGGAGCCGGAGACATTCGCGCAAGCTGTCGAGATCGCCCGGCCTCTTGGGACAGTGGTTATAGTGGGCATACCATCGGCAGACGAATATAGCTTCCCGGCAAGTCCTTCTCGTAGAAAAGGACTCACCATCAAGCTGCTGCGCCGAAGTAGAGGAGTGACTGAGGAGTCGATTGAGATGGTGTCTCGCGGCCTTGTGAACGTCGCTTCTTTTGCTACGCACACTTTTCCTCTGGAAAAGACTCGCGAGGCATTTGAACTTGCGGCGGCCAAGACGGATGGGGTGATTAGGGCGGTTATACACGTTGATGAATAATGTGGTATCGGACATGGATGTCCGATGGAATTAGGCCCCGAACATGGATGTTCGGGGCCATCTTACTTCCCTCGACTCTCTCGACTCTCTCGACTCCAATAGCCTCTAAACAGGAACGGCGCCCTAGTATATTACGTCTAATATATTGGGGACATGTGAATGTAATGTGGCCACATCCCCGGAGGTTATAACCAATGAAATCGAAGTTGGCGCGACTGATGACCGTGCTGGCAGTGGCGGTTTCGTTTGCTGTGGCGGCGACTTCGGCGTATGCGATTCCCATCTCTCGGAACCGGGACAGCGCTGACAGAGGCTTGTCCCGCTCGAAGGTGATGCGGAGAGGCGACGGAAAAAGCCAGTTCCAACAGAGGCATAAGTTCGATGGCAGGACGTTTCGCCGCCGCGATTCGCGGTTTGACACGTCGCGTAGATACCGGCAGCCCGGATTTCGATACCATCGTCCGGGACAAAAGTTCTACCGGCATCGCGGCTTCTTTATATACAGGCCGTTCTACTTCAGCAGCCCGTTCTATCGGTATCCGTTCGGTTACTATGGATATCCGTACCGGTCGTATGGGTACTATGGTGACACATACGGATATACGGAACCGGAGCCACCGGTGTGGACTCCTCCGGCTCCCGTTAAGATAGCGGATGACGTGGTCGCGAGGTGGATCGACCCTGTTGCCATTGAAGTAACGTGGACCGGCGATCCCAGAGACGTCAGCAGCGTCGAAGTGGCGATTCTCGACTCGTTCAAGAGGACTTTGAGGCATAGAACGCTCTCAACTCCTCCATACACGTTCGCTATGGACATTCCCGACCAAGGCGAGTATGTGAGAATACGAGTAATCGACCTCGTTGGAATTGCCCGGTCCGAGCAAGTCGTTTCACTGCCGGTAAAGTAACCGCTTAATAAGCACGGTTGACAAACGAGAAGGCGCCCAATGTATCGGGCGTCTTCTCTTCATTTGGTTATTTGGCAGGACGGAAGCAATAGTCTGAGTAAGTTATTCACTGTATATTACATTTGCAATACACTAAGGAGGACTTTTGTTTTGATTATCCGGCGCCGTCCCTCAACGCTGATTTGGATGTTGCTGGCCGTTCTGGCCTTATCGGTTTCCACTGTCTTCGCCGCTGACAATCCAAAAGACGCAGCAATGCAATTGCTCAATGACATAACCAGCGGCAAGGCTATTTTCTTTGACCTCGAACCGGAATTTGGAACAGTGCGGAATTATACAGTTCCTACGCCAAATGGAAAGATCAACACCGTGCTTGAGAGTTCCGGCGGATATGTGGTCAAGATGACGGGAATACGCTCGGAGAAAACCCTCCGGCTGAAGTTCTCCCTGAAGCGCAAAGACGGTAAAGAGTTCAAGACAATCTCTTATGGGGTAGCCGCCGACACCAATGGAATACCCGGATTCAAACAGGTGGAATTTTACCATGACGGCAGGGAGAGAACTTCCGGCAATCGGAACGCGCCGGTTATTTGCATTACGAACAAAGAAGAATGCGCTGAGATAGTGTTGGGTTTTGCAAATCAAATCGACACGGCTGAGGTTCGCTATGACGGCGGCACGATGAAAATGGCCCGCCCGGCGGAATGGGAAAGCATAACCGGCAAAGAGATCAAAGACGGCGTCTATATGGATGTCTCTAACCAATACTGGTTTGATGCGATGAAGTCATACGCAAAATTTGCCGACGAATATCGGCAATTCAAGCCACGTCCGATACCGGCGCAGGCGTATGAGCCGGTCTGGTGCTCATGGTATACGCTTACTACGGGCGTGAATGAGAGTAACATTTGGGAAAACGCGAAGATCGCAAAATCGCTGGGCTTCGGGACTATTTTGATAGACGCGGGATGGGATACTCCAGGCAAGGTTTGTATGGATGAGAAGTCGGCTTATGGAGATCGAATAGCGTATAGAGGCAAATTCCCGGATATGGCGGGATTGGTGGACCGTATCCATAAGGAACTTGGGATGGCGGTGGAGTTCTGGGCATCGCCATGGAGCATCGGCCAGAAGAGCGCCGCGGATAAAGAGATCGAGGACGTGAGGGAGGCGCTGGGTAACCCGCCGCGGTCGATTTTCTTCCTGTGCCCCAGGTGCGAGAAATCAGGGGATTTCCTTGCTAAGAACATCGCCGGCGTTTTCAAGTATTATCACGTTGACGGGATGTGGTGGGATTTCCTCGACAGCGTCCCTATAATCAAGTGCATGGCGAATCACAAACACGACTATGATACGCACGGTCGCGGTTACACGGCTGCGATGACAAAGATCATGAAAGCAATACACGAGATCAACCCGAACGCGCTGATAGAGGTCCGCCTAAATCATTCCAATATCAACAACAAGTTATTTGCAAATGTGCTTGAAACAAACGACACGCCTCTCTACTATCAGGATAACCGAGATATGCTGGTTTACGTGCGAACTTTCGTTGACGGCTGTGTTCCTAAGACGGACCCCACAATGTGGCAGCGCAGCAGCGAAGAAGGGACGAAAGCAATCGCCGATGAGGTTGCCGGGCGGTTTATGGCTACAATGATTACAGCCGGTGTGCCGTCGGTCTCACAGGACTTTACCAAGATGCCGGAGTCGAATAAGAAGGTCGTGAAGGCGTATTTGGATTTCTATCATGCGCACAAGATGGATATGATGAAAGCCGAATTCAGGCCGCTGCGCGGCGAGCGCGACTGCCCGGTTTATGCGCTTTATGGGAAGAAGGCGACGTATCTATACACTGACATTCCGAAAATGCCTAAGTTTGAGATGAAGCGAGAGCCGAAGGTTATTTACCTGTTCAGCGCTTGCCAGGAGCCCAAAGTCAGTGTTGAGATCACCGGCCTGCTGCCTGGAAAGTATATTTGGACTGCGTACAATCCCTTCCTTCAGCCCATATCAGTGGATAGAGTCGAAGTGACACAAGAAGGTTTGAAGTGGGACGCTCCCGTTCCTGTTGGTGGAATGATCGAGCTGAGGCGCGCTTCGGATTTTTAATCACGGGTTGGTTCAGGGAAGAACGCGGATGGAGAGGGAGTCGAGAGATAGATCACCCTCACCCCAACCCTCACCCGTCAAGGGAGAGGGTGTTTGGCGCCTTCGGCGCCAGCATCGGCAGCAGGCTACCGATGCAACAGGTTTAAGGTTGAATGTTTAAGGCATCGGTATTGCCTCATTCAACCTTCAACATTAAACATTCAACTTATCTTCGGCTTCAAAGAGGGCGTGTTCAAAAACCGTCATTCCGAGGAGGAACGACGAGGAATCTGCTTTTCGGAGACTCTGAATCGTGCTTAAAAGCAGATTTCTCGCTTCGCTCGAAATGACGTGTCGTGCCGTCCACCG
>JAUSEB010000434.1 GCA_030650495.1 Armatimonadota bacterium | reverse complement strand
ATTCCTTTTGATGATTACGATTTCCAACCTCCCCCGACCCCTCCTTCGTAAGGAGGGGAGTTTCGGGCTTCCCCCCTTGGGAAGGGGGGATTGAGGGGGGTTATTTCTCACCCACAGTTATCCATGTACGCCAATCGTCACCTATATCGCCGCGCCTGCGGTATCGCTCCATAGACTTGCCGCATTTGCAGTCGCGAGGCTTATTTGACAATAGCTCCATTGCCGCAACAGCAATCTCCGGCAAAGCCGCGACAGCCGCGTCAACCGCATGGCGTTCGTTATCATCGAGGAGGCCCTCAAACAGCACGCCGGGACGGAATTCCCGCGTTCTGACGCCTTCCGCGTAGTTCGTGATGTAACATAGCGGCGCATAGCACATCTCAAGTTCCTTCGCCAGAAAAGCCTCCGGGACCAGCGTCATTCCAACTAAATTCCCACCGAACATCTTATATTTTCTTATCTCAGCGACCGTCTCCAGTCTAGGCCCCTCAGTGCAGACGTAGACACGGTCGGAGGCGCAGCGGCCAAAACGCTCTACGCATACTTGGACAAGCGCTTCAGATATACACGGGCAGAAAGCCGGATTCTGCCTTATGAATCCCAGCCCTAGATTTTCATAGAATGTGTATTTCCTGGCTTTTGTCTCGTCTATGACGTCCGCCGGAACGACGATTTCCCCAATATCTAGCAACTCGTCCATCGACGCCGGCCCCGACCACGCGATGATTCGCTCAACTCCCAGTTCCTTCAACGCCCAGATGTTGGCGCGGTAATTTACGAACGGAGCCGACACTTCATAGCCATGGATTCCGTGCCTGGACATATAGATCAGGCCGTTATCGACCAATAAATATAACGGTTGCGATGAGCCAAACGGGGTTTCCACTCGCCCTAATTCACGAATATTTGCGCCGGGGCTTTGCAGCGTTTTGAAGCCCATGCTGCCCCCGATAAGAGCAAATCCATTCCCTACCTCATTAATTGGCACGAAATATGCACCTCTAATCCATGACGATAGACTCTTGGAGGTTCGGATTGAGAGCTATTCTCGCCATAGTGATACTCGTTGCAGTCTTTATCATATCAGCTTCCGCCGTTTTTGCGGGCGGCAAAGCAAGGTCGAACACGCCATCTTGGGTCGCCGGCCTGCGGGAAATCAACGGTCCGGTGGTTCCATCGGGTCACTTTATCGCGCCCCGGCACAAGTGGTATCGCGCGCCTATTCAGAGTGACGAAGGCTTTTCGATCAGCCGCGAGCAAAACAAGCAAAAATGGTATAAAAGGGTTATACAGAAAGACAGCATTAAGCATAAATACGTTTTCAACGAAAACAGCAAGTACCGCGAAGTCAACTTCAGATACGTTAGCCCCAATGGAATGGCCGACGCGGTTCCCGAACCAAGCAGCCTTATCGGCCTTGCCGGTCCCGCGCTGGGAACGCTGCTCTATTTCCGAAGGCGAAGAACAAGCTGATCGTCATCCGTGGTCCGTCGTCCGTGGTCCGTGGTCCGTTGTACGATGGGTGGGGTTTTCCCTCGACTCTCTCGACTCTCTTCTCTTAATCTCGTTATACATCGTGTCGCGCTGAACCGCGTCAAATCCCGCCGAGTGGATCAAATCAATCAGGCTTTCTTCGTCCAGCCTGAATTTGACTCCGGCGGCGGCCACTACGTTCTCTTCGATCATCGTGCTTCCTATGTCATTCGCGCCGAACCTGAGCGCAATTTGCGCTATCTTATCGCCCTGTGTCACCCAGGAAGCCTGGATATTCTCCACGTTATCCAGCGCCAGTCGTGAAATCGCAAGAGTGCGCAAATAGTCGTGTCCACCCGCGGATGAACCACCCAAATCCGTGTTGCCGGGCTGGTAAGTCCAGGGGATAAAAGCAGTGAATACGCCAGTCCGGTCCTGCAAATCGCGTATTGCCATAAGATGCCGCACTCTATCTTCAAACGTTTCGACATGCCCGAACATCATAGTAGCCGTGGCCCGAAG
>JAUSEB010000420.1 GCA_030650495.1 Armatimonadota bacterium | reverse complement strand
CAATGTTAGTTTGTTCTCTAGCGCCATCCTGAGAATATGATGACGGTTTATGTCCCTAAGACTGATCTCGATGCCCTCTCTTTTCATGGGGACATTATCGCTCTGCAGTTAATGGGGACATAATCGCTCTGCAATTACAACCGTTACCAAAACCAGTGACAGACGCCTTCGGGCGTGGTATAATATGCCGAGTGGGCCGCTAGCTCAGGTGGCAGAGCATCTCCCTTTTAAGGAGAGGGTCGTTGGTTCGAGTCCAACGCGGCTCACCATTTTTATGTACTATTCAGCTTCGACTAAAAGCGCTTCATCTGAATCGTGCTTAAAAGCAGATTTCTCGCTTCGCTCGAAATGACGTGTCGTGCCGTCCGCAAGCTTTTTGAACAGTCCCAATGCGTGTCCCTAAGCATATCAACACCGAAACTACTTTCCCGGCCAACGTTCCAGCACGGATTTCGCCGTCAAGCCTAGTATCTTTCGTTTGTCATCATCGCTGATTCTGGCGTAGAGGATCGGGCCCATGCTGAACATGATCGGCAAATCGGTGAAGTCTGAGCCGTAGACGATCTTTTCCGCCGGCACGTCATTCACAAGAGTCTCAATATCTCCGAAGTTCAGAGCGGCGCAGGTGCATTGGAAGACATTATTGCGGCGGGCGAGGACATCGGTGTAAATCGGACCGAAGTAGTGACCGATGATGAAACACGCGTTCTTGTAAGTCTTGGCCAGATTGTCGAGATGTTCCGCGCTTCCCCAGTTGTGGTTCAGCATCGGCCAGGAATGGTCATTTGCATATTCGCATGCTAGTAGAATGTTTGGACCCTCGTCGGGATATTTTTGATAATGGGGTATCAGCTTGATGCCGCGAAGTCCCATTTGGCGGCATCGCTCCAATTCGTCCTTTATCTCATCTTTGTAGTGCGGGTTCACGCAGGCAAATCCGACCAGCCTGTCATGATACTCTTTCGCAGCCACTGCGACAGTGTTGTTGCCATGGGCGTAGTCGGACGTAATTGAGGAAAATGGGAACGTCACCGCCTTATTTATTCCATGGCGGTCCATCTCATTTATCATTTCAGGAGTGGAACTGTCCGGCAGATGGTACCACTTGCAAAGGCCGCCGGTGTGGGAGTGGAAATCGACTATATATTCGCCATCCAGTTTTTCTCTATGCATGGCTATTTGGCGGAATTTGGAGTCTTCGTAACTCATGCGACCACACCTCCCAGCAGTTTCCTGAGATTGTCACCGGCGATCAACGCTTTGTCTTCATCAGGTATATCCGAGTAGGACAGTTGGGCGATTGCGCAGGCAGGATCGCGGAACGGCATTTTCGTGCCGAACAGCAGCCGTCTTGCTCCGAATTCGCGCGTTATAAACTCGATTCCGTGGTACGCCCAGTAGCCGGATAGCTCGATGTGAAGATTTGCATGGCGGTCTAAGAGTTGGTAAAGCAGCCGGTTTGAGGAGCGGAATCTGCCTTCCTGCAAGATTACGGGCAGGGCCGGATGCGCCGCGCATAGGGCATCGACGCTGTTCCAGTCGAATATATCTTCATCCCAATTGCATAGTTCCGTGTCAGGGTCAATAAATGTTGGGACACGCCTGGCCTCTAATTCGTCCAAAAGCTCTCCTATACACCATTCGGAGATCGGGAAAGAGTAATTGCCGTAGAAGAGCTTCACGGCCTTAACGTTTTTGGAGATCATATCAGGAATCAGCTTGCCTGGCGGAGGCAGTTCCTTTGACGCGGGCGGCAAAAGCGACCAGCTTGCATGGAGATTTTGCTTTCCGATTATCTCATTTAGAACCGCCGCGTTGCCGTCAATAGGATGGTGTTCCCTGGACATGCTGTGAGTAATTAATGCTTCACTTATGCCGTAGTACTCCATTTGCCGCTGAAGATCATCGATCTTATAAAAGGAGCCGGGCTTGAAGGTTTTATATCGCCCTACATAGCAATGGGCGTCGAAGAAACGGAGGCCGGTCATTGAATCTCCTCACGTGCTATCGCATTGACGATATTCTATACCGAAACAGGCGGGCGCGCAATGGCAAATACGGTTTAGAGTTTAGAGAGGGAAAGGCAGCGATGAGCGGGCAGTCCGTCGTCCGTCGCTCGTAGTTCGCGTGGCTGGGTGGAATAGCTATTGCAGAATCACCAAATCGTTGGCGTTTCGCAGCTTTATCAGCCGGTAATAGTTTGTTCCGCCTTTGTAAATCATGCTTATTCCAGTGACGCAAACATAATTCCCAACTGCCGGGAGAACGCCATAGGTCTGAAGGATTTTCATGCCTGTCTTGCCGACTGTGTAATCTTTTACACCCGAACCGTCGTCCAGCCAAAAGTATGGAGCTTGCTTGCTCGTGATCTTTCCGAAAGTCCTGACGAGAAGTCCGACGTTGTTCATCCCTCTTGCGCCTGTAATTCCCATCTGGCCGGCGCCGCTGCCGGAGTCATAGAACCAGTCTTCACCGCCAATCTGGTTGTTGCTGAGAAATAGCGGTTCTACACTGCCCGTTCCATGGGAAATGACTTTTGTGGCCAGGATTGTACGCTCTCCGGATGGAAGCGTTTTCACACTCCCATCTATGTCCGCCCGATTCCCAATCGACACGCCGTGGCATGCTTTGTCTACGCGTATACCGCATCTACGGTCGTCGGATTCGATATAGAAATAAGAATCAAACGCGGCGGTTACTATACCGCCGATCACTTTGATCGGAGCAAGATTCACGGCTTCTTTTGCCGCAACCGGACCTACCTTTGTAATCCCTCTGTACATCGACCTGAAAATGTCCGTATTGTCGATATAATTCCCGCGCACCGGATCAACGTTCGTCGCATAGATATCGAGTATCTCCGACCCCGGTCCTTTGGCAAAAGTCCGAACGAGGCTGTTGCTATGGCCAAGCTGATGCCACTCAAAGCCCGGCATATTGCCGGCGCCGTTATTCACAATAGGAATCCATGTCGGGTCCGATCCCGGCCCTGTTACGTAGCCTGTCTCGTGGTCCGCGGTGACGATCACCAATGTCTCATCCCAATTGCTGTTGGCGTTGACCCATGTGTTGACCGCATCAACCGCCCCATTGAAATCAATTTCTTCCTCGATCATCCTGCCCGACTGGTTGCTGTGCGAGGCGAAATCGATTGCGCCGCCCTCTATCATGATGGCAAAACCGTTCGGGTTGTTATCGAGCACATTGATAGAAGCGCGCGTCATTTCGGCCAGCGTAGGGACGGTCGTGGTGAGAGGCACAACATAAGGATCGGCGTTTGCGTTGCCACCGCGCAATTGCTGAAGGGTGTCGAATACTTGAGGAACTCCGATCACGCGGATTGGCGTAGTTGTTGCGATACCGAGGGCTTGAAAGTCGCTTCTAGTCTGTATTAGCGCCCAGGGATTGGTTCCTCCGGCTGTGCCGCTTACAAGATTATCCCAGGTGGCCTGTCCGCCAACATATTGATAACCGACGGCGGTGGGAAGAAGAACGCCATTTGCGTCGTACCATGGGTTTCCGGTTCCCATGATGACGTCAAATGCGCTGTCATTTATCATATAACTGGAAATCTGTTCGTAGTTATAACGGTCGACATTATGCGCCGCAAAGCCCGCGGGGGTCGCATGGCTCAGTGGCACAGATGTAACTACCCCTATGGATTTGCCTAAGTCCTTAGCGTATTCCAATATACTCTTAAGACTAACGCTGTTCGCATCCATTCCTATTGCCGCGTCAAGAGTCTTTTCACCCGTAGCCATAGCCGTCGCAGACGCCGCTGAGTCGGTAGCCCCGGACATAACGTAGTCGAAAGAAGTCCACGCGCTTGTAGGATTATAGCTATTGCCATAGGAGTATGTGCTTGTTCCGTAGATCACGGGATATGATTCATATACTTGATTGCCGGTGGAGCCGTATTGATAATAATCGGTTGCGGTGATATGGTTCCAGCCACAGCCGTCGCTGATCATAATGATCACGTTTTTTGCTATAGGAACGGCGTTGACACTACTAATGAGGGAGAAAACGCACAAACAAAGAAGCGGAACTGACCTTCTGAACATCTAAAATCGCCTCCGGCGCTGCATGAAAGCACGATTGCATTTTAGCCTACCAAGTATGCATCGTCAAATTTAGCGCCAAAAGGCGGCCATCCCAAATTAAGGCAACATTGTTGTTTCAAACACGAAATGTCTGGTTCAGGGAAGAACGCAGATGGAGAAGCTGTCAGCTGTCAGCTGACAGCTGACAGCTTAAGCATCAAACCTCAACGGTTTTCCATTTGCCGCGCATGAATATGATGATCATTATGATGCCGCGCAGTATTGTAGTGCCGGACATTATGATCCACGCGGCTGTAATTCCGCCGCCGTACATTATCGATGCCACATAAGTAAGAGGAAGGCGTATGAGCCACATTGTAATGAAGGCAATAATCGTAGGTGTCTTGGTGTCGCCTGCTCCTTGCATGGCTCCTGAAAAGACCATCGCAAACCCGAAGAACGGTTCGGATATAGCATTGATCCTTAGATAGCTAACTGAAAGAGGAATCACATGAGCGTCTTTTGTAAAAATGCGGCTGAAAGGGTCCGCGAAGATATAGAATATTGCCGCCATAGCCGTCATTACGATAAGACTCTGCCATGCGCATATCCAAGCTCCGTGTTCCGCGCGGTCGGCCCTCCTGGCGCCAAGATTTTGTCCAACCAGAGAAGTTGCCGCCATCATAAACGCAAAGCCGGGCATATATGCGATGGCTTCCGCGCCTGATCCAATGAAAAACGCCGCCTGCGCTTCGAGTGAATTATCAAGTTTGCCGAGAATCCACAAATAGCCTGTGAAACCGAGACTGAACATAAGTCCCTGTAGGATGGCCGGTCCTCCAATTTTCATAATGCGGACGAACCAGCCTAAGTGGGGAGTCCATGGCCGAAAAATCGATCCCTTGAGAGGTGAACGAAGAAGCCAGTAAATACTTGCCGCAACACCCGCTATTCTGGAAATGCCGATAGCCAGCGCAGCGCCATCCGATCCCATTTTGGGGAACGGGCCGATGCCAAATATCAGCAGGTAATCCGCGATAATGTTGACCACCGTGACCAGCCCTGTCACATATAAAGGGGTCTTCATGTCACCCAAACCGCGGAAGATGGCGGCGAGAACGAGTAGGACGAAGAACGGCGCAGTGGACAATACGCAGATAACGGTGTAACTTACCGCCATCGGCACAACCGCGCCTTTTGCGCCCATCCAACGAAGCGCCGGTTCAGCCAGCGCCAGCGATGGCAGGGTTATAATGAGGGATACAATTATCGAGAGGATAATTGATTGCTTGGCCGATTGCTCTGCTTCTTCTTGCGACCTGGCGCCGGTAAATCTGGAAACGAGCGCGGTTGTCCCGGCGGTTACTCCCATAACTACGGAGAATATAACCATCAACGCTTGGCCGCCAAGTCCAACCGCGTCGATAGCTTCCGTGCCCAGTCCTTTGCCCACGAAGATACGGTTTATCCACATATAGGCCGTAGATAGGAACATGCTTATCATTGTAGGCCAAGACAGGAACCACACGGCTCGCCAGACATTGCCTTCGGTGATAGTTGTTACCAACAGTTCCTGCTGATCGGTTGGGGTTGTGGATTCGAGGTGTTCGTCAGTCATCTACTTGCGCTCTGTTGTATTTATTCATCGCCGGTTCCATGCCTTCGGTAAGGATGGTTTCGACCGCGTCCGCGGCTGCCTCGATCGCGGGTTTTATGAAAGTGAGCTCCACCCTTGAAAACCTGCTCAGAACATGGTCAATGGAGTTGCCTTTCATCGCGCCGATGCCGATTCTAATACGTGGAAATTCTTGTGTGTG
>JAUSEB010000411.1 GCA_030650495.1 Armatimonadota bacterium | reverse complement strand
ACGGATGCCGTTGATGGCGTGGTCGAGCACGGCGCGCGGGTTCTTCGTCAGCGGAAATCCAAATGACCTCTTAAATGCGGAGATGGTACGCTGCTGGTATTGCGCGGACAACTTCAAGAGGCTCGAACGCGCAAAGGAACTGGCCGGCCAACTAGGCGTTGCGCCGATTACGGTCGCGTTAGCTTACGCGCTCTGCCAGCCGTTTCTCATGTTCGCCTTGATTGGGCCGCAGAGCATAGACGAGCTGCGAATTTCCCTCAAGGGGTTGGATATCGAACTCAGCCCCGCTCAGTTGCGTTATCTGAATCTGGAGGATTGAGGGGAGTCAAAGCTGTCAGCTGTCAGCTGACAGCTGACAGCTTTGACTTCTAACTTCTACTTCCCCGGCAGCGTTTTTCGGAACTCGTCCACCAAAGGCTTTAGTTTCTCGATCAGCTTGGGGTTTTCGGCGGCGATGTTTTTTGTCTCTCCAATGTCAGCTTTGAGATCGTAAAGCTCATGTTGGAACTTGCCTTCGTCGTTTTTCGCAATTCGCATCTTCCAGCGGCCGTAACGAACAGCGGCTATGCTCGGACCGCCCATATAAAAGAATGGATAGTCCGGCATGTCGCTTGCGTCTGTTAATATGGGCGTGATATTGCGACCGTCTATGATGCGATCAGCCGGGACTTTGCCACCCGCCAGCGTCGAAAGAATGGGGAGAATGTCCAGGTTGCTCGCAGGTTCGACGCATACCCGTCCAGCGGGCACATGACCGGGCCAATACGCGATGAACGGCTCGCGCATTCCGCCTTCGTACTGCGTGCCTTTGCCGGCTCGAAGCGGTCCGGCTGAACCTCCGTCTTCCTTCTTTTGCAGCCATGGCCCATTATCGCTGGTGAACATGACCAGCGTATTCTCTTCAAGTCCAAGCTCTTTTAGCGTCTTCATTATCTCGCCTAAGCTCCAGTCGATAGTCTCGACGACATCGCCGTAGAGTCCGCGTTTTGACCGTCCTTTGAACCGCTCCGAAACGTGAAGCGGCACATGGGGCATTGTATGAGGGAGGTAAACGAAGAACGGCCTCTTCTTGTTGTTCTTAATGAATTTTATGGCTTCCTCGGTGTAGCGTTCGGTCAATGTTTCCTGAACGACGGGAGCCTCGATTATCTCATTGCCTCGCATAAGTGGAATCGGAGGGTCTTTTCTGTGTTCTTTTTGCATATCGTTGCTGTAAGGGAGTCCATAGAAATAGTCGAATCCATGAGATGTGGGCAGATGTTTGGGAAGACATCCCAAATGCCATTTGCCAATGCAGGCCGTTGAGTAGCCGCGCTGTTTTAGAATCTCCGCGACAGTGACCTCGTTGGTGATTCCAATCGTGTCATTTGGAAGCAGCACTCTCGTTAGTCCCGATCTTAAAGGGTAACGGCCTGTCATCAAACCCGCTCTGGAAGGCGTGCAGACCGCCGCGCAGGAGTAGAAATCCGTAAGCCGTGTTCCGCCCTTAGCCAACGCGTCAATATTTGGCGTTGCTATCAACTCGGAGCCGTAGCATCCGAGGTCGCCATAGCCCAGATCATCACAGTTGATAAGCACGAAGTTGGGTTGGCGTTTCGCTTCAGCGCCCGCAAGAGCTTCTTTGCTAAACATAGTCGCAGCGGCGATAGCCGCCAGTGAACCTTTGAGAAAATTTCTGCGCGGTATTTTTACTGCTGATGACATATATTCCTCCGATGGAGCGGTGAGCCGGCGCTCGTGATATTCCAATTCCCACTTCCCCAGGCCAATTCCCTGTTCCTTCGCCGGTTTGGAAGGAATACCTATTGTGCGGCGCAGAAGCTATTCTTGGGATTAGTCTGGATAATTTACGAATAGAGCAAAATCACCGCGTACCGTCATTCCGAACGAAGTGAGGAATCTGCTTTTTAGCTTCAGGAAAAGCAGATTTCTCGCTACGCTCGAAATGACGTGAATATAGCATGGGGGACAATCTATGACTGGGCCGGAACGCTCAATAAAAGGCATGAATTTCGAGGCGACCGACCGTTTGCCTATTATGATGAACGGCGTATCGGCTCCTTTCGTTCAATGGCTGCTGGGTATATCCGAGGACGATTACTGGGCCAATCAGAGAGCTTATCACTTCGAGACAATGCGGCGGCTGGGGCAGGATTTTCACATACAGTTGTGGTTTCCTCCCCGCGAGCGAAAGAACTGGTCCGTGGGTCAGGAAACACAGTGGGGTGACGATGTAGACGCCATCGTCGCGGAAATGGAAAGAGATACCGCGGCTTTGCTCGAACAGGCGCAGGCCATAAAAGCGAACCGTGAAACGCATATCCGCGAGATAATGGACTATCAGGTAAATGTTCAAGCGGAATTGGGCGACCAGATACTCTGGATATTTGGCATGGACAGCCACGGCGCCGCCATTTGCCACCTGTCTTACGGCAAGTTTGGCTACGAAGGATTGTTTATTACTATTGCCACAAATCCCGACGTTGTTGGGAGTCTTATCGGGGCGCAGGGGATACGCTCTTGCGCGCACAACGAGTGCGTGGTCGAGGCGGCGAACCGGCTGGCCTGGCCCAAGATATGTTACTGCGGTACGGATATGACCACGCAGCGCGGCAATATGGTAGACCCCAAGACCATGGACAAGATATACTTTCCGCATTTGGACCACGCGCTTCGACCGCTGGTAGACAACGGGTTCAAGATAATCTGGCACAGCGACGGCAATATGAACGATATGCTGCATCCGCTGATCGATATTGGAGTCGCCGGTTTTCAGGGTTTTCAAGAGGAGTGTGGCACGCTGATTTCCGATGTCGCCAAACTGAGCAATCGCAACGGCGACGTAATTCCGCGAATCGGCATAGGCTACGCCGTTTCTAACGATGGAATCAACTGGGAGAAGCCTGTTGACGGCCTGCTAATCAGCCCGCGCGGGTTCGACACAGAGCCGTACGAGTATATTTCCTCCAAACCCTGCGTTCTCAAAGAAGATGGCGGTTACCGGATGTGGGTACATACTTTCGGTTACGCATATCGAGTTCGCAGTCTGACAAGTCCCGATGGGCTGAATTGGGAATGGGTTCCCAGCGGGCCGGACGGGGAATTCGGCGTCGGCGAGTCCGGCGAATTTGACGACATCCAGCGCTGCTATGCCTGCGTCGTTAAGCACGGTGAGGAATACCGCTGCTGGTATACCGGCAACCAATACGGCCAGGCCGGAATGGGCTATGCTGTTGGGAAAACCGGTTGTTAGCGGTAATTTAATTACTAACACGTCATTCCGAACACAGTGAGGAATCTGCTTTTCCAATAAGCTATCAGCCGTCAGCTATCAGCTTTAAGCTGATAGCTGACGGCTGATAGCTAAAAGCTAGTTCCAAAAGCAGATTTCTCGACTCCGCTAGCGCTCCGCTCGAAATGACGGACTAGAGGATTGATTGGATAAGTTTGAAGTAAACATAGGCTATTGGGATATTCTGCTGCTGGTGGCGGTAAGCCTGCAGGCGACTGCGCTCTCATATCTGCATCACCCCAAATGGAAGGCTCTTATATGGACATTCCCCGTGCCGTTCACGCTTGCGTCGCTGGCTGTCGGCAAACCCATAGGCACAACCAATATAATGGGGATAAGCTTTCTGCTGATCTACACCCACTCTATCAGGTTGATGTATCAGAGATTGCGAGCGCCGATTACCGCGGCGATTGCCATAGCGGCGGTTGGGTACTGCGCGGCAGGCTGGGCGCTGGCGGGAATCCTGCCCGATACAGATGCCGCATTTTGGACGGCAAGCATAGGGATATTCGCTCTTGGGCTGGCGCTTTATCTCATGACGCCTCATCGTGTCGAGCCAGGTCATCGCAGCCCGCTTCCGGTTTGGATTAAACTGCCGGTAATCGCAGGTGTTATACTTATTCTGGTGGTCATCAAGAAGCAGTTGCAGGGATTCATGACGTTTTTCCCGATGGTCGGCGTGGTCGCCGCCTATGAAGCGCGCAAGAGCCTGTGGACCATGGGCCGCCAAGTCCCGGTTATAATAATGACCATAGTGCCTTTATTAGCGACTTGCCGCCTGACTCAAGACAAGTTCGGCCTCGGCGGGGCTTTGTTTTTTGGATGGATTGTTTTTGCGCTGGTTTTGATTCCATTTACAAAGAAAATGTGGTCGGAGGCGGAGGAGGATGATGCATGAATGAGCAGGAGCATTACAATAATGTTGACCTTCCATTCTACAATGCGGAGATAGCGCCGGTTCTTCCTCCCCAGGTTTTGGACTTTCATGCGCACACTTGGCTGAGCGAGCATTGGAAAGAAACTCCCTGGAAAACGGAGTCAGCAGGCGCCAAATATATGGTCACGCTTGAGCAGTATGGAGTCGAGAAACTGCTGGCCAACGGCAAAACTATCTTCCCCGACCGCCACTACAACGCCGTCTGTTTCGGCTATCCCACGCCCGCCGCTGATCTTGAGAAGACGAATGACTATGCCCGGCAGGCAGGCGCCAATAATGGCTTGTTCCCGCTATTCATTACCGGGCGAGATATGATCCCAAAGGAAGAGCTTGAGCGGAAAATCCGCGAAGAGGGATTCTTCGGGTATAAAGTTTTCCTCAATTGGTATGGGGATGACTACGGTTCCGTTCGCATTGCGGATATGATCGGCCCCAATGAGATGGATTTGGCGAACGAGTTGAAGCTGATAGTCTTGCTGCACGTGCCGAGGTCGGGACGTCTTGCTGACCCGGAGATACAAAAAGGCGTGCGGGAGCTTGCTATGACTTATCCCGGCGCCGCGATAGTCCTCGCGCACTGCGGGCGGGCGTACTTACCCGATGAAATGAAGAGGTCGATTGGTTCTGTCCGCGATTTGCCGAACGTCTACCTTGACACTTCGATGGTGATGGACCCGACCGTGCTGCAATTGGTATTTGAGAATATTGACTCCAGCCGGGTACTATTCGCGACGGACTTCCCCGTGGCGAGTATGCGCGGGAGGCGGGTGTATGTGATGGACCACTGGGTCGATATTGTCCTGGAAGGCTACCCGCCAAGCGCTTATCGTGTGGCGTCCGATGGAATTCGCGCTACGTTTATGGTTTATGAGATCGTCCTTGCAATCAAAAGAGCGGGAGAGATGGCCGGGCTGTCGAAGGAACAAATCACGCGGGTGTTCAATGATAATGGGATGAGCCTTCTAAATGGCGTGATGGACGGCAGGCAGATGAGGCGTCGAGCGTAATGAGCGCATCAGCATATCTTGGTCTTGATTTGGGCGGAACCGGGGCAAAAGCCGGAGTTTACGACCAGTCCGGCAAATTGCTGGGCTTTGGCCGGGCCGCATGCGAGCCGAGCGTTTATAGCGATGGCCGCGTTGAAGTCCCAATCGAGGATGTCTACAAAGCCGCGCGAAAAGCCGCCAGGCAGGCGATTGCGGAAAGCGGCGCTGAAATTCGCGCTCTGGCGATCTCCTCACAAGGCCAGACATTTGTATCACTTGACGCGAACGATCAACCTCTTCACCCGGCGATCATCTGGTACGACAGCCGCGCATCGGAGCAAGCCATTAGGATGCGGGAGAAGGTCGTTTCCTCCAACCCTATGCCGGTCATCGAGGCAATTGCCACCGCTCCGAAGATTATGTGGCTGAAAGAGCATTATCCTGAGCTGATGTCACGGGCGCGGCGGTATCTGCTATTGCCCGATTATTTCAACTATCGGCTTACAGGCATCGCCGCCACCGACCCAAGCACGGCAACAAGCACGGCTCTTTACGCGGACGACGCTACGGACTATTCATCCGAAGCTCTTGCGGCGGTGGAGATTTATGAGTCTTCTCTCGCGCGGATTCAACCATCGGGATCGGCGGTTGGATGCGTTCGGCCAGAGGCGGCGTCTGACTGGGGTTTGAGTGAAAACACGCTTGTCGTAATCGGCTCGAACGATCAGTACGCCGGAGCGCTCGGCGCGGGCAATTGCCGTCCGGGGATTATATCCGAAACAACCGGCACATGCCTTGCTCTAGTGACGCTGACTGAGAAGCGTATCGAGCCGGTCGATGGACTCTGGATAGGAAGATTTCCGATCACCCGTTATCAGTTCGGACTCGCCTACGCCAAAACGGCGGGTGTTGTCCTCGACTGGTTCAACCGCCAATTTTGCCCGGACAAAGATTTGAGGGACTTGGATGAGATAGCCGCCGTGTCTCCGATAGGCGCAAATGGGATTACGGTATTACCGCATTTCGATGGTATGGTCTCTCCGAAACCGAACCCTGAAAGTAAAGGTTTTATCGGAAATCTTACACTCAGTCACACCGCCGGGGACATCTATCGAGGAATTCTTGAATCCCTGTCATTCAGCTTGCGCGAAAACATCGAGTTTGTAAGAAAAGCAGGTTTTGATGCTGAAGTGGTCCGAGCAATTGGCGGAGGCGCAAAGAGCGATTTCTGGCTGCAAATGAAGGCCGACGTCATCGGGCTGCCGGTGGAAAGGCCGTCGGTTTCCGAAGCGGCTACTCTTGGCGCGGCTATGCTGGCGGTGGTAGGAGCGGGCGAGTATGAGTCTTTACAAGATTCCAGTGAAACGCTATACAGGGCTGTGCGGATATTCGAACCTAACGAAGAAAGTCGCGAGCTTTATGAGAAGCCATTTAATAATTATCGTAACCTATGCCGCAGGGCTTATGATCCAAGTTAACGGCAATAAATACCAAAGTGGAGGAATAATTCCGATGACCATTTATCGAAAGTTGGTTTCTTTGATCATTGTTGCATTGACGCTCATTTGTAGCGAGGCAATTGCCGAGACGAAGATAGACCAGACGAGGCTTCTTGATCGCTCGGCTGCGTTCACATTCGCCATAATGAGCGACAATAAAGGGGATTCGCCGAGCAGCAAACCGCGGTTCAGACGAATGGCGCAGTGGATCAAAGACTCCGACTGCAAGTTCGTAATCGGACTTGGGGATTTGGTAAAGAGAGGCTTGGAAAACAGCTTCCTCACATTCGTTAAATCCGATAACTGGTGGTACAACAACCTCTACCCGTGCGTGGCCGACGGTGAGAATGAGTATTACGGCAAGGACCAGGGCGACTGGGGCGCGGGAGGTAAGATCCTCGATGTGACGAATTTACGCAAACGCCATGGCGTTGTCATTAGACCCAACAACTGTGAGTACTACGCAAAGATTCCAATTGGCGAGTATAACGTCCATATCGTTATGGGCTATTTTTCGGACATGCCGGCTGATATTAAGATCGCATTCAAAGAGGATTCCCGCCAGTGGATCGCCGATACCGTTACGGCGATTAAGAAGGGTCCGCGCGACATTGTAATCGCAGGCGCGCACAGTGGAAACGGTTCATGGATTGAAGTTCTATCCGAATCTCAACGCCAGGCGCTCATCAAGAACGCCGATATGGTTCTGTCCGCCACCACTCACTTCTGGCAAAAGATAGACGTGCCGGGCCACGAATGGGACGGGCCGCTCTGTATCAACACGGGTTCGATTACGTATCCCGCCCCTTTCAGCAAGGCAGGCTACGTGCAGGTTCATGTATTGGATAATCCAAAATGGCTGGTAGTGCAGTATATAGACTGTGACGCCGAGACGCGGAGCATCCAACCGGCCAGCCGCTGCTACATCAAAGAGATTGGCGGTCCGATATTCGCAGCCGACTTGGCGGCGCGTTAGAATAAGCAACTTAAGCTTCGGGGCTGCAATTCGCCCCGAAGCATACTCGAATATCCTAGCGCTCCCGGCAGGTATCTTCATGCTAAAAGTCTAACTGGTCAATAGGTAGTTTTACAGTCAGTGAGGTTGTTTGTTTATGCAATATCGTCCTCTTGGAAAAACAGGGCTAAAAGTTTCGGCGTTGGCTATGGGATGCATGCGCCTGCCGGCTGATGACCCGGAGCTTTCGGCGCGGGTGGTCGACGAGGCCATCGCCGCCGGTGTGAACTATTTTGAAACCACGCGCGGTTATATCAGCGGCAAATGCCAGCATCTAACGGCGCCTGGACTAAAGGGTCGCAGCAGGGGCCTTATCGTGTCGGGAAAGGCTGGTATTAACAAAGAAACGACCGAGGAAGGCTATCGCAAGGAGATCGACTTGCAGATGGAAATCCTCGGCGTTGATTATCTGGAGTTCTTCCAGGTCGGTTGGTTCAGCATTGACAAGTTCGAGATGTTGACCCATGGCGGCGCTTTGGACGCGCTGAATCAGGCTCGCGGCGAAGGCTTGATCGGGCATATCGGCTTCACCGGGCATGATAAACCGGAGAATTTCACCAAACTGATCGAAACAGGCATATTCGACAGTTTCACTATTCCTTACAATCTTCTCGACCGCCAGTACGCTCCGACCATCAAACGCGCAGGCGAACTTGGCGTGGGCGTCATCGCAATGTGTCCGGTTGCCGGTGGAATGCTGGCAAGCCCGGCGCCGCAATTGCAGCAGTTGATCCCCGGTGGAGCGCAGACAACCGCCGCCGCCGCTCTGCAGTTCGTGCTCTCCAATCCTGATATAAGCTGCGCCTGCTCCGGTATGAACACGCTTGAAATGCTCGCGGAGAACGTGGAAACCGTGAACGCATTTGCCGGTCCAAGCGAAGAAGACCACGCCCGCATGGAGCGTATTCTCGACGAATTCCGCGCCATCGGCGACAAATTCTGCACCGCCTGCCGCTACTGCATGGACTGCCCGCACGGTATAAATATTCCCCGCAATTTCAGCTTGCACAACCGCGCTCGTGTTTATGGTTTGATTGACTGGGCGCGTAGTGAATACGCGGGAATGAAAGATGAGGCAAAAGCCGGGGCCTGCATCCGCTGTGGTGAGTGCGAGCCAAAATGCCCGAACAAGCTGCCGATTATGGATCAGTTGGAAGAAGTCGCGGCATTGCTGGGTTAGCGGAGTTTGGAATGCGAAGAGGAGAATTATGAACAATACCATTGTAGTCTTTGTGTTGACGCTGGCGCTTTTAGCCGGGAATCCGGCTTACTCGGCTGGCGAGAAAACGGGGCAGCCAACTACAGATGCGGCGAGTGGGAAGAAGCTGAATATAGCGCTGCTGCAGATGGCGTCTATAGGCGAAGACCAGGCAGCCAATATGAAGAAAGCCGACGAATTCTGCCGCAAGGCCGCCGGTATGGGCGCCGATATAGCCCTTATGCCGGAGATGTGGAACATCGGCTATGGCAATTATGGTGGGAAAACACGTGAAGATCGGGGGAAATGGGAGGCGAAGGCGGTGTCTCGCGACAGTGACTATGTCCGGCATTTCGCCTCGCTTGCAAAAGAATTGAATATGGCCATTGTGGTTACTTACCTGGAGAAATGGCCGAAAGCTCCCAGAAACTCAGCCACCCTTATCGATCATCATGGCAAGCAAGTTTTCACGTATGCAAAAGTCCATACTTGCGATTTCGCCAAGCGAGAGGCGGCCTGCACGCCTGGTGATGGGTTTAAGGTTGGGGAATTGGATACAGCCGCCGGAAAGCTGGCCGTCGGTATGATGATATGTTACGACCGGGAGTTTCCGGAAAGCGCGCGCGTCTTGATGTTGAAAGGGGCCGAACTGATCCTCACTCCAAATGCCTGCACCCTTGGAGACCTGCGTATAACTGAGTTCCAGATTCGCGCCTATGAGAACGCGACCGCGGTCGCTATGGCCAATTACCCATCGGGGCACCCTGGCTGCAACGGCCAATCAGTGGTGTTCGACGCAAGGGGCATGCCCCTTGTCCGCGCCAACGGAGCGGAAGGCATCTCCATGGCGTCCATAGATATTGCCGCAATACGCGAGCATCGAAAGAGCACTATCTGGGGCGGGGCATTCCGCAGGCCGCATCAATACAAAGACCTTTTGAAAGACAGCAAGGAGCCTGTTTTCGAACGGAACAATGCCTTCGACGAGAAGTTCGTATCACGAGAACGGTAGTTGTAAGTGGCTAGTGGTTAGTGGCTTGTAAATACTAGCCACTAACCACTAGCTCAATAACTCCGCGGACGTTTTCCCGCCAATCGCCCATGGTCGATGTTGCCCGCTAGTGATTTCGGGGCCGTGATCGTATCGGGATCGCCGTCGCTGATGTAGCGTTTTTCGGGATGCCTCTTGAAGTAGCCTAGCCACATATCGAGTTCCGATTGGATCGCCTGGACTCGCGGAAGTCGATAGGGATTGAACTTCGTGTCGGCTGGGGACAAGGCGGGTTCCGCTCCTACCAGAAGCGCGGCGATGTTCTGGTAATTTTGGCCGTCATATTCGCCGGATCGCAAAACCGCCTCATCCACAGGTCCGAGGCCATAGGGTAAGGCAATCGAATCCACTATTGCCTTGGGAGCGTAATTTCTTGCCGCTTGAACTGATAAAGCAATCTCTTTGGCCGCGTCAATAGACGATAGTTTTTTCAGATTGACGTGCGAATATGTGTGGTTTCCAATATCCATTCCCTGGGAAATAATGTGCCGGAGCTTTTTCTCGATCAGCTTGGGTTGGCGGAATGGGTTGGGATAATACACATAAAAGGTGGCTTCCAGCGCCCAGCCGGGATGTTTCTCGTGGAAATCCTCAAGTATGGCGACCGCGCAGTTGGGGTCAATTGCCGTGTCCGTGTATCTGAACTGACCTTCCGTTGCGTCGTCGAAAGTGAAGACGACCGGAGACATGCCCGCCGGGACGCTGATTCGATTTCGCACAAAATCCCGTAAACTAACAGGTCTGTAGCCTGCCTGGTACAATCGTTGCAGATCAGCCTTGAAATTGTTATAATGCCTTGACCATCGGGCTTCTTTATCCGAAACGTCGTGATATTCGAGGATAAGGACTTTGCCAAGTTCGTTGGGTTTGATCTTCTGAAGATCGATTGGCGGCGCTTTTGGCTTCTTGACGTTCTTTTGCGGCGGGCGTATGCTATCCCGTGATTTTGTGCCGCAGCCTGTCGCGGAGACTATTAGCAACAGTATTAAAAGCAGTTGCAGGCGTCTGGTTGATAGTATCTTTGTCATCATAAACCAATTATAGTATGTCTTGGTTATTGAGAACACCCCCCTCAATCCCCCCTTCTAAAGGGGGGAAGTGCAGTAGCTCCCCTCCTTACAAAGGGGGAAGCGCAGTAGCTCCCCTCCTTACAAAGGGGGGAAGCGCAGTAGCTCCCCTCCTTACAAAGGAGGGGCTGGGGGAGGTTGAAATTTTGGAAAGGCCGAAGTTGAAAAATTCTCCATATTTTGTTGTGGGTGGGCTTCTTTTGATAGCGGCAGGAGGCTTTACCGCTCTGGGTGTTATGCAGACCAGGACGCAGGTTATGACAACCCCAACCAAGCTATCTCGCACGGAGGCTTCGGAAAAGAAAGAGGCTCAGAAGCCCAAAAAGGAGCTATTTGAGGCTCGCGGGCTGCACATCACCGGCTGGATAGCGGGCGGCAAGAAGAGCTTCGGCAAGATAGTCGATCTCGTAAACAATACCGAGCTGAACGCGCTCTGCATCGACGTAAAAGACTCCGACGGCGTTGTGAGCTACGACACCGATGTTCCTCTGGAGCGACAGATAAAGGCCAGCCGCCATTGTATGGCAAATCCTGAACGTGTGCTGAAGCTGATGTCGGATAACAAGATATATCCCATTGCGCGAATTGTTGTGTTCAAAGACCCTATTCTCGCCGAAGGGAAGCACGACATGGCGGTCCATAACGCAAATGGCGGCATTTGGCGCGACCATGCGGGTGTGGCCTGGGCGAATCCCTACAGCAAAGCCGTTTGGGATTACAACATCGACATCGCCATAGACGCGGCCAAGCGCGGATTCAAAGAGATTCAGTGGGATTATGTCCGCTTCCCCAGTGACGGCAGGACAAGCGCCTGCATCTATCCTGGCAAGGATGGCCGGAATGAATCCGAGGTCATACGAGATTTTCTCAAATACGCGCGTGAACGCCTGGAGCCGTACGGTGTCGTGATGAGCGCGGATATATTCGGCCTCACAAGCCTGGTCAGTCACGATATGGGTATCGGCCAGACAATCAAAATGATAGCCGAGAACGTCGATTATATTTGCCCGATGGCCTATCCTTCGCATTACGCCCGCCACGAGTATGGAATCCCAAATCCCAACGTTGCGCCCTATGAGACAATTCGATTGAGCCTGGGGGATCATTTGGAAGAGGTTCAGAAAACAAAGGCGAAAGTTCGCCCCTGGCTGCAGGACTTCTCGCTATACGGCGTGCATTACGGCAGGGCCGAGATAATCGCCCAGCGCCGAGCCGCCGCCGAGATGGGTTTGACCGAGTTCATCCTTTGGAATCCAAGATGCGTTTACACCGAATCGGCGCTCTCGACCGATCCCGAAAAGCCGCCCAAGGAAATCGCTGCTGCTTTGAAGTCCAAACCGTTCCGAGTCGTCTTGAAAAAGGCAGGGCCGGACAAGGAGAAGGTTCGGGCTTTAGTCGAAAAAACCGTCGGTAAGGAGAAAGTGGACAGGATTCTGAAATCCCTGCCTGCCCCGGTCGCGACGAATCTCTCTTGGGCAAACGCAGGCAAATTAGCCTCAGAACTAAAGTCCGCCGGGGCGCGGGTGGATGTTAGGTAGGCTCAGGCCCCATCGCGAAACGCATACTACGCACTCTCCAGACGTTCATAAGCTGCTCTTATGGCCTCAAGTAACTCACGCGGACGAGCTTCGTAACGTGCGAAGTCTTTGATGTTGTCGCGGTTCAAATGAAGTTGCCCCTCGCCTACATTGCCACGGTGCTGGCCGTTGGAGAAGTAGCGATTCGATTCCAGCTCGCGAGAGTTCAGCGCCCAGTATCGGATTAGATCACGCCAAACGGCAACCCATATAAACACGTCGCAGCAACGGCACTTGACCTGCTGGAAGTTCATATCGAACTGCTCATTTGAGTCAGAAGACAATGCCTTGACATACAGCGGTTCGTCTGTCCTGAATGCAACTGCGCGGGATGCCTTTACCTCGACCCGTATCTTGTTGTCCAGATAAAAGTCGTAATCACCAGAGTAACTTGGGTCCAGCCTCTTTGAGGGCTTCACCAATTCAGGCACAAATTCTTTGAGGTGACCCTGTGCCCAAGCTTCCCCAAATCCGCGTGGCGAGCTAATCTCGAAAGCGTAGAGATACAGATTGCGGGCAATATAATCATCCCTTAACTCGTAATAGTCATCGATGTCAAGCTTACCACGACCTAAAAGAGTTGAGATCGTATACTCATATTCATTAAATGGATATACAGATATTAACTCGGATAACCGCTCGAATATATCATCGGCATCTTCCAGTTCTGATATCAGTTCGTTTAGTCTGGCGCGGAGCTTTTCCATTTTTCTCCTAGAACAAAGTTGTCTGACTTGTCAGAGCGGTGCTCTCGGCATACCTGGTTGATGCTGCATGATTCAGCGCTCCGTCGAACTCGTCCTCAAATGGATGGCCGTTCTGCCACCCTGTGCGCCCGAACTGCCGGTAACGCTCAAGACGTCTTATGGTAATCTCGCAATACACGGGGTCTATGTCCGCGGTATAGCAACGCCTACTCAATCTCTCGCAGGCAAGAAGCGTGGCGCCGGAATGCGCAAAAAAGTCCACTACAATATCGTCACGGCCAGAACTTGCTAGGACAATCCGTTCGATTGATTTGAGTGGTTTCTGCGCATAACAACCAGATACATTCTCCTCCATGCGGTAGAAAACTTGTTGCACATCCACCCAAACATTTCCTGCGCGTATGTTTTCCGACTTGCCGCGCTCCATGTTTTCTGTGGTTCTGCCGTTTATTTCTTTGTAATAACCGCGCAGTATCTTGGGTATTTCAGTATACTGAACCTGGAAACAGGGATTCCCCTTTATGTAATACAGAAGCTCTTGGCGCACAGCCATCCAGTTGTGCTGAGTTCCATACCCTCTTTGGTTACGCATCGTAATAAACGAGCGAGATGCAAATTCATTGAACTTCCGCATCATGATCATGAAGTCAGGCAAGGGCTGGAATGCATTATTCTGATCAGCGCCCAACCACACATAGAATGATGAATCCGGCGCTAGGACAAGTGACGAATGCCTAACCCACCTTTCGCACCATTCGATGAACTCATGGATATGCCTCTCCTCGAAAGCCACTAGGTTGTACGGCGGATCCTGTATTGCGAGATGCGCGAGATCGCCGCGCATTAACTGTTGAACTGCTTCATAATCGGTGGCATCTATGCAAGCTATCCTATGACGTTCCTTAGGATCCACCCAGATATCACCAGGCTTCAGTCTGCAAAATGGCAGCAGCTCGTCTCTCATTTCCTGATTGGTATCTAGTCGCGGGAGCGGGTTGTTCTTCAACCTAAATTCTCCTTCTAGGTGTTTCGGGAATCTTGTTCCCGGAATGAAAGCTCCGACGATATTCCCTTCATCGGTTTCGGCGTATATTCCTGCAAACTCCCAGACAACAAAACGGAAAAGCAGATTCCTCGTCGTTTCTCCTCGGAATGACGGAATATGAGGCTTGGGATAATAACTGCGAGCCTAGCTTTTGTGATCCGTGGTTTCGTGTGGGAATTGTTCCTACAACAAAAAGTGATGGCAGTATTCTTCAGTCCAAAAAGTCTTTCTTACGCCGCCCCGAGGCGGTCTTTCAGCGCTTCCTGTAGAACCTGGCTGAAGTTGATGCCGGCTTCCGAGGCCCTCTTGTCCAGCCATTCAGGAATAGTAAGGTTTTTCCTAACATACCTGGGGCGAATCTCGCGCCTGGCGCGTGTCATGTCCGCGACCACCAGAACCGCGCGCTCGTCTTCTTTGGTTTTTACTTCCAACAAATGCGTCGGCTCAGGTATAGG
>JAUSEB010000405.1 GCA_030650495.1 Armatimonadota bacterium | reverse complement strand
TCACGAATAGAGTAAAGTCACCGCAGACCGTCATTCCGAACGAAGTGAGGAATCTGCTTTTTAGCTTCAGGAAAAGCAGATTTCTCGCTACTCTCGAAATGACGTGAATAATACGGGTTAGTGGCTAGTTGACAACTAACGACTAACGACTCCTACTTAGGCGCGCCTGTTACGGAAACGCCGACCTGCGCTTCAACCTGGCTGCCGGATGTAAGCTCTGCTTTGATTCTGACTTCTCCATTGTCGTTTACATATTGCGATGGGTTCTGTATCGTTATCCGGGCGCCTCCTTTGAGTCGCTCCCAACCACCGGTTCTTTTCCTGATCGATATATTCATAACCTGTTTGCCCCCATAGGAGGCGCCAATCTTTTTCTCAACCGTCAGCGCTTTCACAACGCATTGGGATGTAGACGGCATCTGATAAGCCGCGACAAATGACCCTTGTCCATAAAACTGAACCTTTGGTGGTTTGCTTCCCTCTTCGGGAGAACACCCCTCGTAGCTTATAATCCTGCCGCCGATAGCGGAAGAATTGAGAGTGAAGGTTCCTCCCACACGGTAATCGAGCCTGAACGCATAGCACGCCATTGACTTGGAAGGGGCGCCGTTTAGCAGTCCGAAAATCTGCTTGCCGGGGTAAGTATTTCCAAGCAATATCGGGGAATTTGCTCCACGGCTCACATTATCCGTAAAGTCTCTCATCCCCGCGCGCAGCCCACCGGCTCTGGGATTAGGGCCAGTGGGGATGAACTGGCCGCCGGGGCCTGCCTGAATCCTGATAGTCTTAGCCTCGCCTTTGCGGAGGCCGCCGATGTTCTCGACGTTGTTTCCATACACCAGGCGGCAATCGCGAAGATCGATATTCGTGTCGTTTCTGATTTCGCCCCGGAGTACATCACCGGTCAGGACAAGGTCCGTCTTGAGAACACCGCCTAAATCCGCGCCGCTGATAGATTCAAACGTCTTATCCGCCCACATCGGCACGTTCACGTCCGGGATGACTGACTGCTCGCCGAGCATCGTGGGAGGAACGCTGTCTCTCTGTCCCGCCGCCAGCGCTTGAGGGATACCATAGGGGTCCGATGCAGACAAATCATACGAGCGCCTGGCTGGAGAAAAAAGCGAAGCGTTGGTAATCATCCTTGCGTAGCGCGCATTGCTCGACGCCTCGATGAAAGACCCCTCGGTTATCTGCAAGCGGCCGCCTTTCACCGTGTAACCAATCGCATAAGCTCCGAAAGTAAACAGCAGGACTATCGCAGGAGTCGTCACCCAGGCAAGCTCAAGCCGCTTTTTCCACTTCAAAATAGAGTAGTTGACGGGCGCAAGAAAAATCAGATACGCGATCAGGAAGAACATGATCGCGTTAAACGACGGTATTTTCACAGCCGGGCTTTGTTGTATGGCCATTGCCAACATGGCCCTGGTCTGTGGGTAACCCTGCCACTGGTTATTGTTCGGATCGAAATCCGTGGAGCTTACGAGCGGGGCGTCTGTTGGAGCCGATAGAATCGTCTTCCAGAACCTGGTTTGTCCCGGCCAGTCTCTCGCCGGAACGGTTCGGCTGTCGAACGCTAGAAAGGTCACCTGGCCGAGTCCGTACCTACGTGTTGCTACAACCGGAATTCCATTCTTCGACGCCACTATCTGTCCGATTCCGGGCTTAACGGCGCTTGCCGCCACGGCCACAGGCTCAGGGAATCCGCGCGGGCCGAAATTCCCGCTGCTTCCAACCAGGTCGAGATTGGCTACTCCGGTCAGTCGCACCGGCAGAAGCTCGTCGAAAAACTCGTTCTGGAACCGCCTGTATTCCGCCCCAGTGGATACCACCAATGAACCACCGGACGCGACCCACATGCTGAGCGCCTTCAGAACTTTCGGGCTTACGGAGCTTGGCGTGAAATCAGACATAAACATCGCGTCTACGCCGTCGTAAGCCGCGGGGCGGTCGGACAAATCCACCGCCGGTATAGAACCGGCGACGATCTTGCCCTGGCCCGATGATGAACCCGGATTCAACGACTGAGCTTTTACCGACGCTGTCACGGTTTCACCTGTAAGGAAGTTAAAGCGCGATGAGCGGGGACCAACAAAAACTAAAAGCCTGTCCTCATTGGCCGCCGCCGACCATGGAATCTCCTTTTTTGCCATCAAGCGCCAACCCTTGCTCAAGGTGACTACGACCTTGTCCCCGTAGGCCGGAAACTTGATATAGACGTGGTATAGCTTTGTGGAGTTTGGCGGCAGGCTCACAGCCGCGAGGCATCGCGGAAGCTGTTTGTCGCTGTTTTTCTGCGCAACCTGAAGGATACCTTCAACCGTGTCGGCGCCGCGATTGGTTAGCCTGACGGCAATCGGGCTCCAGGTAAGACTCTTCACATTACCATCGAAACCGACTGTAACGTCCATGCCGACGGCAAGGCACGGCCCCGCCAAAACGGTCAAAAGCATAAGGATCAGTGGAAAATCACGAAAAAGCCGGAATCGGGTGACGACAGACATTTTAGCTCCTCTAAAGAGAATAAGTAGGGAACGCTCGCCGCGGCGTTCTCCGGGCAAGGGCAGCAAATTACACCTTAATTGCTATACTGTTAGACGGGCTTGCTTGTTCCTTAGTTGTCTAAAATCGGAAAATCTACTTAGGATTAGAAGGCTTGCCAACGTCAGATTGGCTTGTTTCCGACTTGCGGTCAGCTTCCAGCGTCGCCAGCCGGGCCGCCACCGACGCGAGCGATTGCGCCAAAAGCTCTCCACTTACAGCCTTGCCGCCGTCTTTGGTCAATTCGGAATCCCGTGGAAGGAATCCGCCGGACAAGAGAAAACCCAGAGACGGCTTGGCCCAATTGCCGCTCGTGTCCGGTTTGTTCGAACTGGGAATTGCTGTAAGCGGAGCGCGGCTTGCTTCAATAAACTGCGCGAACCTCTCAAGCGCCACAGCAAGCTCATATCTGGTGACAGGCTTATCTCCATTGAACTTGCCGTCGGGGTAACCTTTCATTATCCCTGCTTCGCTCATTTTTGTAACAGACTCGGCGGCCCAGTGGCCGGCGGGCACGTCGGAAAACTGCGTCTCAGCAAAGACAGGTATGGAAAGAATGATAAATGCTATAAAGGGGAACAATGCGTATCTAATCATAATTCCGCTCCTGAGTGTGGAGGTTGGAGTGCGTGACATCAAGCGGCGATCTCTATGGGTTTAATGAGTATGTCTTCGGCAGGAACTTTCTCCCCTCGCGCCTTCAGACTCTCGATATAGACCTCAATCGCTTCCGTAACATTTTCAATCGCTTCTTCAAGCGTATCGCCTTGCGTGTGACAGCCTTTTAGAGCTGGGGCAAAAGCGTGATACCCGCCATCTTCTTCATGTTCCAGTATCACTGTATAATGCATTGCGCCTCCATTAGATCGAAACAACAAATCAGCGGTTCAATCATACGCGGTGAGGATGTAGTTTTCCCGGATTGCGCCGAATGACTCCAGGGCTTGGCCTGTGCCAATGGCGACGCAGGATAGAGGATCTTCCGCCACGTGTATGGGAATGTTGGTCTCGATGGCCAGCAACTTATCGAATCCCCTGAGCAGCGCGCCGCCGCCGGTGAGCATAACGCCGCGCTCTATGATGTCGGATGACAGTTCCGGCGGGGTCTGCTCCAGAACGGAACGGACCTTCTCTATGATAACTCCAACCGGTTCCATTAGCGCCGAGCGAATCTCCTCGGAAGTAACCTCTATTGTCTTTGGCAGGCCTGCCAGCAGGTCCCGACCCCGCACTTCCATCGTCAGTTCCGTCTGCAAAGGATAGACCGAGCCGATACCTATCTTGATCTCCTCGGCCGTCCGGTCGCCGACCATCAAGCTGTATTTGCTCTTGATGTGTCTGGCGATGGCTTCGTCCATCTTATTGCCGCCCAGGCGAACTGATTTGCTGAGCACTATCCCGCCCAGCGAAATTACGGCGATGTCGGTGGTCCCGCCGCCGATGTCCACAACCATGTTTCCGCCGGGGCTGCTTATCGGAAGTCCCGCGCCAATGGCCGCCGCCATAGGCTCTTCGATGGTATAAGCCTCGCCGGCGCCCGCGCTCTTCGCCGCTTGAATCACCGCCCGCCTCTCGACGTTCGTAACGCCGGATGGAACGCATACCAGGACGCGAGGTTTTAGGACCCGTTTGCGCCCGCAGACCTTGGCGATAAGGTGGGAGAGCATCTTCTCCGTGGTGGTGTAGTCGGCGATAACGCCGTCGCTCATCGGCCTGATGGCGACTATATTGCTGGGCGTCCGGCCTATCATCTGGCTTGCTTCTTCGCCGACGGCCAAGACCGCCTTGCTTACGGCGTTTATGGCTACTACCGAGGGTTCTCGAAGAACGACTCCCTTACCTTTTACGAAAACGAGGATATTCGCGGTGCCTAAATCGATCCCTATTTCAGGGACTAGGCTAAACACAAAGCTGTCCCCCTTCTTTCAGAATCAGCTCTGTAGATATCTGCTCCAAGTGAGCATAGCTTTTCTACAAGATTCTCATAACCGCGGTCGATATGCTCCGTCCCAGCTATCTCCGTCTTACCTTCCGCGGCAAGCGCGGCCACAACCAGCGCCGCTCCGGCGCGTAGGTCAGTAGCCGTCACCGGCGCGCCCGTTAGTTGCGACACGCCTTTTATTATCGCAGTTCGACCTTCCTGCTTAATGTCCGCGCCCATACGCTGCAGCTCGCTTATATACTTGAATCTTCTCTCATATACATTTTCCGTGACAACTGACGTCCCATCCGCCAAAGACAACAGAGCCACCATAGGCTGCTGCATATCCGTCGGGAAGCCGGGATGCGGCATTGTCATAACATCAGTTGCAATTGGACGCTCGAGCATGCGGAATCGAATGGTGTTTTCCCGCACGTCAACGCGCGCGCCGGCGTCCTGGAGCTTGGGTATAAAAGGTTCCAGATGCTCGGGAACGACGTGGGTAACCGTCACATCTCCGCCTGTTATAGCAGCGGCTATGCCGAATGTGCCGGCCTCCATACGGTCGGGGATTATCGTGTAATCCACGCCCCTAAGCTCGTCTACCCCGGCGATCTTCACTGTAGTTGTTCCGGCGCCCTCGATTTTTGCTCCCATTGCCGTCAAATAATCCGCAAGGTCGGTGACTTCCGGCTCCGCCGCGGCGTTTTGTATAACAGTGACTCCATCCGCAAGGCATGCGGCGGTCATCAGATGCTGCGTCGTGCCCGCGCTCGGAAAATCAAGATATATCTGCGCCCCGCGAAGCTTCAAAGATTCCGCGTAAACACATCCATGCTCAGTCTCAATATAAGCTCCCAGGGTTTGAATCCCCTTTACGTGGAAATCAATCGGCCTTGCGCCAATATCGCACCCGCCCGGCATCGGCACTCGCGCTCGGCCAAGACGCGCGAGCAGCGGCCCCATAACACAAAAGGAAGCGCGCATACGTTTGACCAGTTCATAGGGGGCTTCGTGAGAGGTCAGATTAGTGGCGTCGATGGAGAGCCAGTCGCCGTTCATCTCGATTTGGGCGCCCAGTGACCTGAGCGTTTCGACCATCGTGAATATGTCGCCGATCTTAGGCACGTTTCTGAGGACAGTCTTGCCCTTTGCAAGCAGCGCGCCGGCCATGATAGCAAGCGCTCCGTTCTTGCTTCCACTGATACGAACAGAGCCTTCTAACCGTGTTCCACCCGTCACGTACAGCTTGTCCAAATCGTTACCCCCGTCGGAATGCCTTGGCCTTGGTTATGCGGCGCTTGACCTTTACCCAGTCCAACTCGATCTACCCCGGGCGAGATGAGAAATCGAGGCAAAAACGCGCATACGCACGCACACAGTATATATGTATGAGCTTACACATGTCAAGGTTGTTGGTCAGGAGCATCGTTTGTTAGTTGTTTTTTTAGCAACCGCATAATGTACATGAAGTTTACATGAAAGAACACGTGTTCGACACAGGTACATTTGGCTTAAGTGTCTAAGTATATGGTGTG
>JAUSEB010000392.1 GCA_030650495.1 Armatimonadota bacterium | reverse complement strand
CTTCTAACCCTATATGTCCGGCATCGTTTCTATTTGGTATCCCAAGAGGGACTCGAACCCCCACTCCGAAGAAGCCGTTCTTGAAACGGCCGCGTCTGCCATTCCGCCATTGGGACATATTGAATAGCGATCAGAACCAAGAGCGTTGGGCATTGTTCCTACCACTCCCTTTCCGGTTCAGCGGGCTATTAGCCCGCGGGCCTTTCGACCTAACCGGCGGCACTCTGACCGCTAACTAAGTGAAGCGAACGTAAGACGACAATCGGGGTTTCATCTATGCTGATAACCGAAAGTCTGGGGCTCGCTCCATATTCATGGTACTAACTTCTAACCAACTGTCAATAACAAAGTAAGACAAACATGAATTGAGATCGGAACGCCGTCACGACAACGGCAGGTCTTGCGACCTTCATCATGATAACCGAAACTCTGGGGCTCGCCTTATTTTTAGAGGCGGACGAACATAAGTTATAGATCGGTAGTGGAATCGAACCATTGTCTCCAGCCTTGCGGCCGGCGCTCTACCACTGAGCTATATCCCGAAGGGATAAAGATAACCGAAACCACGGGGCTCGTCCTTATTTCTTTAGCATTTCGAAAATCTTCAATAGTGCTTCGGCATTACCGCGCGCGTCATCAAGAGGATCGTGGGTATGTCTGGTGTCGCGTAATTTTTTCCATTGGCGATTTGCGTGCAAGTCACGCTTAATGCCACAGTAGAGATCGCCGATACGGCGTGCGCTGTGGCCGAGCGGATTGCTGCCAGCATACCGCCAAAGATTGTAGTTGACCCATTGCCAATCGAAAGCCGGGTTGTCCGACCACATTGTTGGCGAGTTGAGTGCCGCTAGCCACAGCGCAAACTTTCGTACCTCGCCATCAGGCTCTGGATACGACAGGTGCGCCTCTCGCGTAACACGACAAGAAGCCAATGCTTCCGGCAACCATTGACGAACCGTTGGATCATCTGGGCGGCATTGGATTTTGATGCAACGCGATAACCCTGGCTCGACGACAATAGCGGCCAGCGAGATCATGGAAAATATGCCCGGACATGGGCCGTCTGATTCGACATCAACAACAATATTCATAATATCTTATCTCACTAATAATAGATGATGTCAAGTTGGTGAGCGACCGGAGATTTGAACTCCGACTGATTGCGTCCTAAGCGCAATGCCTCTACCGTTGGGCTAGTCGCTCATTATTGGTGCCACCAGGAGGAATCGGACCCCCGACATCCCCCGTACCGAGGGGGCGTTCTACCACTGAAACTATGGTGGCGTTATTTGGTGCCCGTGGCAGGGGTCGATTCTGCGCACTATTCCTTACAAGAGAATTGCTCTACACTGAGCTACACGGGCGTGTATACTGCTTTAATGGTTAGCTACTGGCTCTAAAACGACCTTGAGTTCGACGCGGAATTCTCCGTGCGGTCCCACGCTCTCGAACTGATCTACGCGGCAGTTTTTCAAACCGAGCCACTGAATGTTCTCGCGCAACCAATCAACCGAAACTTCTGGCGATTGAGTTTCGCCAAACTCGCCGCATCCGATGATAACCGAGCGGCCGGCTAGTGGATGGATACAACCGTCAATGCGATAAGCTATGCATTGCGGACCGGTGAAAGCAAAGTCGGCAACCCAAACGTAATCGCGATGATCGTTAATTCTTGCGGCGTCCAGACCGCCTCTCTCTGGCTTGATATAGTCGCGCGCCAAATCGCCAAAGTTCTTATCAATATTATTACCAGCATCGCCGACATCAGTGATTTCGACGGTGCGGTTTTCTGGGTCGATTAGATAGGCGTGCATGACTACTCCATAACTGGCAAAGTTAGATTGCGCAAATAGCACGCGACCGGGCCATCCTCGGTATCCCACTTGCCGCCAAACGAGAAACCAGAATGTCCTGACGGAAACTCCGGCGGTATCCAGCGCGCAACCACATCCTCGCCATCGATCCACGCCTGTATGATTGGGTCATTCTCGTCGAGGTCGTCCTCCATCTTGAGCGTTACGAATTCGTAGCCATTCGCCGCGCACACGCGATTGATGGCCGTTTCTTCCGGAAGATAATGGAACATCACGGCGACGATCGTGCCGTCTGGATATTCCACTAGCTCGTGCGGCTTTGGGAGGGCGGCTGCTTTTATCATTCGGCATCCTCATGCGTATTGATTTCAACCAGTAGGCCATAGGATAGCCTGCCTATGGTTGGGCTGCCGTCCTCGAATAGCTGCTCAAGCCAACCACAACCAAATTCAAGATTATCGAGCATACCGTGCACGGTCGCATCCACATCGATCTGCGATTGGTCGAGCCCAACGCTGTCGGCAAATTCTTTGAGATCGTCGTCATCAAATGTGATAGAAACGATGGCGCGGTGTTTTGTCATTGGCGCTCCTGGTCTGGAATAAAATCTACTAGCCCGTCCAACCGCCATTTAATGTATTTCAATATCTCTGGCGAAAGTTCAGCCAGCCGTGCGAATCCTGTACCGACCCCATCGGATGGGATTACGACGACGCCGCCACTTTTAAGTTTTGCGACCGCTGGCAAGAGGTCGGCGTCAACCATCGCCTTACGTTCTTCGTTCTTGCCATCTGAATCGCGCCAATAGGCGTCGGCGGCAAACAGCGGGGCGCGCTTGGTGCGAACACCGACCGCATTTGGACAGCCGCGCATTTCTTTCGCCTGACCGCCAAAACCCTTACGCGTTTCATTATCGCCGAAGATGTAAAGCACATCAGAATTGGCTATGAGATCCGCCCGCATGATGATCTTTTGGTAGATGATCGGCATGGCTACATCATACCGTGCCACAAAGTACAGTCAAGTGAGAATTTGGTGCTGGTCGCAGGGCTCGAACCTGCCGCCTCCGACTTACGAAATCGGCGCTCTTCCAGCGATGAGCTAGACCAGCCATGTTAGAGTAGAATATTGGCACCGGTTGAGAGAATCGAACTCCCGACGCGCTGTTTTGGAGGCAGCCGCTCTACCACTGAGCTAAACCGATAAAATTGACAAATGAAAGAAAGACGAGAGAGCGGAAACCGCCCTCGCTATTTCCTCGCGCCGCTGAAACCAGCCCCAGAAATCCAATCCGGACCTACTAGCCGACGGAAGCCCTTATACCTACAGGGGGCTCCATCCTGGTCGAAACTCAAAAGATAAATCAGGTCTTGCCGACGTTTAATGTCGGTTTATGGGTACGCTGCTCAGCGCAATGCGCGAGGAACCGCTCAAGCGCACGGCGCTTAAACTGGGAGAGGCGCAGATGCAAAGGTGCCTTGGCCTTATCGAGGCCAGACTTCCGATCTGCATTGACCTTCTTGATATCGGCCATTTCGGCTCCTCCGCTTTTTGGCGGAGGGCTGGTAGGCCGTCCACCGGTTAGGTTAACTGTCTCGCTTTGGGCATTGGTGATTCGGTTTGCCCGACCGTCGGATTGGATGTGCGCTTAAAGCCGTCGTTACCCTCAATCGCCACGCACAACGAATCGCGCCGCCAATCGGCATGTGCCGCGGCGGTCTGACTCAGTGTTAATGCGCGTATCGAGTACATTTTTAGGCCAT
>JAUSEB010000386.1 GCA_030650495.1 Armatimonadota bacterium | reverse complement strand
ATGTAGCCCGCCTTTCGCCTGACGCGCATTTCTTCAACTACGCCAATCCAATGGCCGCGATATGCCGGGCTGTCCGAAAGGCAACTCTTACAAAGATTGTAGGACTCTGCCACGGCGAGCCGGGAGAAGAGCGCTATTTGGCGAGCTTCATCGGAGTCCAGCATGATAGATGCCGGTTCCTCGCCATCGGCATGAACCATCTTACTTGGTTTCTTAAATTCGAAGTCGATGGTAAGGACGCCTGGCCGCTTGTCTGTGAAAGATACGCCGCTTTGGAAAAAGAAGGCAAACCATATGGCGACGCGCCTGATGATCCGCTTTCCTGGGAACTCTTCCATGTTTTTGGCGCGTTTCCTGCGGTTATGGATAGGCATGTTGCCGAGTTCTTCCCTCAATTCCATAGGAGCGGCGAGCATTATGGCAAGATGCTTGGTGTTGATCGTTTCAGCTTCGAGAAAACAATCGAGCGTGGTGATCGCAGATTTGCGGAAATGGCTGACCAGGCATTTGGTAAAACTCCACTTCCCGACAACATCCGGCAGCGAAAGCTGGGCGAGCACGAGCAATTGGTTGAGATTCTAAATGCCCTGCGAGAAGACGCTCCAAAGCAATACAGTGTGATAATCCCTAATGAAGGCCAGGTAACGAACATCGCCAAGGGATTTGCAATCGAATGCCCAGCCCTGGTATCCAAAGACGGAATTAAGCCTATACATATTGGGGAAGCGCCGACCGGCGTTCGCGCCACAGTAGAAAAAGCTCTTTTGACAATAGAGCTTGCCGTGGAGGCTGCGCTGGAAAGGGATAAGAACAAACTGCTTCAAGCGCTGATCGTTGATGGAAGCGTGAAATCGATTTCGGAAGCAAACCGTCTTGCCGATGAGATGCTGCAAGCCCATAAAGACTTCCTACCCGGTTGGTAGAACTAGTTCCGGTATATCGGCCATAGCAGCCATTTACTATCTGTGTTTATCAGTCTTTATCCGCGTTTATCTGCGTTCTTATCTGAACCCAGCTTTTCGTGATTAGTATCCCGCGTATTTCTCAGCTTCAGCGTAAATAGCGTCAAGCTCGCTTTGGACGGAATCAGAAATCCTAAAATCGTGAGAGTCGATCAGTTCTTTCGCCTTCGCCACAGCCACTGTTTCGACGTCAGGCTCTCCGGCGGCGCGCCACTGGTCCAGATTAGTCCGCGGAAATAGGTCCGACTCGAACAGTGTCCGCATCAGCTTTATAGTAGTATCGTGCGCCATAAAATTCCCGCCGGGCCCGACCTCCGCGATCAGTTCAGCGGCGCTTATAGCGCTGTCGAAAGACACGCCCTTTATGATATGAGTTATAAACCTTGCGATTTCACGGTCGATGATAAACATCGCCGGGCTGAAGACTTCGTCCATTGAAAGCTGGCCCGCTCCCAGACAAAACCTCCGGAATCCGGCTAAAGCAAGTGTAAGCATATAGCTGGTTCGCTCGCAAACAGCCTGAGCGTCAGGCCGCTTTGAGTTGCTTTGCAGGAAATGTCCAGGCTTTTGCCTGCCGTAGTAGTATTCATACACGTCTTTCAGCAGCAGCATATAAAGTATATGGTCCGGGGAGCTGTATACCGTAGTCATGTATCGCATATCGACCAAATCCAGCCGGAACTGCGGGTGCGAGTCAACGCGATCTCCGGCAATCATGCGCGCTAAGATATAGCTCGCCAGGCTTTCCGCCACGGAAAGGACCAGTCCGGGAAAGACCGGAAGCGGCGCGGTCATGCCGGCCTGTGGTATTGGCGCGGCCGCGGCTGTGATTCGGACATCGTCTCTATCTTTATACGCCCAGACCGTCTCAAGTCCAGAGTCGTTCATTCTCAACGGCGTGATCGGAAACTGGACTTCCATGTGATACTTTCGACCGGCAGCCTTATACATAGCTATACAAAAGTCCAGCATTGTCGGATCGCTGAACTCAAGATGAGAGCCGCATGTCCGGCTTAACTCAATGCCGGACTTTTCCAGAAACAAGATTTGGAGTTTGTGAAGAATATCATTTGGATAGACGGGACAGATACCACCCGCATTTGCCGCGTGAACGAGCTTGAACATCTCTCTCACATCAGCGCCGGTTGAGGGCCGGATTTCAAGAGTTTCCAAATCAGTGATGTTGAGGCAGTTCCAGGGGCCGCTTACAGTGACTTCATCGCCCAGCGGCTCTCCGGGATTCTCCCAGCGGGCGCGGGCTACATATTCATTGACTAGCGCGTGGGCGAACTTGATCCGATTTCCATCAATACGAACGCCGTCGAACGCGCTGACGGCGTTCAGCGTTTTTACGTGTCCGCACTCAACGCCCGTTTCCCACAATACTTGGAGAACTTGGGCGTGAATCCTCTCCAAATCATCTTTCGATAAGCCGCCTTGCAGACTAAATCGTATTTGTCTCATAACGCCTTAGTCTAGCATGTTCCGGCGGGTTGTGTGAAGGATGAGAGGAAAGCAGGGGATAGAAGTTAGGAGTTAGAAGTTGGAATAAGAATTAATTATATACGCGGCTTGTTTCGGGATTTCCATTCCGCTGCGCTCCATTCAAATCCCGAAACACCAAAATACCTCCCCCAACCCCTCCTTCGTAAGGAGGGGAGCTACGACACTTCCCCCCTTGCGGAGGGGGGATTGAGGGGGGTGTTGCGGCAGCAGGCTACCGATGCAACAACTAACCACTCTACCACTTGACACTGGGCAGCAGCTTCTTGAGACGGCTGATTTCGTCTCTAACTTCCGCGGCGTGTTCAAAATCCAGCGCTCGCGCGGCCTGCTTCATCTCGCGTTCGAGGTCGGCGAGTGTCAGCATCAACTGGTCAAGCGGGATTGACTCATCTATATTCCTGCCCACGCCGTAGTAAGCCTTGGTTTCCGCCACTCGTTTCGACTCAATGACGTCCCTCACCGATTTTATAATCGTGGCGGGGGTTATGCCGTGCTTTTCGTTGTAATCAACTTGGATAGACCGGCGGCGGTTAGTCTCATCAATCGCGCGGCGCATCGAGTCGGTTATATTGTCCGCGTACATCAACACTTTACCGCTGACATTACGAGCGGCGCGGCCAATTGTCTGAATCAATGAAGTTTCCGACCGCAGGAAGCCCTCTTTGTCCGCGTCCAGTATTACCACAAGCGATACCTCGGGCAGGTCCAGCCCCTCGCGGAGCAAGTTGATGCCTATGACGACATCGTAGACCCCGATTCGTAAATCGCGCAATATCTCCTGCCGCTCGAGCGTGTTTATCTCCGAGTGCAGGTAGTGAACCTTCATTTCGAGATCGAGCATATATTCCGCCAAGTCCTCCGCCATCTTCTTGGTAAGAGTCGTTACCAGAACACGATGCCCCTGATCGGCTCGCTTGCGTATCTCCTCGATCAGATCGTCGATTTGCCCTTGGGTCGGCCTGACTTCCACCTCCGGGTCTATGAGGCCGGTCGGCCTGATAAGCTGTTCCACGAGTTGCGCGCTGTTTTTCAACTCATAAGGACTGGGGGTCGCGGATACAAAAACAGCCTGGCTGACTCGCTGCTCGAACTCCTCGAACCTGAGCGGCCTGTTGTCCAGAGCCGACGGCAGCCGGAAGCCGAATTCGACGAGCGTTTGCTTTCTGGAACGGTCACCGTTGTACATCCCGTGAAGCTGCGGAATTGTCTGGTGCGATTCATCGAGGAACAGTAAGAAATCCTTGGGGAAATAATCCAGCAAAGTGTGCGGCGCGCTCCCAACCGGCCTGCCGTCCATGATTCGAGAATAGTTCTCGATACCGGAACAGTAGCCGACTTCCTTCATCATCTCCAGGTCGTATTTTGTGCGCTGCTCAATCCTCTGCGCCTCCAGCAATTGGCCGTTGCGCGTGAAATAATCTATCCGCTCTTTAAGTTCTTCTTCTATCTCTTGCATCGCCCGCTCCATCTTTTCCCACGGGGTCACGAAGTGGGTGGCGGGGTAAATGGTCGCCTTGTCGCGAATGGTGATGACCTCGCCCGTGGTGGGATTCACGTCCACGATCTTCTCCACGTCGTCTCCGAAGAACTCCACGCGGGTGACAATCTCCTCGTCGGCGGGTTGGACCTCCAATATATCGCCGCGAACGCGGAACGTCCCTCTTGTCAGGGCGACGTCGTTGCGGGTGAACCGCATATCTATAAGGCGGCGCAGAGTGGCGTTCCGGTCGTAGGTTTTGCCGCGCTCAAGGGTCAACATCGTCTCCTGATAGCTCTCCGGCGAGCCGAGGCCGTAGATGCACGACACGCTGGCGACCACTATCGCGTCCCTGCGTTCCAACACCGACTGCGTGGCCGAGTGGCGAAGCCGGTCAATCTCATCGTTTATGGAAGAGTCTTTTTCGATGAAAGTATCCGTTTGAGGTATATACGCTTCAGGCTGGTAGTAGTCGTAATATGAGACGAAATACTCAACGGCGTTATCCGGGAAGAACGTGCGGAATTCGCCGCATAGCTGCGCCGCCAGGGTCTTGTTGTGCGCTATCACCAGGGCAGGCCGTTGAACCGCCTCGATGACGTTCGCCATGGTAAACGTCTTGCCGGAGCCGGTGACGCCGACAAGGGTCTGGTATCGGTGGCCTTTCTCGATTCCCGCCACCAATTTCCTTATCGCCTCCGGCTGGTCGCCCGTCGGTTTGAAGTCCGCTTTGATCTTAAAACTACTCATTTTTCCATATTTATGATACCAGATTCCAAAGGATTACCGTAGGGGCCAGGCGGGGTGCACGCCACGTTTATGGTAGACGGCGTAGGGGTTAAGCATTTGCCCTTCACCTCTACTGCCAGTTGGCGTATTAGCCGCAAATGCTTAACCCGGCTTGGGTGTTCGGGCGAAGCATTCCCGACGAAATCCGATG
>JAUSEB010000379.1 GCA_030650495.1 Armatimonadota bacterium | reverse complement strand
GACAACCGGTATTCGGAACATGCCGCTTGGAGACGATGAGCGAGTAGCCCTCCACAAAAGCGCCAAGACCCGGGATCCACTCAAATGCATCCGTTTCCATCAGCACGACATCGTGTTCAGCGCGTAGGTGATGCGGTGTCTGAACAACTTTGCATAGTCTGCAATCGGTGTTACTCACATTCGCTTCCACTACCGCTTAGCCCCCCAGATTGCCTTACGACGCCTACGTCTTGACGTGAACTGATATCCGCTCATTCCTGAGTTTTGCATAGCCGTAATTGCGATGCCAATGAATGTCCCGCCAATGATGCCACAAAAGATCAAACCCGGCCTCCTTGAGCGCGGCGTCATAGGTGCCCAATATATCCTTGTCACAAAACGCCTTTGCAGTGGAGACCCCTAAAACGGAGGCCAGGAAGCCGCCGGTGCACAATAGTGCCTCCATACGGATAGCGAAGGCCCTCAGTCCGTTGACATACTGTTCTAGTGCCTTCTCCGGATTCGTGCGGAGTCGGCGTGCGCCCAATTCATGCTGAAAATCACCAGCCAACTCCTCGGGCGCGATCCACGCATACGATAAACGTTGACCCAGTGTATAGTCTGCCATGCAGAGGTAGGGAGGGGAAGTAATGACCCCAGCCACACTGTGTGGTTCAAGGCCGTAGTCCCTGGGTTGCGCAACGGTGGCGTCCAGTTTGAGAACACCGGCGCGCTTCAAATCTACGGATGGTTCGCGGCCATCTCTTTCAATCGATCCGTACAGCCGTTCAATAGCCGTCACGTTCTGTCGTACACGGCGCACAAACTCAGTCAACGCATCTTGGTAGGGCGGTTTAGTTAGGCCCCTTTCCAGAGGGGTGTTGTCAGCAAACCAGCCGTGCTCCCTGCCGCGACGTCCCGTGCATGCTGGAAGGGTGGCAGAGAAAGCTGCCTTGAGAATGTCCCTGGTTTCATTGCTGTTATGACCTTCCACAAACCGCCATATGCGGCATAGTTCATCGAGCGTCTTGGGGTCGAACCATTTCTCGATGTTATCGATATCGGGCGCGTGACATGGACTGCATGACTTCAAATCATCCGGCTTTATGCTTTTCAGTTGAGACCGACTCTCCGGCTGCAGGTAAGTCAACTTCGCCCTGGCCACGAGACAAGCGATCGAATTGGTGTCGGCGGATATCGTCGGACTACCGTATCGCACAGCTTCGACTGCCGTATTGCCTATTCCCCCAAACGGGTCAATGATCAATTCGCCGCGCAGCCCCAAAGCGGAGATTAAGGCAGCCGGAATAGCATGCACGAACGTCGCCGGATACGGGTGCACGTTATTGTCCACATTGCTCGAACCCCTAAACCCCCAATCTCCTATATGTTTGAGGTTCTCGACAACGTTCGTCTTTCGTTCTTTTGTCAGGCGGAGCCATGGTCTCTCCTGTAACCACCGGGGTGTCTCCTTGCCCAGAATAGAACTGAAGGCGCTACGGAGCCTGGCTCCCCGGTGCGGGGCCGGTATGCGGGCTTTGATGAATGCAGGAAGATGCTCTCGCGTAAACTCGCTGCCAAGTTTGAACACAAGAAGAAGGCCGGCTGGTGGAGGAAAGAGAGAATCCGTGTGCGCTTCGCTTTGGTAACGGCGGACGGAGACCATGACGCAGAACTCGGCTCCCTCCATTGCCAACTCTGACTCGATCCACTGGACGACATCGGGGCGAGCTAGCATGCGCAAATCCTCGTGTGCAGGGATCTCCACCTGGGCAACCCTATGCACGGCCTCCAGCAAGCGATACCGTTGGACCAGTTCGCTCAATGGTAAGCGCCTTAAAGAAAGCGAATCCTCCTTGTAGTCTTCGAAGTCCGACAAGAGTTTCTCGTCTGTACTCCAAATCAGAGCTGTCCGCGGAAAGCCCCCGGCGAGCGCGCGCCGCATGATATGTTGCAGAAAAGCCTGTCGTCCCAATTCCTCCTCTGAAGACTCATAGAAACTTCGATAAAGTTCATCTCTCAGCGCTAACCATTTCTTCACCAGCGGCTCGGGCGAGTCACTTAACGCCAGGGGCATGGTTTTCTGGTTTGCCAACCATTCCACGAGCGACAGCGGCATACTTGGGTCAACTCTTGCGCCGGTATAGAGAGAGGCTCGGACAACATTGTCGATGTTGTCGAGATCAATAGTGCCATTTACGAGAAACCCGAGCGCGCCTTCGCCAAGCACGATGCGACCGACCTCATCCACGCTAACAGGCCAGTGGAGTTCACGGGAAAGGGACTTGCATGCCTTAGTAAACTTTGGCAATTGTGATGCGAAGACCGTAACACGCGGCTGAAGATCACTGCTGTGGATTGCCTGCGACAGGCGTTGACCTTCCAGTTCATGGTCAAAGCCGGTGACAACCTGTTCGGCCGTATGGGCGAATGGTGGCGTCGCAACGTCGTGAAGCAAGGCACCGAGGATGAGGTGTACGGTCTCCTTCTCGCTCAACCGTCTTTTCTGCGCGCACCGCGATGCAAGGTATGCAACCGCTAGTGAATGCTCCCAACGAGTGGGGCCACTGAAATCCTTGAACTGATAAGAATCAACATTGGAGAGGCGGATGCCGCGCAGGCGGACGACTTCGGGTAGTTTTATGAAAGGTTCCAGCCAATTCGGTAGCTCTATCTGCCCATAGAGGATATCACGAAAGCTTATCATATTTCCTCAACGGCTCCTTTGAGCCCACGAAAGAGCATAAAACAGCCATGCACTTATTACATTGATAAAGATGCCAGAGTAGTCCTCTTCGCGGCGGAGGGGGTACCAGTGATAGCCGATATAGGCCAAGGCAGCGGTGACAAGAACAAAAACCAGGAACCTTGCACGTCTTGTGCGCAGTAGACGCACGAAGTTACCCCATAAAAAAAAGAGGGGCAACAGTTGCCTATGTTCGACATTCCGGTGGATCATCTCCAGCGCTTCATACAAGATCGCGTGTGTCCTACTGGACAAGAACTTGCCGGAATACGGGTAAACGTAACTTTCATCCCTGACCATATCGAGTATGTGCCCTAACTTTGTCTGTGCAGCCCAAGAGCTGAACTTCCGTTGAATCCGATAGTAGGAAGCCAAGGCCAGCAAGTAGGGTTGCCAGGGAATACGCACGTAGCAGGTTTCATCTACATCCCTGTATTCGATATTCTGTTCGAGATCATCGCCCACCAGCAGCGGTTCAAGGCGATGCCATATTCGGTCGAATGTTTCCTTGAGGACCTGTCGTTCTTCGGAATTAGTCTGGCCCGCAGTCAAGACTGTCATTACATAGAGGCAGAAGACGTCGGTCATGGTGTCTGCATGTCTCTTGCCGGAACCGTTCTTGGGGTCATTTTGTTGCAGGTATTTCTTGAGGTACTGGCGTGCCCCATCAACATCTGTGCCGAAACCAACACAGGATAAAGCGTAGCATGCAAATGCGGTCGGAAACGGTTCAGGAGCCCCTTGATCGTCAAGGAACCAGTTCCATCCTTGTCCCTGCGTGAATCCTGATCGAAGTCGCTGAGCGAGTTGTGCAACAACATCGGATGCTGCTGGAACGCGCTGTAGCGCGATAACGGCTTCGCTAATCTTGACTACATTATTATCGTCCCGTCTACACTTTAGCAGCTTATTGGGTTCATAGACATCTCGCTTTCTGATATATTCCACCATCCTTAAAACAAGGGGTTCTGTTTTCTGACTTGTATCTCCGCCTAAGACACGTATGGCAGCCGCAGTGCCATGCAAGCCTCTCTGTGGACTCACAATGACATTGAGAAACTGGCCGCAAGCGGCGGCCGAGACGGGAAGGCTGGTCGTCTGCTGCCCGTGTGCGCACTGTTTGACAAATAGCTTCCTGATCTGATCCTTGGCCTCGCCTATCCGCCTCAAAAGTTTGTCTGCGTTGTTATACATGATCAACCTCCCGGGCGAGTCTAAGAATTTCCTCATAAAAGGTAAGCTGACGGCTATCACGATGGCCGATGGAAGGTAGCGTATGATTTCCGCGATGGCCAATATGAATCGATCGCGTTCTGCTCTTGGTGATCCGGCCAATCAAATAGAACCCGAGTTCACGCAGTTTTGCCTCAGCACGGGGACTTGTGGTGGCAAGAAATTGGAAGTCGCCGCCGCACGCGAAGGAGAATGCCCAAGTGGAAATGCCTTTCTCCTTGGCAATGCGAAGGACCGGCGTGGCGACAGGGATCTGCTCTGCATAGATAACTGCACCCGTATCGCTCTGGTCGCAGATGTTGTGAATGCTCACTCCCAGTCCATCACTGATGTCCGTTCCCCCACGTCCGAGTTTCAAATCAGAGAGGGCCACGGACTTCTCTATTGGAACACTTGGGACTGAGAGTACGCGCTTGGCCCAAGCGCGCCATTTCTGATCTTTCACGCCTTCTTTGAGGCCCACGACTGCCGCTGCACAAGAGCCAAGGCAGCCGGATGTCCACACGAGGTCGCCCGGCCTGGCGCCGTTCTTTAGGAATAGGTTCTTTGATGAACCTGCGCTGCCAATGGCAACGCCGACTATGGCTAAAGAACTGCCGAGTTTTGTGTCGCCCCCGATCACCGGTATCCCGTGCCGTTCAGTTTCCTTTCTGATTCCACGCATTATTTGTTTGAAGTGCTCTGTGCGCGAGTCGTAAGGCATGGTTATGCCGATGAGCATCGCCACTGCTTTGGCCCCGGTGCCACAAAGATCGGACAGATTTGCTGCCACCACCAAACGGCCAAGAGTATCCCAACTTCCAATGCCCAGTTCCATGACGATTGGGTGACTGTTGACGAAGTCCATCGTAACAACGAGCAGAGAAGAACCCCATCGCATCACAGCGCAGTCGTCGTCATTGATTGCAGTCAAGAGCGATGTTCCAAACTCCTGAGGTGGCCAAAGTGAGGTCAGCCAGTTTGGCATATCATCTGGATCAAACGTTGTTCTATCTCTCAGCATTTCCACTGACAATCCTGCCCACTCCTTCGAGTTCAACGTACTACATCGTCCGTCTGTCTTGAAGTAAATGTAGCGACATTCCCCATATTAATTCTATGTCCATTTATCTTATTCATTTCGATAGGAAACCTACATTAATCATATTGATATGTCTATTATTTCTTTCAGGCAGGACTAACCTGCGCCGGTCCGGGGGGAAATACAAGGACTTCCCGTATTATGTTGAAGGCCACCCCAAAAAGTTGAAGGATAATTAATACGAAAAGATGTCCCTGTATCTCTCGTATTTCTTTCAGCCGGCCCATAAAAAAAGCCTCCATGTCAGGCTGAAGCGCGTAATCCTTTGGAACGTTACCGAAGACGTCGTCTTTGACTTGGGGGATCTTCGGCTCAACGGTTGATTTGATGAGGGAGTAAACACTAACGGATGTCGGCCGGACTCGTCAACTCACGGGCCACGAGAAAGTCAGGAAGTCATTGAAAGGAGTGCTGAATCAGCTATCGGCTTGGGAAGCCGTGTCTCTTGCGATGCCAGTCGAGATAGGTGTATTCTGGCCAATACTTCGGATCGCTGGGCAAAAAAATCCTTCGCCCCTCGAAATCCGCGAGGCGTTGTCCCGGTGCCCCGTCTTCGATGAATTTTTCTCTGTTTATAAGCACTCGGTAATCATCGTTCAATGACCAAAGACCACGATCAAACTGCCAGTGGGCGTTCTTCGAGAGCGCTAATCCATTGCGAGGGTCGTTGCTACGGGAATCACTGAAAGCATGAATATGTGCGGCATCCACGATGCTCTCCATTTCCAGGGTGGTTAACCGATAACCCGTAAGAGCGCATGCGTGTTTGTAGGCTAGAACGACCACTTCTATGCGAAAGCGAGCATCTCTCCCCGTTTGAATACTCACGCTGTAAAGTTCTTCGTATTCCCGGATTTCAGGCACTGTCGGTTTGATTTCTAGCATGCTGTAGAGTGCCGCTTTTTCTTCTGGAAGGAAATAAGGTTCCGTTTCAATTAATATCCTCCGTGCCCGATCACGAAATTTATTGTCAGAAAGACAGTCAAAGAAATTTTGATCAAGTCTGGCCATTGTAGTCAGTTTCTTGTCGGGTGAGGGCTTACCGTCAGCTGTCAAAGGTTGCCATATTCCAGATGATCCAAGGTGGTGGAATGGCAATCGCACTTCTGGAGGCTGTTTGCGGCGCTGCGCCACAACTGACCAATATACGCTGAACCTGAACGCGAGATCAGGAGAAAGCGTAAAATCGCGATCCTTAATTTCGCACTTCTCTGCCATCTCCATAATAACCAACAAGAGAAGTGGTTTGTGAGGCGCGGGATTACCCCTTGCACGGTCAATCCGTAGCGTCGCAAGTTTGTTTAACCAGTATTTTTGATCTTTGACTATCATGTTAGTGGATAGCGGGATCTTCTTCCTGATGGGTGGTGTTGTATAGATCATCCTTCAGAATGTTAAGAAGGTCGTCAGGCAAACCGTGAGAACGATGGCTTTCGCTAGATTCCTCCACTTTGGCGAGCATGCGGCGCAACGTGTCTGCACGGATGCTAAGTTCATGGGTAACTTCTTCTTCCATTTCACGAAGGCGGTTCAGTTCATTGATATCATTGTTCATGACGACACCTCGCTGTTTGTTGAGGATGCGGGATACACCCCAACCATCGTCGGGGTTTCGTGCCGCTTTCCACAACTGTTGGACTAAAAGGAGCTCTTCGGACGTTATGAGAACCGTGTTGGTTTCTTCCTGCAACTTGAGCAGGCGTTTCAGGAGTTCACGGCGGCCCTTGATGAGAAGCGGCCCCGGACCTTCGTTGCCATTCATGCGACGATTGTCTCGCCAGCCGTTGTCAGGATTACGGAATTCCAGGAGCGTTTCGCGAAACTCGATAAGATGTTCCATCCGTTCATCACCGGCAGCAAGTAAGCCTTCGCCGGCCTTGTCCCTGTCAACGACGGTGCAGGTCCAGCAGCCGAAGCGTGAGTGGCCGCAGGCTGGGGTGCTGGTGTCAATCTGAATGGGGCATTCGCCATTGGAGGCATTCGCGTAAAGCTTATAGAGAATACGATTGTCGCTACCCCAGGGGTTCGGTTTTTGCAGTAAGTATGCCCATACTTCCTCAGTAGTGAGGAACTCAATAGGATTGGACACCCAGACGCGCGGCAGATCGGGGTGACGAAGCAAACCATTGCGTGACTCGCGACCTGCCATGGTTTGTGCCCGGGTGGAACTTTCCGCCCGACGCGCCCCCAGGTGCAGGATCGCCTCGCCCCAATGGCCGAGCCGCTGATTCACAAAAACGGTCACGGGGTCAATCTTCAGACGTTGCGTGCACCAGCGGAAGGTGCGGTTGGGAGGAGGATAGCCCCGCCCGATGATGTTCACCCAAAACGATTGTTCAGGTGGCGGCTTGAGTAGATTGACTTCAATGTTGAGCCCCTTCTGCTGGAAGAACTTATGCATCCGTGACAACGTACCTTCGACTATTTCGGCAATGGCGGGGATTTCTACGCGCGTATCCGTGCAGAGGACAGCTATAGGCTTTTTCCGTTGTGTGGCGGGAATGGATAGTACGGCATCAACAATCAGTGATGCGAGCAGTGTGCTGTCCTTGCCTCCGCTGAATCCAACCAGCCACGGTCGCTCATCAACTAAATAGAGCTGAGTCAGAAGATCTGCAATGTTTTTGTAAGCTTTATTTGCCATGCGAACCATGTACTTGTTGTGATATCCAGCTAAAACGATACTGGTAAAAAATATTTTTTTGGATGAGACGAGAATAATGGACAATGTGTTTGGATGTCAAGGAAAAACGGAAACCCGGCGCCGTCAAATATATTTTAATCATGATTACAATACATTATATTGATGTTGATTTTTGAGACGTTTCTGGTATTCTCCCCGGTAGCTTTGTAAAAATTAACCGTGAAGGAAAGTCTATGGAAGAGTTCAGGGTGCCTGAAAGCGAAATTTTAGCCCGCAGAGAAACGATACAGAAGGATATCCAAAAAAATAACATAGGCGGAATCTTCATCAGCCAGAGGGTTGATCAATTTTATTTTACCGGTACCGCTCAGAACGGTTATCTCTATATACCCGCCGAAGGAGAACCTCTCTTATTCATTAAAAAATACCTGCCCAGAGCAATAAAAGAATCGCCGCTGAAGCAGATAGTAAAAATCGATTCCATTAAGGAAATTCCCGGACTGATCGCCGATTATTACGGTAAGCTTCCCCAGGTGATGGGGCTTGAATTCGACGTATTGACGGTAAAGAACTTCAACTTTTACCGGACGATATTTCCCATCAGGGGATTCGTGGATACCTCTCCCTTCATACTGAAGGCGCGCATGATTAAATCGGCCTGGGAAATAGAACAAATGGAAAAAACGGCGGAACTATCGCTGGCAACCTTCGCCTACGCACAGGAAACGCTCCGCCCCGGCTATACTGAACTGGAATTCGCCGGGGTTATGGAGACCTTTGCGCGCCGGCACGGACATGGCGCAGGGGTCCGGATCAGGGATTCTCAAACCGAAGGGTTCCCCGGGCATATTCTAAGCGGCAAAAGCGGCGGTATGGTAGGCCTTATGGACTCGCCCGCCAGCGGCGAGGGTACGTCAGCCGCTTTTCCCTGCGGTGCCGGTAACAAGCTTCTTGCGGCCGATG
>JAUSEB010000367.1 GCA_030650495.1 Armatimonadota bacterium | reverse complement strand
ACTATGGCGATTATCGCGGGAAGGTTGGATGTAATGCCGTCATGCACTGATATGCACCCCGTCCCTTTCGAGCATGCGCAGAAATGCTTTTACAACCGGCGGCGAAAATTGGGTTCCGGCTCCGCGTCTCAACTGGTCTATAGCCTCATCCAGGCTGAGAGGCTGCCGGTAAACCCTCTTTTTAGCCATACCGCATTGTGGACAGACTTCCGGCCTATTTCCGTTCTCCGGAATGTATCCGCAGCTATCGCAGACCCAGTCCACGGACATCTCCCGGTCGTCGGTCATGGCGTCAAATGCGTCGACCACGGCTATGATAGCCGCCTCAACAGGTATCTGTCCATCTTTTGCCCCGTCGTCAGGATAACCTGAGCCGTCAGCCCATTTATGATGATATTTGATCCAGTCCACTATCTTGCCGAGGTATGGCAGGTTACTCACTATCTCGGCTCCCTTTACAGGATGCTGCTTTATTATCGTCCACTCTTCATCAGTCAGCCTTCCGACCTTGTCAAGTATATCCTCGCTCACTCCAACTTTGCCTATGTCGTGCAGCATGCCCGCGTCAGGCATCAGCATAACCGAGCCAAGATTGAGCTTTAGCTCCTTTGCCAACCGCTCGCTTAGATTTGCTACCCGTTGGAGATGGCCTCTGGTATATGGATGGTATCGCTGCATGTAAGTTCCAAGCGCGGTAACCGTGTCGCGATATGACTGCAACTGCTCGACGGTTTGCTTTGTGGCGTCGCGGAACATGTAGAAAGGTCCGAACAAGACGAGAATCGCAAAGACTCCTATTTGCATATAAAGGTACGCCAGCACGGTGGCCAGTATCCCAAGAGTAATGTATCCACGGGCAAACTCAGGAAGCGTCTGCCTGATCTTCATATTGCATCTCATCAGAAAACCGTTCATAGTCTTAGTGTAGGCAGGCAGATTTTCGTAGAGCACGCTTTCAATAACATACACGAAGATGTCCACTGCCAGCCATACAAGCATAGCCGCCGCTCCGGCTAATGGAATTCGCATCCATTCAAAAGTAGACAAATGATGCGGTAGGTTTCCAAGCTGTAACCCTCCGGCGAGCGAATAAATAGCGGCGGCGCAAGCGGTGCTGATGCAACTGTGAGCCGCATTGAGTACAAGTAGCATCAATATCCAATTGATGGGATAGTTATGCCTGCCGATCCATGGGCGGCCAATCCATGGCAGGATCATCCGAAAGATAATCGCCCTGGGGTGGTACAAAAAGAGATATTTTTGAGTAGGCGGGACAGGAAAGCGATCAGCGAGGTGAGCGCAAAGCCACGAAATTGCATTCGCCAGGAAAAAAGCCGCCCCACTAATGATGACAGCCGGCAGCGTCCCATAGAGGAGCATAACCAGGATGACGATGGGTAAGCTCAGTGAGAACTGACAGTAATCCCTTCCCAGCTCTATTGGGGCAAATTCGCACACCATAGCTACAGCCAGGAAGATAAATAATCTGGACCAGGATATTTGTTTGGGATCGGAAGCCAAAATAACGGCCAATATTACAGCCGCGCATAGAGCTATAATCCCTATTCTAAATAATCGATATGCCTTCCGTTGCTCTTGCACTGTCCCTTCTCCGATACACAAATCCGATAGGAGCTTTCAGGAACTGTTGGAGAGATCAATTGGAGTATTCTACTCTAAGTAATTCACGCTTAATCGTTTGTATACGTCACCCTGGACTTGTTTCAGGGTCTCGTTGAGGTGGTCATCATTCAGGCGAGATGCTGAATCAAGTTCAGCATGACGTGTCCTCATTAGTTCAGCATGACGTAATGCAAGTTTGATAGCGTGAGTTACTTAACAACTGGGCAAGATTTGGGCCAACAGTTGGTATATTTCTTAGAACTCGCTGAGTACCTGCGTTCCCAGCGCATCACCGTTTAGGAACTATGGCGGTGGCCAAGTTTTCCACGACGCGCCGCAGGACAAGCTAAGAGTCGCGAGCGCCAACAGCACTTTAATCAATGTCTTCAAGTTTTTCAACCCCTTTCGCGATCAATATACCTGTGCCGCTCGACAGGCTAATTACCGCTCCGCTCGGGTTGATTTATCGCTCATCTCGCCAGACCGCCGGCCCAAATTGAAAGCTTATTCTTCGGTTGTGGCAACACTGAGACGCCTGTTTACGGCGTCAAGAGTTGCATTCACCACCGCCTTCCAAAGGTCTTGCTTCACAATGGCCGACCCGGATAGAAGGTCTTCGCCTCGATCCGTGATCATATTCGTTACAACAACAACAATCGTTCTACCGGCCAGGGCGGTATTGGCGCTGAGGTCTTCGACGACCATAGTACCATCCGCCGCGCCCGCGTCTTCTACAGCCCTCAGCGCGGCTGTTGCGATCAGGCGCAACTGGCTGTGCGCTGAGCTGTGGCCGTCAGCGGTTCCGGTATACATCGCGCCGTTGTTGGCCAGGTGAACTGTTGCCTCCGACCGGTTTCCGTTGACCGAAATGGAGACATCGGAAAATTTTAATCTGGAACGCTCTAATTTCTGATTGCCCTGGACTTGCGCCACGCTGACTTTCTTGTGATCGATTTGGACGCCGAGCCTGGCCATAAGCGCCGACTCTATGTCCCTTACAATCTGCTTGGGCGGGCGGGTCGATTCCGTCAATACATGTATCTCTTCAATCGCGCCGTTCTGACCTGCGATGACGCGCGCAGATATGACGTCGCGAAGTTGACATATTGCGGATTCAACCTCTCCAATGTCAACACGTTTTTCTTCTGTCAACTGAACCCTCTCCTTTCCTATCCTCCCCTGATGGCCGCCGATAGCTTTTCAACAAGTCCGTCTTTAATCCGCGCCAGTTGGTCGTTCACCATCTGGTCTGTCAGTGTGCGTTCCGCGGATCGAAAAGCGATTGACAGCAAGAAACTCTTTTGCCCTGGGTCCAACGGCGGACCCGCGTAAACTTCTCCAAGTTCCACCGATTCGATCAGTTCTCCACCGGTTTTGGCGACCAGGTCCTTAACTTTGGCGTAAGGAGCGCCGGTCTCCACGACAATAGATAAATCTCGATATATCGCCGGATACCGCGCAAGCGGTCGATATATCTTCTTGTCTACCGCGAGGCTTTTGAGCGCTTCGAAATCCAGTTCAAACACATAAGCTCTGCCGCGCATCTCGAATGATTCGCGCAAATTGGGACTTATTTCACCGAGTAATCCCAATTCAACGCCGGCGCTTTTCACGACAGCCGCCCTGGTTGGATGCAGCAGCGGCGATTTCGCGGGCGCGAATTCGCACCCGCGAATATCCAGCGAGTCGAGAAGCGATTCCACGATTCCCTTGCAAAGATAAAAATCGGCGCTTAGAGTTGACTTATCCAGGTTCCACGCGCTTGCCCACTGCGAGCCGATCATTGCTCCGGCCACCGACCTGTCCTGGGCTATCGAACCGTCTTCCGCGCGGTGATACACGCGGCCTATTTCAAAAACCGACAAGTCCCTGGCGCCGAACGCGGCGTTTCTGGAAAGGACCTCCAGCAAGTTCGGGATCAGCATGGTCCTTAGACGGCTAAGGTCTTCGCGCAGCGGATTTCTGATGGACAGCGCATGTCCGTCCGCTCCAGCGCGTTCGATCATGCCCGGATCGACGATGCTGTGAGTCATTACCTCCTGCGCTCCGCAGCGCATAAGTATGTGCCGGAGGCGGTCGGCAAATCTGCCCCCATCTTCCTGCTTGCCCTGAGACGGCGCTGCGGGAAGGGTCATTTCTATCTTGTCGAACCCATGAATTCGGGCGATTTCTTCGATTAGATCGATTTCTTGAGTTACGTCGGGCCGGAAAGTGGGCACGGTCACCGAGAGGAATTGGTCTGTTTTCACAGACATTCTTAATGATTGCAAAATATGTGCCATTTCGCCGCTGCTGAGGTTAAAACCAAGCAGCCTATTTGTTCGGTCAGGCCTGAGGGTTATGGTTACCGGCTTTATTTCCGCCGGGTAAACGTCCACAATACCTTCCGCGATTTCGCCGTCGGCCAGATCGCGCATAAGCTCCGCGGCGCGTTTGAGAGCAAATGCCGCTATGGATGGATCGACGGAGCGCTCGAAGCGATATGATGACTCCGTGGTGAGACCGAGGATTTTAGACGTTCGTCTTACGGACACGGGATCGAAGTTGGCCGACTCGATCAATATGTCTTTGGTCTGCTCGCCGACTTCGGACTCGTAACCACCCATCACTCCGGCGATGGCCACGGCATGGTCCCTGTCGGCGATGACGAGCATATCCGGGTCAAGCGGCCTGTCCTGCCCGTCGAGTGTTGTCATTCTCTCGCCGGGACGCGCGCGGCGGACGATGATCTCGGCGCATTTCAACAGGCTGTGGTCAAAAGCGTGCAGCGGCTGGCCCAGTTCGATCATTACGTAGTTGGTAATATCGACTACGTTGTTGATCGGGCGCATTCCGGCCATAATCAGCCGGTTTTTGAGCCATGTGGGGGATTCTTTGATCTTAACGTTTCTCACGAGGCCGCCCGCGTAACGCCGGCACAAATCCGGGGCTTCGATAGTGATCTTGATAGCGGACGAAGTAGGCGGCGGAGTTCCCTCAGCCTTTGGCTCTGAGATTTTGAACTCGGCGCCCAAAACAGCGGCGGCTTCGCGGGCGACGCCCATCACGGACAGCCAGTCGCCTCGGTTGGGGGTTACTTTGACGTCGAACACCAGGCCGTCCGGCGCTCCAGGTTCTGAGCCTCCGCCCAGACGCGCCAATTGTTCAGGCGTGTAATTGATGACGTCCTCGACTTCGAGGCCGGCCATCGTCAGTGATTTCGCCAGCTCGTCAGTAGAGCATGCGTAAGTCACGAAATCCTGTAACCATTGGATAGGAAGCTTCATAATACTGCTCTGTCGACTTCCTTATATTTGCCGCAAGAAGCGAATGTCGTTCTCAAGGAACAATCTAAGATCGTCTATGCGGTGCTTCATCATCGGCATTCGGTCTATTCCGAGGCCGAAAGCAAAACCTGAGTATTCTTCCGGGTCAATTCCGACCTGCCGGAAGACGTTCGGGTGAATCAGTCCGGCGCCGCCCAACTCCAGCCAACCGGTGGACTTGCACACGCCGCAGCCCTGGCCGCCGCAGATAACGCACGATATGGCGACTTCGGCCCCAGGCTCGACGAACGGAAAATAGTCAGGGCGGAAACGCACTCTGGTTTCCGAGCCGAACATTTCCTTGGCAAACTGATAAAGCGTGCCTTTCAGGTCAGCGAATGTGATATTTTTATCAACCGCGAAACAGTCCACCTGGTGGAACGTGTGGCTGTGCGTGGCGTCTACCGCATCACTACGGTAGCATCGGCCCATCGTGCAAATCTTGAGCGGCGGCTTCTGTTTCTCCATAATCCGCGCCTGCACGGCCGTTGTCTGCGTTCTTAGCAGGAGCTCATCCGTGATGTAGAACGACATCTGCTCGTCCATCGCGGGATGCTCCTCAGGATAATTCAGCGACTCGAAATTATAGTGGTAATGTTCGATCTCCGGGCTATCGACTATATCATAGCCAAGCCCGATGAATATGCGCTTTATCTCGTCCATTGTCGCGCTTAAAGGATGCGGACGCCCGATGGTGTAGAATCTGCCCGGCAGCGTCACATCCAGCGCTTCGGCCCGCAATCGATGATTGGCCTCGGACTCGGCCAATTCCTCGCGGCGAGCCGCGAGAGCCTGTTCAAGATCCACTCTGGCCTCGTTCACCAGACGCCCGAAAGTGGGTCGATCTTCCGCCGGCAGCTCTCCAACGCTCCTGAGCAGTTGGGTAAGTTGCCCTTTTCTTCCCAGATATGTTGTCTCGATCTCGGCCAACCCGGCGAGTGAAGCCGCTTCGGATATGCGAGTCATCGCAGTCCGGCGCAGCTCATCCAGGTTCGCGTGAACCGAAGTTTGACTCATTTTACGTAAACCTGCTACTTATAAACGCGAACGTCCAATTGCCATAACCCAGCAAGGTTATAGCTATTGGACGTTGGGCGATAATTGTGCGCTGACTAAGGATACATGTAGCCTAGGGGCTTGTCCCCGTTATAACGCCCATAAAGGGCTAGGCTACGACGGCGGTTGCAAGCTTGGCTTTCGCGCTCTCTACAAGCTTAGCAAAAGTCGCGGCGTCATTAACGGCCAGATCCGCCAAAATCTTGCGGTCTACATCGATACCGGCCTTAGCCAACCCTTCCATGAATCTGCTGTAAGTCGAATCGTTCAGCCTGCAGGCGGCGCTGATGCGAGTGATCCACAATCTGCGGAAGTCCCTCTTTTTCGTCCGCCTGTCGCGATAAGCGTACTGAAACGCATGCATGACCGCTTCCTTTGCGGTCTTAAAAAGGCGGTTGCGGCCGCCCCAGTAGCCTTGTGCTCTTGAGATAATTTTCTTGTGTCGCTTGTGCGTCATCACGCCGCGTTTTACGCGTGGCATCTATCTTCTCCTATTTCATACTATACTTCGGGGCTCGTTTTTCGTCCCGAAGTTCTGATTTATACTCAGAGGTAAGGAAGCATCCTTCTAACGACTTTCTTCTCACCGATTGTGACTTCGGATTTCATACCCAGGCGCCGCTTTCTGGACGGCGATTTCTTCATCATAAGATGGCCTCTGCCGGTCTTACCCTTCACAATTTTACCGCTTGCGGTTATCTCAAATCTCTTCGCTGCTGTTTTTCTGGTCCTTATCTTAGGCACGGAAATTCCCCTTCACCATAACTATTCAAAAATACATAAAAACCGGTGTTTCGGGAATCTTGTTCCCGAAACTTGAATCAGTATCGGGAATAAAGTTCCCGATACACCACAATACGCCGGTGTAACAGGTGTTTCGGCATTTCAAATGCCGAAACTATTTCGGGCTTATAATCATTGTCATTGTCCGTCCTTCCATCGACGCCGGCTTTTCCACCCACCCTATCTCCGCGGTTTCTTCGGCCAGTCTTTCCAGCGACCGCTTCGCAAATTCAGGATGTGTAATCTCCCGGCTGCGGAATATGACGGTTATCTTGACCTTATCGCCTTCTTTAAGAAACTTCATCACATTCTTGAGCTTGAACTGGTAGTCATGCTCTGCTGTTCCCGGGCGCATTTTGATGCCCTTCATTTCGGTCATCTTCTGCTTCTTCTGCGCCTCTCGCTCGCGCTTGCTTTGCTCGTACTTCCATTTGCCGAAGTCCATTATACGGCAGACTGGAGGCAAAGCAGTCGGAGCAACTTCAATGAGATCGAGACCGCGCTCCCTTGCCATATCGAGAGCTTCACGCCCGGCCACTATTCCGACCTGCGTTCCGTTCTCGTCAACCAGTCTCACCTCGCGAGCTCGGATTCTCTCGTTGACCCTGAGATCTTTGTTGATAGCCTAATCACCTCAGAAAGCTAAAGTTATCCTGCATAGTATAACTAAACGGCTTTTTCTTGTCAACAGGCGTAAACAGGGATATAATAAGCTCAACAGAGATTTAAGTTGCTTTATCGAGGTGCGTGAAATGCCGACATATGGGTACCAATGCACAAAGTGCGATCACTCGTTTGAGGTTTTCCAGAAGATTACGGATGAGCCGTTGACGGAGTGCGAGAAATGCGGGAGCCATGTGCGCAAGGTTTTATTCCCCGTCGGCATCGTATTCAAAGGATCGGGTTTTTATGTGACCGATAACCGCAAGCCTCACACGCCGCCCAGTGGAAACAGCGAGGGTTCAAAAAGCTCCTCCGAGACTGCCGCTAAGACAGAGACGCCTTCGAATAATTAGAGGTAGTTTCTATGGTTTCGGGAACAAGATTCCCGAAACACCGACTTCTATTCTACGGTCGGCTTCGGCTTCAAAGAACAAGCCGAAGCATAGGACTCCCTTCTCTAAACTCTCAACTAAATTCACCGCGAGGCCAGCTTCTCCGTCTCCGGATCGCTTTTTGGGGTAATTCCCAATTCCTTGATAATGAACGACGACGGTATGACCACGTGGCCGCGTATAACCTGGACCGGGGCCGACATTACCACGACGTGATGATCGACCAGGACTTCGCTCGCCCCGATCTGGAACTCGATGTTCTTATTCGCGTTGTAGATACGGATCACGGACCCTTCCGGCTCGATGCTTATGTGCATCTTCGCAAGATCGGCTGCTTGCCTTATGGTGATGTACGCGGGTATGTTCTGAACCGGGGTTGGCGCAGGCTTCGAGACCACCTTTGGAGCCGGAGGCTCAACTGCTACCGCAACCGGCTTGGGCTTGGGAGTTGGAGACACAGCCGGCTTGGGAGCAACGCTCGGTTCCTCTACGACGGGAGCAACAGCCACCACGGCAAGTTTAGGCTTGGGAGCAATCGTCACAACCGGCTTAGGCGGTGAGGCTTGAGATGGCGGCATAGCCGGTTTGGCAATCACAGCCGGCGCGGGAGTCGCTGATGCCGTTACAACCGGTTTGGCTTTTGGCGCCACAGGCGAAACTGGTTTCACTGCGATTTTAGGGGTAGGCGCCGCAACAGGCTTGGCAGCAACAGTAGACGATACCGGCTTCGCTGCAATCTTTGGAGTCTGCTGCGCGGCTGTTTTGGGTGCGGGTTTTGTCTTGGCCACAGCGACCGGCGTCTCTTCTATAGTTGGCTCGACAGGACGGCTGATAACTGAAGGAACAGCGGAATGAGCGACAACGATCTCAGGCTTGGACGTTTTTACCGCGCCGACTTTTGGCGCCGCAATCGCTGGTGGGTTCGCAGGCGGTAGAGCCGCCGTCTTGGTTTCAATCTTGGCTGGAACAGCGCTCGCCGCTGCTTTGGAAATCCGCGGTTTCGGGGCTGGTTTTGGACTCACTGCCGCCACATTCTTACCAGCCGGAACCTCGGCTTTGTTAGACGGCACGGTTTGAGCTTTTGGCTTTGGAACTGCGGCAATAGCTGGCTTAGGCGTTGTTGGTTTTGCCACAGGAGCCGGTTTTGGCAAAACAACCGGCATTGGCTTGGGCTCGGTTTTTGCCGTAACTACCGGTTTTGGAGTGGATGACGGTTTTGACTCAACGGCGGGTTTAGGCTCAGGAGATGCTTTCGCCACAGCTACAGGCTTAGGCGCAGGTTCGGGCTTCGATGTTACAATAGGTTTAGGAGCAGGTTTAGGCGCGGCTGCTATCTTGCTTGGAGCGCTGTTTATGACCGTTACTTCAAGCGACACCATCTTGCTGCAATTTCCAGCGTCGTCATAGGCATAGGCGTCAAGAACATGGTTCCCATCAGGCAGCTCTTTCGTGTTCCAATCAATGGTGTAGGGTGGGCGGTTCTGAATGGACTTCACATTTTTATCTATGAGAATAGAAACAATTGGATTGCGCCCGCTGTCATCCTTAACCTCTAAACTCACTTTCTTGCTTCCTGACAGCACGACGCCATTTGCCAGCCCTTTGAAACTTATCACCGGCGGCGTAATGTCCCTGATCTTGTTCTCAGATACCGCTTTCCCCGCGGCGGTCCCTATCAGCTTCTTACCGGCGTATATTTGAACTGAAAGCTGATGTGATCCATTCTTAAAAGCGCCGGAATCCCACATAAATGACGCTATTCCTCGTGATCTGGGAACTTCCAATTGCTTGCTGAGGTAAGGGGCTTTGTCGATCAATAGATCGATGCGTGTGACCATCTCGGATGAACCGGTGTTGTAGCCAACGGCAACCTCAATTTTGTCGCCTGTCACCTTCTTGCCCGATTCCGGCGTCAGCAATGTGACCTGTGGCTGAGCCGCTATACATAGGCTCCACGTCGCAAATGCCAAAACTACAACGGCAATTGCAATTAGTACGCGATACTGCTTTAACAACACGTTTCTCCTGGAAATCCGATTATCTTATAGATCGGCTGCGTCCGGCGCCTTCGGCGCCGGCTTCGGCAGCAGGCTACCGAAGCAACGGAAACTATTTACAGTGCGCTGCACTAGCTCATCAATGGTTGTATGCCACAGTTTTACTCTAGCGCCCACTCTGGCTCACGTCAAGCTTGTAGGGGCGAAGCATCTGCGTTTGTTTCTGATACAGTTTGCGGAGTCGTGGGGCAGATGCTTCGCCCCTACAGTTGTTATGACGATTTGGCTGAGGCAATTGTTCTGACGGGATTTGTAGCTGTCAGGCTTTCAAATATATATACGGAGTAACAAAAGTTGCTAAATTGTGGCAGGCAAGCTGGAACACTTTTATAAGCTCATCCGTCTAATCAACGGAACCAGCGCCGTTCTCGCCGGTAAGTTTGCGGGGAGAACTTGCGTAAAGCTGAATGGAAGTAGCTTGTTCAACGATGTCCAAGGAAGGTTTGCATCTCCACTCGGACAGCAGTATAAAGCCCGCCCTCTACTACCCACGCATCGTCATCAATATGCCTGTTTGGTTCAATTTTTTGTCACGTCTTGGTATTCTTGCCTGTTTTACAGCCAGGCGATTATGGAATACATGTTTGAATGGTCGGAGTTGTTTGACGGCAGCCAGACCAAACGCATTATTAAGGAGTATCAGAATGCGCAACAGATCCAACCTCTGGATAGCGGCTGTGGCTTTATACGCGGCGTTCACCGCAATAATCCCTCTTACAGCCTCCGCCGCTCCCGTCGTGACCATCGTTTCGGATAACCTTGGAAGCTATCCGAACTCCGCCGTGCCGAAATATGACAAGTATGAAGTGACGTTTCAGATAGCCAACATCGGCACGGCTTTCACCGATTATAACCCGTTCAATCCGAATCTGAATTCGCTCGGCAGCCAGTATTATAATAAGAAAGGCATCCTGGTTGACGCTGTTCTCACGTCGCCGAGCAATACGACAATGGAGTGGCCTTGTTTCTATTACGAAGGCTCGGACGGGTCGAAGAACTGGAAGCTGCGATTTGCCCCACCGGCAATCGGCAAGTGGAACTATACTATCCGGGTCAAATACGGGTCGGATACGGTCAATAGCGCCGCCAGAAGCTTCAACTGCGTAAGCAGCGCCATTCATGGTTTCATAGAAATCAATACCAATGATCGCCGCTTTTTCCGGCACTGCGACGGAACGAGTTTCTATCCCATAGGCACGGATATTTCCGGCTACAGTATGGGCGGCGGAGCCGCCGGTACGGCGTTCCCAAAGATGAAGGCAAACGGGGCGAACTACACCCGCGTGTTCTTCACGAGCATGAATATAGAGCCTTACGACGTCAACAAGAACGGCAGCGTTAAGAGCCTCAACAACTATAGCATGTCCCGCGCATCGAGCGTCGACGGCATGTTCGATACCGCGCGCCAAAACGACATCCGTATTATATGGACTCTCGACGACTGGACTTATATAAAGGACACTGCCAACCAGTACATCAGCGTTTCCGGCAGGCAAGCGCCATGCGCTAATGTGACCGAGTTCTTCACGTTATCCACCGCTAAAGAGATATATAAACGCAAGTTGAGATACTGGCTTGCAAGATGGGGATACTCGACCAACTTCCTGGGATTCGATCTCATCAATGAAACAGGTGGAAGCTCTTCAAGCCTGTCCTGGCACGCGGAGATGGGGGATTACGTCCACACTTATACAGAACAGCCTCATTTGGTATCCGGCGACAACGGTTCCGGGGAACTCCAGAGCACAAGCGTCCCAAACAGCGATCCTTCCATGGATTTCGCCAACTATCATGACTACGCGAAGTATTCTCAGAGTTGGACTATCAAGGCGTCAAGCCCAAATCTGGAAAAAATGGGCTGCGCGCTTGAATATCCGTGGGTGGATATGTCTGTTTACGCTGACCGCTTGGCGAGATTGCAGTGGAAACGTTACAAGTGGATGAAGCCATTATCTTGGAACGAATTCGGTTTGATTTACCGATACCCCGGGTCCACATCCGGTTTCCCGGACTGGGACGCCGCCTACGATAATGACCCGACGGCAAGGCACTTCCGCGACGCTATGTGGGCGGGCGCGTTCGCCGGCTTGTCGGTAGCTCACTGGAAACTTGATTATATGGTCGGCGGAACCAAATATCCAAACGGCGGAGATAAGTTCTGGATATTCAAACCGCTTTCGACCTTCTTGGCAGGCGAGGAGTTCGTGGGGCTTAAACAGGAGACTACTTACCCGGTCTATGACGAAACTAATCCATCTCCGCAGGTGATTTGCGACAATGGAAAGATAATGGTGGTGGCTATGCGCGGACGCGACCGCGCATACTTCTTCGCCAAGAACCTTACCGACGTATGGGCCAGGGTTGTAAGTCCATGGAGCTATCCAGGTCATACTTGCGCGGCGCTGCCAACGCCGGCTGCTCAAAACGGGACGGTGAGAATCGCCGGACTCGATTCGGGAACTTATACGTTCCAAAGATGGAGCACATCCGACACTAATGCGTCGACGCAAATAAAATCCACCTCAACGGTCAATGTCGGCTTAGATGGTGTTGCGACTGTCAGTGTCGGCATAGGCGCGTCCGATGTCGGTTTTGCCTATAAGCTGAAGAAGCAAGGTGGAACTCCGCCGCCGCCCGATCCGGTTACGGGGTCCCCAAATGTCTCACTGACGCTCGCCGCGGACAAGACTTGGGCGCTGCCGGGTGGAGCGATAACCTACACTATCATTTACAGAAATACCGGAGATGGCCCGGCCAGTTCGGTAGTGATTGAGTGCCCTGTTCCAACCGACTGCGAATACACGAGCGGGTCCGCGACATCAGGTGGAATGTATGACAGCGCTTTAAGGAAGGTTCGTTGGAACCTAACAAGTGTGGCGGCGGGCGCAAGTGGAACTCTGCAACTCAAAGTTACCGTGAACTGATTACTGTCATCGACGTGTAGATAAGTATTCTAAATAGTAAGAAGAGCCGGGGGATTTCATTCCGGCTCTTTTTACTATCTGGTTGATTGACAATCCAAGAGAATATGATTAAGAGCGTTAGCTAATTGCCGATTGTTCGGTATTCGCGGAGCCGGAGGCTGCGGTAGGATTTGACAACAGCTGCCGTGTGGCGTCATACACCATATCCACCGAGGTCGCGTCGATGCATTCCCTGAACGAACAAGTGGGTTTACGCCGGCAGGGAGAGCATGGAAGCTTCTGCCATAACACCACGCAATTGTCAGTATAAGGGCCGGTGCGCGAGGGGTTGGCAGGGCCGAATATGGCCACGGTGGGAACGTCGAGCGAAACAGCCATGTGCATTGGCCCCGTGTCTCCGGTTATCATAACGCCACAGCGCGAGATCAGTCCGGCCAATTGCCAAATTGTCGTCTTGCCCGCAGCGATGATGGGCTTAGTCTTCATACTTTTTGTTATAACCTCGGCCAGATACGTCTCTGACTTCCCTCCGAATATGACGACGGTTGCGCCGTCTTTTTGCAAGCGGTCGGCCAGCGCTGCAAACCTATCCGGAAACCACTGATTGATGCGAACCGTTCCGCCGGGGTTTATGCCTACCAGCGGCCCAGAGCCGTTGTAACCAGCGCCGGCCAGGAACTTGTCAGCCACCTGCTGATCCTTCTCGCTGACGCACATACGCATCGGGTAGGTCGAATCAACAGGCCCAGTCGCCCTGACCAGATCAAGATAACTCTCAGCTTGATGTTTTGAGTTGTCGTTGGGAACGCTTACGGTCAAAAACGGCTTAAGCTGGCGATACGAAAAGCCCACCCTTTCCTTTGCGCCCGCCAAAACGCCGATTGCCGCAAGTTTGTATGAACTGAAAGTAAAGCAATAACTGATGTCAAACTTCCACGAGCGCAAACCAAGCCCGATGCGCGCGTTCTCCAGAAGGCTGCGGTTGTGGCGAAGGATGATTTCATCTATGTCAGGGTTTTCCTTGAGCGCGTCAGCAACGCCGGCATGCGCCACACAGACAATCCGCGCCGAGGGGTGGCGCTCGCGGAGGGCGCTTATTGCCGGTGTTGTAAACAGGACATCGCCTATGTGGTTAAGGTTAAGTAGAAGAATACTGCGCATGTACTACGTATTAGCCAGTCCTTTGTCTATTTCCTCCAGAACCCAACTAGCCTGCCTTCCCTGCATGCTCCGAAGGCGCCGCACCCGCATGCATTGCCGTTATTACGCAACACCACCGTTGACATCAGTCAACCGGTATCTGTTATAATCCAATAGATAGCTCGAAGTTAAAGATGGGCGTCAGCCTCCTTAACGAAACAACGCTTCCGTGGGCGTCTGCGCGCGCCACCCAGCGTGCTCTTTACTGTAATAACAAGCTCAAAATATTGTGGTGGTATTCAGTGGTATTCATATGTGTAAATGTCCTAAAATGATTGCGTTCGTTTCCTATTATGAACACCATCGGCGTTTATTCAAGCTTATATCAGCGGAACTCCCCTCAGGTGTGAGAACCAAGCATTTCAACATTTACTCCATGACCCCAAAGATGATCTTGTCCTCCCTGTTTCTTCAACGTACACCGGTCGCGGACGAGTTACTGGAATCGCTCACTCGCTTCTATTACCTCAAGAAGACTATCAAGCATCCCGATCTGGAGACCGCGCGGTTCCGGAATCGGCTCAACCGCCGCGCCACGCAATGGTACCGCTTTTTCCGACGAAAGATGTCCGGCATTGATCTGTTGGTAGTCTGGAACGGCTTCAGCATTCCGGTAGGCGCCGCTGTCGCCGCCGCTAGAGAATGTGGTGTGAAGACGCTTTTCTGTGAGAATGGGACGTTGCCCGGCACACTGTCGATGGATCCGGCAGGGGTCAATTTCAACAGCAGTCTGACCGGCAAGCCACCTGAGTTCTTCCGACGAATCACTATGGACGACGCTAAGGTAAAGGATCTGCTAAGAACCCCTCTGCAGCAGCGGCCATTGCGCAACGCGTCAGGCATTCAGAAGGGTTTTCACGATCATTTGTCGCTTCCGGAAAGATATGTACTGTTTGCGATGCAGGTGCATGACGACACCCAGGTGCTGTTATTCTCTCCTCATTTGCAATCTATGGAGGCGGCTGTCACATACGTCGCGGAGCAAGTGAAGGATTACAACGCGCGAAGTGGTGACCATGTCCGCCTCGTCGTAAAGGAGCACCCGTCGGATTATGGACGGGTGGACTATTCATCTCTGCGCGCGTCTTTCCCCGACATTTATTTCCTCCTTACTACTCCCGTAAATGAGGCTTTGCAAGACGCTTTGGCTGTGCTAACCTTAAACTCAAGTGTAGGCGTGGAGGCATTGATACGTTTCCGTCCGGTGATTACCCTTGGCGAGGCTTTCTACAATGTGCCGGGAGTGGTAAGGCATGTCGAGCCCAAAGAGGATCTATCTAAGGCGTTATCCGAAACCATTGACCAACCCATCGATCGCGATTTGGTCACACGGTTCCTTTATTTCCTGCGCTATGAATATCTTGTGCCTGTGTCTGTAAAAAGCGCAGCCAGACAGACCATTGCGCCTGCGGTTCAGCGCGTAATGGACGCAGTTGACGGTAAGTTGAGCTAGGTCCGTTAAGCCTGGTTACTTGAGACGGGGCCGGACGTGTGGAGCATCCTGGCAACGGCGTCTACAACGTCTTCGACGCCAACGGATCTCATACAATCGAACTGATCACAGACAGTCTTCCCGCTGCATGGCGCGCAATCGAACTCTTTTCTCACAGCCATGAAGTGTGCGCGTTGTGAATGGTTGCGCCACTGCGAGGTGGGTCCGAATACGGCAACGGTTGGCGTTCCTATCGCGACACTTGTGTGCATTAGGCCATTGTCCACTGTCACGGTAAGTCTCGCGATCTTCATCACGGCGGCTGCGAGTCTCAGCGTTGTAAGCCCCGCAAAGGACTCCGTACGCACTGATGTGTTTGTGCGAATCCTTTCGATGAGCGCAACATTTTCGGGCGCGCCTAGAAAGACCGGCGTGAGGCCAAACCGGGATGATAGCTCGTTGGCGAGCTCGGTCCAATTGTTCTCCATCCAGTGCTTGTAATCTCGTGTCGTTGCGGGGGCGAAGGCAGCAATCTCTATCTCGCTGTTGATTTCCACGGACTCGAGCAGGCGGCGCGCATCGCATATATCTTGGTCGGAAAGTGGGAAGTATGGTCGCAGAGGAGCGATGGAGGGATTGATTCCGATTACTTCCATCAGCGCGAGATGACGATCCATAGCGGGGCGCTTTTTACTGCAGTCGACTCTGATATTGTATAGAGCGCTGCTAAGCTCCGGGCCTTTGGCAAACCCGATTCTCTTTCTTGCCCCGGATAATCGCGCCAGTATGGAACTTCGTGCGATACCATGCAGATCAATAGCGAATTGAAAGTTGCGGGCGCGCAGTTTTCGGACAAGATCCACGGTCGCGCCGACATCAGCCCAGCATCGCAACCTGCGCCACACAAAAACCTCGTCGAGGAACGGGTTGCCCACCACTGCATCCGCACATTTATCTTCAACCAGCCAGGCGACGTAAGCGTTGGGATACGTTGTTCTTATCAGTTCCGCGGTATGCGTAGCCATTACGACATCGCCGATTGCGCTCAGCTTGACTATCAGAATGGATTTAGGATTTTCCATGCCACGCTTCCGCAAAAACTTCTGTTACCCCCTGTCTGGAATGGGCAGCTTCTATCGCACGATGACTCATTTGAATATCGAGTCCAAAACTCCTTCGTTGACCTTCACATTCTTCAACTCTGAAGCGCCGGCAAGCTTTCCTGCCGGGGTATAGGTCTCGGTTCTGAAAGGAATCCAGATGACGCTATCCACATTATGATGGTCCTTATAGCAGTACCGCGCCTTCAATAGACCGTTCTTGCGATATTTCTCACGCTTCAGAAGTTTGAACGTTTTATTCTCTACCCAAATCTTCTGATTCCATCGATCGTCGCCTTTTCTATTCAACTGGAAGATAAGGACATCTTCTTCGGTCCCAATATGTTTTACATTATGAGTGTCATAAAGACCATCGGTGATTGCGCCGACGTCGAGGCTGGTTTGGGCCTTCCCGGGCTCGTCAGATAGATTCTCGCGTTTCGAATAACGCAGGCTTGGGATGCGGACGATGCGCGTTTCACCGCAGATAATATACTGGATTTTTACCATCCCGACAGTTCCTTCCATCTTCAACTTGTCAGGATCCTTGAAAGTGATTTTCGCCTTTTTGAATTCGTGGCTGCGAGCGTAACTCTTGCCTATCTTGTTGAGTTCTTTCTGATTTGCGTATACGCCGATGATGGTCGCCGTCATATCACGAAATTTCCCAGACGCCTCACGAATCTCATCTCTGAAATCCGCGGCCCAAGCGCCGGTATGGAGAATCGCGGCTGCAATTACCGTCAGCGCCACGGATTTGGCGACCGATCTTCTTGACACGACAAAACAATCCTTTCTAACCAAAGCTGTCAGCTGTCAGCTGACAGCTTTGCGCTTCGCCTGCGCGTTTCCATCGGTTATGAATCCACAACCACTGAGATGGGTACTTGCGCACTTCATCCTCGATGGCCCTGGTAAATGCCGCCGTTATATTTATTGCGTCCTTGTCGGTGTCACCCGTCAACTTATATTCAAGCGCGGGATAGATGATTCCATGATACTTCTTTTCTTTCGGATTCCATGAGCAAAAGGCCGGCAATATGGCCGCCCCTGTTTTTATTGCGAACATCGCGGCGCCCGCCGCCGTCGCCGCGGGCCGGCCAAAGAACTCTACAAACACGCAGCTTCCCAGCGTATTTTGATCTGGTAAAATACCTACAAACTCATTTGCCTTCAGGCATCTCATGGAGGTCCTCACGGATGAATCCCTCGTCATCACGTTGTATCCCCCGCTCTGGCGGATGTCGTTTATAATTCCGGTCATTGTGGGATCATCGCTGTTTCGCGCTATCACATTGAGAGGGTAACCCTGCGCCACCAGCTTCCTGGCTAAAACTTCCCAATTTCCAAAGTGGGCGGTTAATATGATTCCGCCTTTACCGCGTCGCAGCGCTTCGTCCGTATTCTCAGTTCCCTCTAGTTCTATTACATTGTTGATTTCTGATTGAGTAAACCGCCTGACAATAAAGAATTCGACGAATGCCCTGCAGAAGTTACAGAACGTCTGCTTCGTCAGGTATTTCGCATTCGCTTCGGTAATCTCAGGAAAAGCCGCCCTGAGGTTGGCGATTGCCACCCGCCGGTATCGCTTACTGATAACATAACCCAACATGCCGAGCGCTCGGCCAATCGGATCAGCGGCGTTCCACGGTACCCGGCTGAGGAGCCAAACCAGCGGGCGGCTTATAGCGCGAACCGCCGCTAGCAGAAGCTTCTTTCTAAACGGTTTAGAATCCCTTCCCAACGTTATCCACCACTCCGAGTAAAATGTCCATCAAGCCGGGCTGCCGGAACTCGACGATTATATCCAAAGCCATTATAGGCAGACGTGTCTCCACCTCAGGCAGTTTCACCATATCCTTCTCCGTCGTGACAAGAACTTCCGCGCCGGCGGCCAAAGCTTTTTCGGCGATTTGCTCGATCTCTCTGGACTTCCAAAGATGATGGTCCGGGAAATCGACTCTATATACGACCTCCGCGCCCAAGCTCGTAATTGATTCGGCGAATAATCCCGGAACGCCAATGGAGCACATAACGCACACGCGGCGGCCACGGAGCCAATCAAGACTTAGCTTCTCACCGCCGACATCACGCAAACTGAATGGACGATGAATGGCTTCTATCACAAGCGATTTCGGCGCATGCCAGCTTATGCGAGCTTTCGTCTCAGTTAAGCTCTCCGCTGAGACCTTATCGCTATTCGTTATGACTATCACACCTGCCCGGCGGAGGCCTGACAGCGGTTCACGAAGCGCTCCCCTTGGCATCAGGCGGCCATAGCCGAACGGCTCCACGGCGTTTATTAAGACAATATCCAAATCCCGGTGAAGCTGCCAATACTGCAAACCGTCATCGAGTAGTATAACACCCGGATCGAATTGCTCTATTGCCGATTTGCCGGTTTTGTATCTGTTCTTGCCGATAATGACAGGAACTCCCGGCAGCAAATCCGCCAGCATTGCAGGCTCATCGCCGCACTGCTCCGCTGAAAGCAGGCGTGTTTCACCATCCGAGACTATAGCCGCCCCGCCGCTTTCCGTCCCACCATGTCCACGGCTTAGGAGCGCGGGATGCAATCCGCACGCGGCAAGCTCAGCGGCGATAGTTCTGACGGTTGGCGTTTTGCCCGTCCCGCCGAATGTTATATTGCCGACGCTTATGACCGGGCATGGCAGCCGTCTGCGCTTCCTGATTCCAAATCTGTATGGTAAAAGAAAAAGCTTCAGCCCAACCAAATAAATACAAGAAAGAAACGAAAGCCCAACCCTGAGCGCGCAAGGCCCAGGCCCCTTTGCCCGGCCACTGATCACATCCAGAGCGAAGTTGACGGTTGACGGTTGACGGTTGACGGTTCCCTCAACTCTCAACTCTCAACCCTCAACCATCTCAGCTATTGCCTCCGCGCAGCGGCGGGAAGCGCCTTTGTTTCGCTCTATCAATGCCAAAGCTCTGTCGCGGACTTCATCCAATTTGGCGGAATCATTCAGCAGCGAGTCCGCCATTCGGCCAAGCCCCGCCGAATTCTCCACCTGGAATCCCACGCCCGCGTCCTTTGCGATCCTCATCAAATCCCTGGCCTTGTGCATATAC